>JBFXFO010000187.1:0-6737 GCA_050178915.1 Rhizobiaceae bacterium | reverse complement strand
CTGGGCGCGCTGATCGGCATGATCCTGCAGCGCTTGATCCTCAACCGGGTGGTCGGCGCCGACCCGCTGCCGTCGCTGATCGCGACCTTCGGGCTGTCGATCGCGCTGCAGAACGCGATGCTGCAGATCTGGTCGGCCGACACGCGCTCGCTCGACAGCGGAGGCCTTGCACAGGCCTCGTTCCAGGTCGGCCCGCTGTTCATCGGCGTGCTGCCGCTGATCGTGCTGATCGTCGCCACCATCCTCACCGGCGGGCTCGACGGCGTGCTGCGCTTCACCCGCTTCGGACGCAGCCTGCGTGCAGCGGCAGCCGACGTCGAGGCGGCGGCGCTGACGGGCGTCAACCCGAAGCGCATCTATGCTGGCGCGACCGCTATCGCCGTCGCCATCCTCGGCTTCGCGGCGGTGTTCCAGTCGATGCGCTCGACGGTTTCTCCGGCCGACGGGCCGTTCCAGCTGATCTACGCCTTCGAGGCGGTGATCATCGGAGGGATGGGGTCGGTCTGGGGCGCGTTCCTCGGCGCCATGGTTCTCGGCATCAGCCAGTCGATCGGTTTCCGCATCGATCCCGGCTTCGGCATCCTCGCCGGGCATCTGGTGTTTCTCACCGTCCTCGCGGTCAGACCGCAGGGCCTGCTCGGACGGGAGATGCGCGTATGAGCGAGGTGCAGACACTCTCCACGGCGGCGGCGCCGCCGGCGGTGCGGGTGCAGCGGCAGACCGTGTCCGGCAGCATCGCCATGGTGCTTGGCATCGGCGTGATCGTCGCTGTCGCGACGATGTCGCTGTGGGCGACGCAGGGCCAGATACGCGACGTGGTGGAACTGGCCTGCTACATCGCGGTGGCGCAGATGTGGAACCTGCTTGCAGGTTATGCCGGCCTCGTGTCGGTGGGGCAGCAGGCCTTCGTCGGCGTGGCCGCCTACGGTATGTTCGTCACCGCACAGCTCTGGGGCATCAACCCGTTCATCGCGGTGCTGCTGTCGCTGATCGCGCCGGCCATCCTCGCAGTTCCGACCTTCGCCCTGCTGCGCCGGTTGGACGGACCTTATTTCGCCATCGGCAGCTGGGTCATCGCCGAGGCGCTGCGGCTCGGTGCGTCGGTGTTCACATACATCGGCGCCGGCAACGGCATGAGCCTGCGTGTCATGCAGAACTATTCCGCCGACGAGCGCGCGGTCGGCATCTCGCTGCTCACCGCGCTGATGCTGCTGGTCACCATCGGCGGCAGCTACTGGCTGCTGCGTTCGCGCTACGGGCTGGCGCTCATCGCCATCCGCGACAATCCGATCGCGGCGGCGAGCCAGGGCGTGAACGTCGGACGGGTGCGCTTCCTGATCTGGATCGCCGCGGCGGTGGGCACCGGCCTTGCCGGTTCGGTCTATTTCATGGCGCAGCTGCGCATCAACCCGCCCTCCGCCTTCGACCCCAACTGGGCGAACATCGCGATCTTCATCGTCATGGTCGGCGGGCTGGGCTCGCTCGAGGGCGTGCTCATCGGGGCGCTGATCTACTTCTTCGCCGACCGCTGGTTCGGCGAGTATGGCGCGACCTATCTGGTGGTGCTCGGCCTGTTGACACTGTTCATGGCGCTGTTCGCGCGCGGCGGCATATGGGGGCTGATCTGCCGCGTGGTGGATGCGCCTTGGTTCCCGACGCGACGAAAACTGCTGGAGACCCGGTCATGAAAGCGGTGTTCTTCCGCGCCGTGGGGCAGCCACTGGAACTGGGCGACATGGGTACGCCGGAGCCGGCGGCCGACGAGGTGCTGCTGCAGCTGGCGGCCTGCGGCATCTGCGGCTCCGACCTGCACATGACCGAGGACCCGGTCACCTTCGGGATCAATCCCGGCATGGTGCTGGGGCACGAATTCGCCGGCGAGGTGGTGCGTTGCGGCAGCGCCGTGACCGAGTTCAGGGCGGGCGATCGCGTGGCGGTGGCGCCGATGCGCGGCTGTGGCCATTGTGCGAGCTGTTTGAAGGGCGAGCCGGCCTGGTGCGCCGAGATGCGGCTGATCGGCGGTGGCTATGCCGAATACACGACGGTCGCGGCGCGGCAGTGCCGCCTGCTGCCGCCGGACCTGCCGACCGCCGAGGGTGCGCTGGCCGAGCCGCTGGCCGTCGGCCTGCACGTGGTGATGCGCTCGGGCCTGAAGCCGGGCGACCGCGTGGTCATCCTCGGGGCCGGGCCGATCGGGCTGGTGGTCGCCTTCTGGGCGCGCCGCATAGGCGCGAAGGATGTCATCGTCGCCGACATCAACCGGCATCAGGAGGAGCGGGCCGCTGCGCTCGGCGCCACCGGCTTCGCCATCTCCGGACCGGCTCTGGCAGACGAGCTGAAGCAACGCATCGGCGGGCTGCCGGACATCGTCTACGAATGCGTCGGCAAGCGCGGGCTCATCGATTTTTCGTGCAGCCTGGTCAAGGTGCACGGCACGGTCGTCGGCGTCGGCCTGTGCGTCGGCGGCGACCAGTGGGATCCGTTCGCGGCGTTGTCGAAGGAAGTGCAGGTGATCTTCGCCGCCTTCTTCAACATGGCCGAGTTCGAGACGGCCCTCGGCGCGCTCGGCCCCGGCCGTTTCCGGCCGCAGGCGCTGATCACCGACCGCATCGGCTTCGGCAGGGTGCCGGACACGTTCGAGGCGCTGCGCAGGCGCACCACCCAGTGCAAGGTGCTCATCACCGGCGAAGCGGCCTGAGCCACAGGAGGAGGACAAGGCATGGATTTCGAGACGATCAGGCTGAAAGTGGACGGCACTCCGATCGTCGTCAAAGCGATCGGCAAGGGTCCGGCAGTGCTGGCCCTGCATGGTGCCGCGACGCTCGAAGGCTACGACTGGGCGCGCGGCCTCGCCGACCGCTTCCGCGTCTATCTGCCGTTCCACCCCGGCTTCGGCGAAAGCGATCATGCCCCCCACCTGACCGGCATGCAGGACATGATCGTGCACAACCTCCGCCTGCTGACCGAGCTCAAGCTCGATCACCCGCATCTGGTCGGCCACTCGATGGGCGGCTGGATGGCTGCGGAAATGGCGGCAGTGGCCGGCGAGCGCTTCGGCAGGCTGGTGCTGAATGCCCCGGCCGGGCTCAACCATCCCGACCATCCCGGCGCCGATCTCGGCGCCATCGCGCCGCAGGACCTGCCCGGCTACCTGTCGCACGACGTCGGGGTCGCGGCCAGCTACTTTCCTGGCGGCAAGAATGCGCCGCCGGTGGAGGAGTTCGTCGCAGCCCGCGGCAAGGAGGGCGAGGCGCTCGGGCGCATCCTCGGCGTGCATGGCATGGGGCATCCCAACCTCGCCCGCTGGCTGTCGCGCATCCCCAACCAGACGCTGGTGATCTGGGGTGACAAGGACCGCATGCTGCCGGCATCGCAGGCGCAGCTCTGGGTCGACCGGATTCCCAACGCCACGCTGAAGATCATCCCCGGTGTCGGCCATTTCGCCATGCAGGAAGATCCCAGGACGGTGACGGCGATCGGCGATTTCCTCGCCGGCTGACCAGCATCCAATCAGGCATGAGCGTCGCCAGACGCCAACAGAAACAGGAAAGAGGAGAAGCCAATGAATGCCCCCCTGAAGCCCAGCGGAGAGTACTGGGGTACGAAGACCGACTTCGCCTCGCTGATGGAGCAGGTGAAGAAGATCGGTCCGACGCTCGAAGCCAATGCCGACGAGAACGACCGTCTCGGCAAGCTGAACGAGGCGACGTTCGAGGCGCTGAAGACGCTGCGCATGTCGCACATCTTCGCCGGCGAGGACATTGGCGGCGCGCAGCTGTCGCCGACGCAGGGCCTCGAACTGCTCGAGGCGATCACCTATCACAGCGGCGGCGCCGGCTGGGTGTCGATGGTGCATGCCTGCATCGGCGCTATGTCGGCGGCGTTCCTGCCGGACACCGCGATCGAGCGGCTGTACGCGCCGGGGACCGAGAGCCGGTTCTCCGGCCAGGGCACGCCGACCGGCATGCTGAAGAAGGTCGATGGCGGCTATCTGCTCAACGGCAAGTGGTCGTATGCCAGCGGCATCTATCACGCCACGCACACGCACACGGCGGCGCTGCTGGATGACGGCAATGGCGCCCCGGCCAAGGACGCCAATGGCGATGTGATCGTGCTGTGCGCGCACGCGCCGGTCGAGAAACACGACCTGCTCGGCAACTGGGACACGCTCGGCCTCTCCGCCACGGGCAGCATCGACTATGGCGCGAAGGACGTGTTCATCCCCGACGACATGGTGTTCCCGATCCTCACGGCCGAACCACAGCGCCTGAAGGAGTTCTTCAGCCTCGGCGTCGTCGGCCTCGCCGCGATCGGCCACTCCGGCTGGGCGATCGGCGCGGCGCGCCGCATGCTCGACGAGGTCGCCAAGTTCGCCGTGACCAAGACCGGTCGCGCCGGCCTGCTCGGCGAAAGCGACAAGTTCTGGTTCGACTTCGGCCGCGCCGAGGCGCGCGTGCGCGCCGGCCGCGCGCTGCTGTTCGAGGTGTGGCGCGACGTCGAGAAGTCGATCGAGGCGGGCCAGCGTGTCTCCACCCGGCAGATCACGCTCGTGCACCTCGCCAAGTCGGAAGTGCATGAGGCCGGCGTCGATGCCTGCCAGTTCGTCTACCGCGCGGCGGGCGGCGCCTCCTTGCGTCGCGGCGTGATGCAGCGCATCTATCGCGAGATGCTGACCGCGGCGAACCACTTCACGATCAATCCGAACATCGTCGGAGCGGCGGGCCGCGAAATCGCCGGGCTGTGGAGCAACCGCACCTGGCAGTTCTACGATCTGATCGAGAAGAAATGAGCGCACAGCCTGAGCGGCAGAGCACGGGTGCCTTGCGGGCTCCGGAAGGCGAACAACTGGCAGAGGTGACGGAAGGCTTCATCGCGGCCTTCCGTCGTCATCCCGCCGGCGTCGCCATCATCACCGCCGACCCGGGCGACGGGCCGGTGGCGCTGACGGTGAGCTCGCTGATCTCCGTCGGCGTCGCGCCGCCGACGATTGCCTTCTCGCTCTCCGAACAGTCGTCCAGCGCGCGCGCGCTGGCGCGGGCGGAAACGATCGTCGTGCATTTTGCGCGGCGGCGGGACATGGAACTGGCGCGGCTCTGCGCGACCAGCGGCTCAGACCGCTTCGGTGACAGTGTGCGCTGGGAGCGGCTGGCGAGCGGGGAGCCTTTCTACCCGGACGTGGAACTGCGTTTCCGCGCCGTCATTCGCGGCCGACTGCCGGCACCGGGCGCCAGCGTCGTCACCGCGGAGCTGCTGTCCGTGTCGCCCGGCCCGCACGCGGCGTCGCTGGACGAGACGCTCGCCTATGCCGACCGCGCCTGGCACGGGCTGCGCCCGCTGGTCGATGCGCCACGCGCGCCGATGCTGTTCTGGCCGGACGATTCCGCCACGTTCTAGGGCACTCCCTACTCGCGGTCAGGACAAAGGTTGGCGGTGTTGCATCGCGGGCTTGCGCAATCCGTTTCGCAGGAGTATTCGCCGGAGTGGGCCACCCCTCCCCAACGAGGGGCTTGCTATCTGGAAGGATAGACCACGATGACGACTCTCCCGAAGCCGGCACTGCGCCCGGCAAACCCCAATTTTTCTTCAGGTCCGTGTGCAAAACGTCCCGGCTGGTCGCTGGAGGCGCTCGCCAAGGCTGCACTCGGCCGGTCGCATCGCGCCAAGATCGGCAAGAGCAAGCTTGAACAGGCGATCGAGCTGACGCGCGAAATCCTGCAGGTTCCTGCCGATTATGGCATCGGCATCGTTCCGGCCTCCGATACGGGCGCGGTCGAGATGGCGATGTGGTCGCTGCTCGGCGAGCGCGGCGTCGACATGGTCGCCTGGGAATCGTTCGGATCCGGCTGGGTCACCGACGCGGTCAAGCAGCTGAAGCTCAAGGATGTGCGCTCGATCGAGGCCGGCTACGGCAAGCTGCCTGATCTGACGCAGATCGATTTCGACCGCGACGTGGTTTTCACCTGGAACGGCACGACTTCGGGCGTGCGTGTCGCCAATGGCGATTTCATTCCGGCCGACCGCAAGGGCCTGACCATCTGCGACGCGACCAGTGCGGCGTTCGCGCAGCGGCTCGACTTCGCCAAGCTCGATGTCGTGACCTTCTCCTGGCAGAAGGTGCTCGGCGGCGAGGGCGCGCATGGCATGCTCATCCTCAGCCCGCGCGCCGTTGCGCGGCTCGAAAGCTACAAGCCGGCCTGGCCGCTGCCGAAGATTTTCCGCCTCACGTCGGGCGGCAAGCTGATCGAGGGCATCTTCAAGGGCGAGACGATCAACACGCCGTCCATGCTCTGCGTCGAGGACTATCTTGATGCACTGAACTGGGCGAAGGGGATCGGCGGGCTCGATGCGCTGCTGCAGCGCGCCGACGGCAATTTTGCCGTCATCGACGGGTTCGTGAAAGCCTCGTCCTGGCTCGGCCATCTGGCCGACGTGCCGGCGACGCGCTCCAATACCTCCGTCTGCCTGTCCATCGTCGATGCGGAGGTGGCGGCCCTTGACGCCGACGCGCAGGCCGCCTTCGCCAAGGGCATGGTCTCGGCACTGGAAAGGGAAGGCGTCGCCTTCGACATCGGCCACTACCGCGACGCGCCTCCGGGCCTGCGCATCTGGGCCGGCGCGACGGTCGAACGCTCCGATCTTGAAGCGCTGATGCCGTGGCTCGACTGGGCGTTTGCCGCACAGAAGGCCACGCTGAAGGCTGCTGCCTGAACCTTTCCGGGCGGCCTGCCGCCCGCGAC
>JBFXFO010000186.1:0-6754 GCA_050178915.1 Rhizobiaceae bacterium | reverse complement strand
GCCCGGCGCCGAAACACATGGTGGCCGGCGTCCCGCATCACGGCGACGGCCGCATGGTCGAGATCACGCGCGCCGCCGGCGGCGCGGTGATCAACGGCGACCGCATGTGGCACTACACGGAAGGCGTGAAGAACTGGGCGCCGATCTGGCCAAACCACGGCATCCGCATCCTGCCTGGCCCCTCCTCGCTCTGGTTCGACGCACGCGGGAACCGCATGCCGGCGCCCTGCCTGCCCGGCTTCGATACGCTCGGCACGCTGAAGCACATCCTCTCCACCGGCTACGAATACTCGTGGTTCGTGCTGACGCAGAAGATCATCAAGAAGGAATTCGCCCTCTCCGGCTCCGAGCAGAACCCGGACTTCACCTCGAAGAAATGGCTGGCCGTGCTGAAGAGCCGGCGCGGCAAGGGCGCCCCGCCGCCGGTCGAAGCCTTCAAGGAAAAGGGCGAGGACTTCATCGTGCGCGACAATCTGCGCGACCTCGTGTCGGGAATGAACGCCCTCGCCGGCGAATCGCTCATCGACCACGCGCACCTGCTGACCCAGATCGAGGCGCGCGACCGCGAACTCGACAACGCCTATTCGAAGGATGCGCAGGTGACCGCCATCCACGGCGCGCGCAACTATCTTGGCGACAAGCTTATCCGCACGGCAAAACCGCACCGCATCCTCGAGCCCGCCAACGGCCCGCTGATTGCCGTGCGTCTGCATGTGCTGACGCGCAAGACGCTCGGCGGACTGCACACCAACCTTGACGGCCAGGTTCTGGGCGAGGACGGCGAGCCCGTTGCCGGCCTCTATGCCGCGGGCGAAGTCGCCGGCTTTGGCGGCGGCGGCTATCACGGCTACAACGCGCTCGAAGGCACCTTCCTCGGCGGCTGCATCTTCTCCGGCCGCAACGCCGGGCGGCACGCAGCACGCTGACCACAGACAGGACCGGTATGCAGCTCACCAATCAGGACATGGCCGATCTCGTGGCGTTCCGCCGCGAGCTGCACCGCTATCCGGAGATTTCCGGCGAGGAGGAGCAGACGGCTTCGCGCGTCGTCGGATTTCTCGCTGACTCGCGACCCGA
The DNA here is from genome assembly GCA_050178915.1 of Rhizobiaceae bacterium. Taxonomy (GTDB): domain Bacteria; phylum Pseudomonadota; class Alphaproteobacteria; order Rhizobiales; family Rhizobiaceae; genus JBFXAF01. The sequence goes on along the minus strand of JBFXFO010000186.1, from coordinate 5,677 downwards.
TCAGGTGCTGACCGGGCTCGGCGGGCACGGGATCGCCGCGATCTACGACAGCGGCCAGCCGGGGCCGACCGTGCTCTTCCGCTCCGAGCTCGACGCGCTGCCGATCGAGGAACTGTCCGGCGTGCCGCACGCCTCGCTGGTGCCGGGCAAGTCGCATATGTGCGGCCATGAGGGGCACACGACGATCCTGCTCGCGCTGGCGCGGCAGTTTGGCCGCGAGCGGCCGAAACGCGGGCGTGTCGTCTTGATGTTCCAACCGGCGGAGGAGACCGGCGCCGGCGCTGCCGGTGTTGTCGCCGACCCGCGCTATCCCGCCATCAATCCCGATCTTGCCTTCTCGCTGCACAATCTGCCGGGCGTGCCCTTCGGCGAAGTGCTGCTCAAGGCGGGTGTGGTGAACTGCGCCTCGCGCGGCATGCGCATCCGGCTCGACGGCAAGACCGCGCACGCCTCCATGCCGGAGACCGGCGTCGCGCCGACGCTCGCCGTCGCCGAGCTGCTGCCGGCGCTCGGCGCGCTGTCGCATGGCAGCTTCATCGACGACGATTTTGCGCTCGTCACGGTCTGCCATGCGCGCCTCGGCGAGGCCGCCTTCGGCATCGCGCCCGGCCATGCCGAGATCCGCGCCACGCTGCGCACCCGGCTCGACGCCCGCATGGCCGATCTCGTGGCGGCGGCGCAGGTGCTGGCGCACGACGCCGCGGCACGGCACGGGCTGCGCTGCACGATCGACTATGACGAGGTTTTCGTCGCCAGCATGAACGCGCCGGAGGCGGTCGAACACCTGCGCTCGGCACTGGACGCTGAAGGCATCCGGCATGTCGAAGACGGCCTGCCGATGCGCGCCTCGGAGGATTTCGGACTGTTCGGCCGCTCGTCGCGTTCGGCGATGTTCTTCCTCGGGGCGGGCATGGACACACCGGCCCTGCACAATCCCGACTATGATTTTCCCGACGATCTGATCGCGATCGGCGCGCGCGTCTTCATGCGCGTCGGCCGCGCACTGGTGGGGTAACCCCTACTCCGCCGCGCCCCTGAAGGCATCGGCGCCGCTCTCGAACTGCAGGCGGGCAAGCCGCGCGTAGAGGCCGTCGCGCCGCACCAGCGCCGCATGCGTGCCTTCCTCGACAACGACGCCGTCGTCGATGACGACGATGCGGTCGGCCTTCAGCACGGTGGCGAGGCGGTGCGCGATGACCAGCGTCGTGCGCCCGCCCATCAGCTTCTCCAGCGCGCCCTGCACCAGCACCTCGCTCTCGGCGTCGAGCGCCGAGGTCGCCTCGTCGAGCAGCAGGATGGGGGCATCGCGCAGGATGGCGCGGGCAATCGCGATGCGCTGCCGCTGGCCGCCGGACAGCGTCACGCCGCGCTCGCCGAGCGGCGTCGCATAACCATTGTCCAGCCGCTCGATGAATTCGTCCGCATGCGCCGCCTTCGCCGCGGCGACGATGTCGGCATGGCTTGCGCCGGGGCGGCCGAAGCCGATGTTGTCCTCCGCGGAGGCGGCGAACACAGCCGCGTCCTGCGGCACGATGGCGATGCGCGAACGCAGGTCGGCCGGATCGGCGTCGCGCAGATCGACGCCATCGACGAGAACCGCGCCGCTGGCCGGGTCGTAGAAGCGCAGGATGAGCGAAAACAGCGTGCTCTTGCCGGCACCGGAGGGGCCGACGATCGCCACCGTCTCGCCGGGCTCGATGCGCAGGCTGAGCGACTTGAGCGCCGAGCGTTCCGGTCGCGCGGGGTAGGCGAAGGAAACGTCGCGGAACTCGATCGCGCCGCGCGCCGGCGTGGGCATCGGAACCGGCACCGGGGGTGCCGCGGTGGATGGCTGCTCGGCCAGCAGTTCCATCAGCCGCTCGGCCGCGCCAGCCGCCTGGCTGAGTTCGCTCCACACCTCGGAGAGCGCGCCAAGCGCGCCGGCGGCGACGACCGAATAGATCAGGAACTGGCTGAGCGTGCCGGGCGTCATCGAACCGTCGAGCACCGCGCGCGAGCCGAACCAGAGCACGCCGATGACCGACGAGAAGATGATGAGGATCGCGAAAAAGGTCAGGATGGCGCGCGCCAGCACCGAGCTGCGTGCGGCCTTGAACGCCTTGTCGACGGCAGCGGCGAAGCGGCCTGTCACCAGCCGTTCGTTGGTGAAGGCCTGCAGCACCCGCACCGCGCCGATCTGCTCAGTCGCATAGGCCGTTGCTTCGGCGAGCGTATCCTGCGCATCGCGCGAGCGCCGGCGCACCGAGCGGCCGAACGCCACCAGCGGGATCACGACCAGCGGGATCGCGGCGACCGCGATGCCGGCAAGGCGCGGGCTGGTGACGACCATCATGCCGACCGCGCCGATCGCGAGGATCACGTTGCGCAGCGCCAGCGAGGCGGTGGCGCCAACCGCAGACTTCACCTGGGTGGTGTCGGCGGCGAGCCGCGAGACGATCTCGCCGGAGCGCGCTGCATCGAAGAAGCCGGCCGACAGCGTGGTGACATGCGAAAACACGTCGCGCCGCAGGTCGGCGACGACACGCTCGCCCAGCGTGATGACGAAATAGTAGCGGGCGGCGGAGGCCAGCGCGAGCAGCGCGGCGATCATCACCAGCATCGAGAAGTAGTTGGAGATGAAGGTCGGATCGGAGGTCGAGAAACCGTGGTCGATGACGCGCCTGACCGCAACCGGCAACGACAGGGTGGTGGCGGCGGCGAGCACCAGGAAGAAGATCGCGGCGGCGACCTGGCCGCGATAGCGCATGACGTAGGGGTAGAGATTGCGGAGCGGGCGAAGCGAGCGCCGACGTTCGTCTTCCCCGGCCATTGCGTTTTCCCTTGCGGCCTGCCCGTCCGGCGGCCTTGTGCTCCGTCCGGGGACGATGTATAGGCACGCCGACCGTTTTTGAAGCCGCCCCTCCCGAAAAGGCGCGGCTTCTCACGTTTCAGGGCGATGTGCCGCAGGCGCCGTCGCCGCCCCAGGATCAGGAAGACGACGATGAAAGCCAGCATCCATCCGGACTACCACACCATCAAGGTCATCATGACCGATGGCACCGAGTACACGACGCGCTCGACCTACGGCAAGGAAGGCGACACGCTGAACCTCGACATCGATCCGAGCACGCATCCGGCCTGGACCGGCGGCACGCAGACCCTGCTCGACCGCGGCGGCCGCGTCACCAAGTTCAAGAACAAGTTCGCCAATCTCGGCATCTGAGGCGCCTTTTTGCGGGATTTCCGCAAGGACGTCTGAGCCGAACCGGCCCGGAAACGAAAAAACCCGCCGAAAGGTGGGTTTCTTGTTGTCTGGCGATCCGGTTGCGAACGCGGCTGGGCCTTGCAGCTCAGTCCTTGGCGCGCTCGACGTAGGAGCCGTCCTCGGTCATCACCACGACGCGGGTGCCGATCGAGATGTGCGGCGGCACGGTCGTGCGCACGCCGTTGGAGAGCACCGCTGGCTTGTACGACGACGACGCGGTCTGCCCCTTGGTGACCGGTTCCGTATCGACGACCTCGAACACCGCGCGCTGTGGCAGAGACAGCGCGATCGGCACGCCATTGTGCTGCGACAGCTGCACTTCCATGCCTTCGATCAGATAGGGCGCAAAATCGCCGACCACATCCTTCGGCGCGGCCACCTGCTCGTAGCTTTCGATGTTCATGAAGTGGAAGCCTTCATCGTCGGCGTAGAGAAAGGTGTGCGGGCGATCCTCGACATAGGCGCGCTCCACCTGCTCGGTGGTGCGGTAGCGCTCCGACACCTTCACTCCGTCCGAGATGCGGCGCATGTCGAGCTGGGTCACGGGCGTGCCCTTGCCGGGGTGGATGTTTTCCGTCGACAGGATGACGTAGAGCTTGCCGTCCTTGTCGACGACGTTGCCCTTGCGCAGCGAGCTGGCGATGACCTTGACCATGAGCGTCCTGTATTTCGGCGGCACTTCTGACTGTGCCGGCATTCATTCTTGCGCCGGGCCATAGCGCAAACTAGTGAATGCCGCCAGTGTCCACCCCAGCAAATCGGGTCGAACCATGGTCGAAGCCTCTCCCTGGTGGTCGCCGCATGTGCATGCCGACCGGCGTCCGCGCCTGATGGCGCGCAACCGCATGGCGGACGCGACGAAAGCCTGGTTCGCCCGCAACGGCTTCGTCGAAGTGCAGACCACGACGCTGCAGGTCTCGCCGGGCAACGAGGCGCATCTCTCGGCTTTCGCTACGGAAGCGCTTCTGCCAGACGGCTCGCGCCGGCCGTTCTACCTGCACACTTCGCCGGAATTCGCCTGCAAGAAGCTGCTGGCGGCGGGCGAGGAGCGGCTGTTCAGCTTCGGCCCCGTCTACCGCAACCGCGAGCGCGGGCCGTTGCACCATCCCGAGTTCACCATGGTGGAATGGTACCGCGCCGGCGAGTCCTACGAGGCGCTGATGCAGGACTGCGCCACCTTCCTGGCGCTGGCGGCGGAGACGGCCGGTGTCTCGGCCCTCACCTTCCGCGGCCGCCATGCCAACCCGTTCGCGGAGCCCGAGCGGCTGACCGTGGCGGAAGCGTTCCGGCGGCATGCCGGCATCGACCTGCTCGCGACCCTCTCTGCCAATGGAGAGACCGACGCAGACGCCCTGCGCGCCGGGCTCGCCGCGGCCGGCATGCGGCATGCGCCGGACGACACCTGGGCCGACCTGTTCTCCCGGGTCATGGTCGAGAAGGTGGAGCCGGCGCTGGGCGACGGCCGCGCCACCATCCTGTGCGAGTATCCCGTATCGGAGGCTGCACTGGCGCGTCCCTCAGCGCTGGAGCCACGCGTGGCGGAGCGCTTCGAGCTCTATTGCTGCGGAGTGGAACTCGCCAACGCCTTTGGCGAACTCACCGATCCGGTCGAGCAACGGCGACGTTTCACCCTCGAAATGGATGAGAAGGAGCGCGTCTATGGCGAGCGCTACCCGCTCGACGAGGATTTTCTGGCAGCGCTCGCGATCATGCCGGAAGCGAGCGGCATCGCGCTCGGCTTCGACCGGCTGGTGATGCTGGCGACCGGAGCGGCGCGCATCGACGACGTGATCTGGACGCCACTGCCGGAATAGGGCCGCCTGTCCACTACTACGCCCCGCTTTGCGATCTGGCCGTTGAGGAAGACGGGCGGACGGGCGTAGTTTCGGAAGGAAACCTTCAGCGAAGCTCCCCTGAGCCGTGAATGCGAGTCACCGGAGGAGGCGCTGGTTCTTCCCCGTCCTATCCAACAGGATCGGTCGTAAATGTAGTGCCCACTCAGCGCCACAAGAACAGCACCACCTTCAGCGGTAAGTATCTTATTCTTGGACAACAACACGCCGAATCTGCTCGGAATTTCGAGATAGCCCATAGGGCCACCCCGCATTGTCAAATTAATATTGGGATGCACAAAATCGATCATAAGAGAATTGATCTCATCGAGACTCAGAGTCCCGATCTTTTCTGGCGTCAATGCCTGAACTATAAGCTCAAGAGCGAGTACGCGCGCATGGCTGATATTGTGCTCCTGCGCAAACTTATTGCGGAACGCATCTATTTCCCCCGAACCGGTAAACCGTATCAAGTTCTCGGTTGGATTCAGCAGATCGCGAAATTCCTCTCTAAGCAATTCGTCTTCTCTAATGCGAAGCAAGAGAGACTCAACGATTCCCCTCCCAAACAATATTGTCCTACCTCGTACAACAATACCTT
>JBFXFO010000185.1:0-6862 GCA_050178915.1 Rhizobiaceae bacterium | reverse complement strand
AAGGATTACATGTCGGGCAACCTTCTCGGCCTCGAAGTCACCGCCGAGCACGTGGCGGAGGCGTTCCTGCATCACGCGCTGGCCGAGCGCACCACCGGCGACGTGACCACCGTCGACGGGGGCAACATCGCGGCGGTGCTGCGCTAGGCGCGGCGCCGGCCGGGCGTTTGTGGCAGACGCGGAAACGCCCGGAACAAAATTCCTTGCGTCCGGCCGCCGGGCAGGCATGCTTGCGGCCGGACCTTACTTTTCGAGCCCAGCATGAACGTCATCGACCGAAGCCTTTCCAACGCGACACCCGCCCGCAAGGCGGCGCAGCAGGCGCGGCAGATCACTGCGGCCGAAGCGGCAGCGCTGGTGCAGCCGGGCGACTGGCTCGACTATGGCACCGGCGTCATCCAGCCTGACGCCTTCGACGCCGCGCTCGGCGCGCGCATCGCCGAGCTTTCCGACATCAAGGTCCGCTCCTGCCTGACCATGCGTCCGCGCGCCGTGGTGGACCGCGACGACGACGGCAGCCGCGTGAAATGGTGCAGCCTGCACTTCTCCGGCATCGACCGGCGCATGCACGATGCCGGCCGCGCGCAGTACCTGCCGGTCAATCTCGGCGAGATTCCCGATTACTACCGCCGCTTCATGGACCCGGTGGACGTGGTCGTGTTCAAGACCTGCCCGGTCGACGCCGATGGCTACTTCAACCTCAGCGCCTCCAATCTCTGGCACCGCGCCGTGATCGAACGGGCGAAGATCGTCATCGTCGAGACCTGCGCCGGCCTGCCCTACGCGCATGGCCGCGGCAATGGCATCCACATCTCCGAGGTGGACTACATCATCGACGGCGATGACGCGCCGCCGCCGGAACTCGCCAATGCGACGCCGACCGATACGGACCGGGCGGTTGCCCGCCACATCGCGGCGGAAGTCGAGGACGGCTCGTGCCTGCAGATCGGCATCGGCGGCATGCCCAACGCGGTTTGCAGCCTGCTGCTCGAGTTCGGCGCTAAGGATCTTGGCGTCCACACCGAGATGATGACGGACGGGCTTGCTGCGCTCTACCGCGCCGGCCGCGCCAATGGTGCGCGCAAGACCATCGACACCGGCAAGATCGTGTATTCCTTCGCACTCGGCTCGAAGGAGCTCTACGCGACGATCGACCGCAATCCGGACCTGCTCTGCTGCCCGGTCGACTACACCAACATGCCCGACGTGATCATGCAGAACGATCGCATGGTGTCGATCAACTCGACGACGCAGATCGACCTGCAGGGTCAGGCGGCTTCCGAATCGGACGGGCTGCGTCACATCAGCGGCACCGGCGGCCAGTTGCAGTTCGTGCGCGGCGCCTACGCCTCAAAGGGCGGCAAGTCCTTCATCTGCCTGCCATCCACCTACGACAAGCGCGGCGAGCGGCGCAGCCGCATCGTTCTGAAGCTCACGGGTGGCAACATCGTCACCGCGCCGCGCACCGATGTCATGTATGTGGCGACCGAATTCGGGCTCACCTGCCTGAAAGGCAAAACGGTGGCCGAACGGGCGCTGGCGCTGATCGCCATCGCGCATCCGGACTTCCGCGAAGAGCTTGAGCGCGAAGCCTACGAGAACCGCATCATTCCGCGCGGCTTCACCTTCGCGCGCGCATCAGGCAAGGCCTAACCGCCTCAAAAGGCGGAGGAAATTTCGCCGCCCTTGCGCAAATTAGAATAATCTACGCTACGGACTTTCAGCCTGTCACGATAGTTTGAAACCGTGGGCTTGGGGACGGGCAAAAGCGCGGACCAGCCCCCTCCGCACGGCGCGCCCTGGACGGCGCCCGGCGGGCAAACGGACAACGAGCGCAACAGGATACGCCCATGAACAGACTCTTTGGAAAGGTCGCCGCCGGTCTTCTGGCCGGCGCGGTCTTTGCATCCGCCCCAGCATTCGCACAGGGTATCGAAGGCGCGCCGGCGCCCTTCGACAAGGGCGGCGTCAAGGTGGCGCTGGTGACCTACATTTCCGGCGGCGATTTCTTCCAGGCCTATCAGGCCGGCGCCGAGGCACAGGCCAAGGCGCTCGGCATCGATCTGCGCATCTTCCCGGGCCGGCAGGATGCTGCCGAGCAGCAGGGGCAGATCGAGCAGGCCATCAATCTTGGCGTGCAGGGCATCATCATCGACCACGGCCTGCCGGAGTCGCTGAAGGACGTGGCGCAGAAGGCCGTCGATGCCGGCATCAAGGTTGTCGCTTTCGACGTCAACCTCGAGAACGAAAACATCCCGCAGATCGAGCAGAGCGACCACGAACTGGCGCGCGCCGCGCTCGATCAGGCGATCAAGGACAACGGCACGTCGTTCAACGCCGGCTACGTCTACGTCGCAGGCTTTGCGCCGCTCGACCGCCGCAACGAGGTCTGGGAAGAGGTGAAGAAGGCCAATCCCGGCATCGTCGAGAAGGCGCGCTGGGGCGCGGTCAACGAGACCACCGCCGCTTCGACCGCCGACCAGACCAAGGCGGCGCTGCGCGCCAACCCGGACATCTCGATCGTCTTCGCGCCGTATGACGAGTTCGCGCGTGGCGTGAAGCTCGCCGCCAACGAACTCGGCGTGGCCGACAAGCTGAAGATCTACTCGGCCGACGTCTCCACCGCCGACATCCAGGAGATGACCGAGCCGGGCAGCCCGTGGGTCGCCACCGTCGCCACCAACCCGGCTGTCGTCGGTGCCGTTTCGGTGCGTGCCGTTGCGCTCGCCATCGCCGGTGAGAAGCTCGACCGCACCATTGTGGTGAAGCCGACGCTGATCACGCAGAAGGACTTGACCGACAACGGCATCAAGACCATCGAAGACCTGAGCATCAAGCTGCCCGCCTTCGGCGCCAGCGATGCGGCGCAGGCTCCCTGGATCCCGGCTGCGGCCAAGTAAGCAAGCAAAGGCGCGAATGCCCGCTATGGAAACACCGGAAGGATACCGGCCTCTCGACGAGGCCGGTATCCGCGAATTTCTCGCCGGCCTGCCGGCCATCGCTTCACGTCTGGGCGGCCAGTCGGCCGGCTGGACGATGAGCGAGGTCGGCGACGGCAACCTCAACGTCGTCTACCTCGTGGACGGGCCGGACGGCTCGGTCTGCGTGAAGCAGTCGCTGCCGTATGTGCGCGTCGCCGGCGAGAGCTGGCCGCTGCCGCTGGAGCGCACCTTCTTCGAGAACGCCTATTACCGCCATCACGGCGCGGCCCTCGCCGGCCTGGTGCCGGAGGTCTATCACTACGAACCGGCGCTCTTCGCTATCGTCATGGAGCGGCTGTCGCCGCACATCATCCTGCGCCGCGGCCTGATCGCCGGCAGCATCTATCCGACGATGGCGCAGACCATCGGCGCCTATGTCGCGCGCGCCAGCTACGGCACCTCCGACCTCGCCCTGTCGCTCGACGACAAGTTCGCGGGCGTCGCCGAGTTCGCCGCCAACAACGCGCTGCGCCGCATCACCGCCGAGCTGATCTTCACGCACCCTTACCGCGTGACGGACCGCAACCGTTGGACCAGCCCGCAGCTCGACGACCTGGCGCTCGCCATTCGCAGCGATGCCGAGCTCAAGGCGGCCGCCGCGTGGCGTGGACACCAGTTCCTGACCAACGCGCAGGCGCTCATCCATGGCGACCTGCACACCGGCTCGATCATGGTGACGGCTGACGACACGCGCGTCATCGACCCTGAGTTCGCCATCTATGGCCCGATCGGTTTCGACCTCGGTGCCCTCCTCGCCAATCTGTTGATGAGCTACTTCTCGCAGCCCGGTCACGAGACCAGGGCGGGCGAGCGGCGCGAGCAGTCGGAGTGGCTGCTGGCGCAGGTGCCGGTCTTCTGGAATGCCTTCGCCGACACGTTCACGGCCCTGTGGAAGCAGGGCAATAGCGGCGACGCCTATCCGGCGGCGATGCTGGCCGGCGATGCGTCCAGCGACATCGCGCTTGAGCGCCTGCTCGCCGAACTGTTCGATGACATGCTGGGCTTTGCCGGCGCCAAGACGATGCGCCGCATCTTCGGCTTCGCCCACAATGCCGATTTCGAACTGATCGCCGACAATGACAGACGCGCCGCCTGCGAGAGGCGCGCGGTCACGCTGGCGCGGCGTTTCCTGGTCGAGCCGGGCAGCTTCCGCACCGCCGCGGACATCGTCGCAGCGGCACGCGAGGCTGCGCAGGCTTAGGCCTCATCGTACTCGTCGCTTCGTCATCCCCGGGCTCGCCTCAGGATGACGAAGGCGAGTTCACTACGGCCCTATTTCCGCCGCAGCCCGAAGGTCACCGCCAGGGCACCGACGAGCACCGCGCCCTTGACGAAATCCTGCGTGTAATAGGGCACGTTGAGCATGGTCAGGCCGTTGAGCAGGATGCCCACGAACACCGCCCCGATCACCGCGCCGAGCACGTTTGGCCGCCGCGCATCCAGCACCGCATAGCCGATCAGCGCCGCCGCAACGCTGTCCATCAGCAGCGACGCACCGCTCGACACGTCGCCACGGCCGACACGCGAGGCGATGATCAGTCCACCCAGGGCGGCGAGGAAACCGGAGATCGCGTAAGCGGTCAGGCGGTAGCTGTGGGTCGGCGCGCCGGCCAGCTGTGCCGCCGTCTCGTTGCCGCCGATGGCGTAGAAGACACGGCCCCAGCGCGTGCGCTCCATCACCACCCAGAAGACGATGGCAATGACCACCATCACCACCACGGGCACCGGCACCGTGTCCCACAGGCGGGCGCGGCCGAGCCAGAAGAAGTCAGGATCGTATGCCCCCGGCGCCGTCTCGCCCGACGGCATGATCATGCCGGCCGAGATCGAGCGGCCGCCGGTCGGGATCAGCTGCAGCCCGGCCAGCAGGAACATCATCGACAGCGTCGCGAGCAGATCGGGGATGCCGAGGCGCACGATCAGCAGCCCGTTGGCAAGGCCGATGACCACGCCCATGGCCAGCACCAGCGGCACGGTCTCCAGCGCGCCGAGTTGCCAGACCACCATGGCGTAGCTTGCCGCCATGACCGAAGACGCCGCGATGCTGCCCACCGACAGGTCGAAGCCGCCGGTCGAAAGCGTCACGGTGACGCCGACCGCGAGGATCGCGACCACGGCCACTGCCTGCAGGATCGAGAACAGATTGCCGATGCCGAGGAAGGCCGGCTCGGCCAGCGCGAAACCGGCGACGAGCACCGCCAGCACGACGAACAGCCCGACGCGGCGAACCAGCGCCAGCAGCCCTGCGCGCTCGCGCGAAACATCATGTGCGGCCACCGCCGTCTGCTCGGTCATCGACTATCCTTCCGCGGCCGCGGCCGCCTCCACAGAACCCAGCACGCTGAGCAGCGAGTCGCCGCCGGCCTCATAGCCCGAAGCAATCAGCGTGTGGTCGCGCATCACGAAGATGCGGTCCGCCACTTCCAGCGCCTCTTCCGCATCGCTGGTGGCGATCAGCACGCCGGAGCCATCCGGTCGGCGCCTGATCGCAGCGATCAGGTCGGCGCGCGCGCCAACGTCAACGCCCTGGAACGGCTCGTCGAGCAGCAGCAGCCGGCAGGGCGCTGCCTGCCAGCGCGCCAGCACCACCTTCTGCTGGTTGCCGCCGGACAACTGGTCGAGCGTGTCAGCCGGCCCGCGGGCGCGGATACCGAGGTCGCGGATGCTGTCCGCTGCGACAGCGTGCTGCCGGCGCCGGCGCACGAAGCCGGAGGGAAACCAGCGTTTCAGATGCGGGAAGGCGATGGTGCCGGCGATGGTGCCGCTGAGCGTGGTGTCCGGGAACAGCGAGCTGCGCCAGCGATCCTCCGCCACCATGAAGACGCCGGCGTGGATCGAGGCGGCCGGGCCGCTGCTCTTCCAGTCGCTGCCCTCAAGAGCCATGCTGCCGGCGGCGAGCTTTTCGGTGCCGAAGATCGAACGCAGCAGCCGGCTCTTGCCGGCGCCGAGCGCACCTGTGATCGCCACGACCTCGCCGCGCCCGACATCAAGGTCGAAGGCTGCAGCGTCCGGGCGCAGCTTCACGCCGCGTGCGCTGAAACAGGGTTCGGCCGCATGCTCCGCAGCGCGGGCGCGATGCTGGACCGCGTGGCCGATCATCGCGCCGATCGCCGCCTGGAAGTCGATCGGCCGTGCATACTCCGCAACCAGCGCCCCGCCGCGCAGCACGATGGCGCGGTCGGCGAGCCGGCGCAGGTCGCCTATGCGGTGCGAAATGTACAGCACCGCCATGCCCTCGGCGCGCACGCGCTCGATCAACGCGAACAGCCGCTCGGCCTCGCTGGCCGACAGCGTCGATGTCGGCTCATCGAGGATCAGCACGCGGGCGCGCGCGCTGGCGGCGCGGGCGATGGCAACGAGCTGCTTTTCCGCCGGACTCAGGTCGGAGAAATCGGCGTCGAGCGGCAGGCGGACATCGACAGCCGCAAGCATGGCAGCCGCGCGGGCGCGCGTCCGTCGCGGTCCGACGAAGGTGCGTCCCTGGCTCCCGCAGAACTCTTCGAGCAGAAGGTTTTCGGCGACCGTCAGACCCGCGCAACCCGCCTGCTCGGTCTGCTGATGCACGGTGGCGATGCCGAGCTGTTTTGCCTGCTGCGGCGACGCGATCCGCACCGTCTGGCCGCCGACGGAAAGCGAGCCGCTGTCCGGCGTCAGCGCGCCGGCGAGGATTTTCACCAGCGTCGACTTGCCGGCGCCGTTGGCGCCCATCAGCGCCACCACCTCGCCGGGGCGAATTGCCAGAGACACGTCGCGCAGCGCCTGTGTTGCAGCAAAACGCTTCGACGCGCCGTGAACGGCAATGGCCGCCGGCTGGCTCATGGCTTCGTCATTGGGGTCGGAGTGGACAAGCAAACGCTCTCGAAATGCATGGCTGCCTCCAG
>JBFXFO010000184.1:0-6909 GCA_050178915.1 Rhizobiaceae bacterium | reverse complement strand
GGGGTAGCGGTAGATGGCACCGCGCAGCAGCGTCTCGCCGGTCGAGAGCGGGAACTCCTGATAGAACTGCACGCTCTCCTGCATGATCGACAGCGCGTTGTTGGGGAAGATGCCGTAGTAGATCCAGGCCTTGCGCAGATGCTCGGGCAGGCGCTGCGGCTCCGGAGCGATGTTGATGTAGTTCCGTACGCTCCAGCGACGGCCGGCATGCGGGTTGTATGTCGCGAAGGAGCGCGAGACGCCGCCGATGAAGGGCTCGTCGAAATAGGTGGCGCCGTAGAGGTCCTGCAGCGCCGGATGCGCCATGGCGACGTGGTAGCCTTCATTGTCCACGTCGCGCACCGACTTCCAGTTGACCGGCGTCTTCTGGCTCCAGATGCCCCAGGACGGAACCATGTCCTGCACGCGGTAGTGCGCGATCTCCGCCTCGACCGGCTGCATGAGCTCGGCCACGGATGGCTGCGGACCCTTGTGGAAGCGGATGAAAATGAAGCCCATCCAGATCTCGAGATCGAGCCGCATCAGGCCGAACTCGTCCTTGTCGAGCTCCGGGAAGGAGCGCGGGCGTGCCGCGCCGCGCAGCGTGCCGTCGAGATTGTAGACCCAGCCGTGGAAGGGGCAGACCAGCGCGTTCTTGCAGTTGCCCTGGCTGTCGGCGACGACCCGGCTGCCGCGATGCCGGCAGAGATTGTGGAAGCCGCGAATGACGCCATCCTTGCCGTGCACGATCAGCGCCCGCTCGCCCACCACGTCCATCGTGAGATAGTCGCCCACATTGGGCACGTCGGAAACGTGGCCGGCGATCTGCCAGTGGTTGCGGAAGACGTGTTCCTTCTCCAGCTCAAGCAGTGCCTGGCTGTGGTAGGCCCATCCTGGAAGGCCGCGGCGATCCCAATCGTTGGGGACCGTCACTTCGCGAAGGTGGCGGTTCATGAAAATGCTCGAATTTGTTGAATATTCATTCAATACGAGCACATTTCTATAGAAAATGCAACACCTTAGCGATTTCTGGCATGGAACGAATGTAGACCGTTCCAGAAATTTCCGCATGATTCCCACGCCTTAACCCGTGGCTGGAAGGAAGACTGCGAAGCGGCTACCAAAGACGTTCGCAGAGGCAGGGAGGGCCGATGAAACGCAGGCTGGTGCTCGTCCAACATGACCGTGGACCGCGCGACGACCGGGTATCGACGTTCGGAACCCAGAACGGCTTCGACCTCGACTACCGGCATCCGTTCGACGGCGAGACGCTCGGCGACCTGGACGAAGGTGTCGCCGGCTGCATCGTGTTCGGCGGGCGTTTCGAGGCGTATGCGCATGGCCCGTACCCGTTCCTCAGGGACGAGGCACGCTGGATCGAAGCCTGCATGCGACAGAGCGTGCCGTTGCTCGGGATCTGTCTCGGCGCGCAGCAGATCGCACACACGCTCGGCGCGGAGGTCGGACCGCCGGCGTCCGGGCTGCACGAGTTCGGCTACTACGAGGTCACGCCGACTGAAGCCGGCCGCGAGGTGATGCCATGCCCGCTGCACCTGTCGCAGGCGCATTTCCATACGTTCGGGCTGCCGGCCGGTGCGGAGCATCTGGCATCAAGCGCAATGTATCCGAACCAGGCGTTCCGCTATGGCGCGACGACTTACGGGTTCCAGTTTCATGCCGAGGTGACCATCGAAGGTTTCCGCCGCTGGCAGCGGGTCATGCAGGCGAGCTATGGTCGGCCCGGCGTGCAGAAGCGCGACGAGCAGGACCGGCTGATGCTGGCGCATGACGCGGCGCAGGCCGACTGGTTCTACGGCTTCCTCGGCAGGCTTTTCGGCCGAGCCGCCTGACCGTCGGCGTCCATTCCCGCGCCGGCCTTCGGTGTTGCGGAACCTTTCACCGCCAGGTGTCGTTACTTCGCGGACGCTCGATCACCGATTCAAGATTGTTACACGCGCTGCCGACGGCAAGCATCGCGGAGAAACAATGCGGCCCTAGAACGAGCACAACAGGGAACGAAAAAGGGCAACGACAATGTTCGGCATCTCCAACCACACCGGCTCCACCCGCCTGCTGATGGCCGCTTCGGCCGCAATCGTCACCGCCGCCTTCGTGTCTTTCGCGATCATCCCGTCGACGCTGTCCGCCTCGGCTGCCACGAGCGCCCGCGCTCAGGCGCTGGTGGAAGTCGGCGAGGTCCGCACCACCGAGAAGACTGATCGCCTGCCGGCGGCGAGCGAAGCTGCCCGCATCTGCGAAGGTCAGGCCTGGGGCGATGAGTCCGCCGACTGCCTCGTGCAGATCGCCCGCGAGAGCGGTGCGGAGCGTTCCGTCCGCATGATCGCGGACGCCGAACCGGTCCGCAACACCCCGAACGTCTTCTGATCAGACAGAGCGAGGCATTCCCCGCCTCGCAATTCAGCGCCTCCTCCCGCGCCAGAAAGCCCTCGCCGTGCTCCGTGTCGGCGAGGGCTTCTGCTTTTCTGGGACGCGGCGTGGAAACTACTTTGCGAAATTGACCTGGTCGCTGATGGCGCCGAGCACGCTGCGCACATCCAGCGTCGAGAACGGCTTCTCCAGCAATTGCGGGCGCAGATGTGGCGGCAGCGCCTCGACCTCGGCGCGCGCGCCGATCAGGTCCCCGGTGACGAGCACGAAGCGGCGGGCCAGCGCGGGTCGGAAATCGATCAGCTCGCGATAGATGCTCATGCCGCTCTTGCCGGGCATGCGAAGATCGCTGAACACGATGTTCGGCTCGAACTCGGCCAGCATCTGCGCAGGGGTCGACCACGTCGATGTGACGGACGACTTGATGCCCATCAGTTCGAGGATGTCGGCCAGCGAACCGCCGACGTCCGGCTCGTCGTCAATGATCAGTGCGCGGCGGATATCGACGTTCCTCGAGGCTTCCGCCGCGGATGGTTCCTGCACCGCACCGAGCGCCGGCAACTCGACGATGAAGCGCGCGCCTTGCGGTTGCACCTCCTCGAACCAGATCTTGCCATTGTGCCGCTCGACGATGGAGCGCGAGATGGACAGGCCGATGCCGGTGCCGACGCCGGCGGGCTTGGTGGTGAAATAGGATTCAAAGATGCGGGCGCGGATCGATTCCGGGATGCCGGGACCGTTGTCCTCGACCCAGAAGCCGCATTTGCCGCCGGCCAGGCGGAAGGTGCGCACCTTGATACGCCGATCCGCCCCCTGTGTGCTGACCGCGTGCTGGCTGTTGACCAGGAAATTGGCGACGACCTGCGTCAGGTGGTCGGCGTCGGCCGAGAGCATCACCGGAACGTCGGCGAAATCCGTCTCCACGGTGATGCCGGAAGAACGTGCGCCATAGGCGGTGACTTCCAGGGCGGCGCGCACGATCTGGTTCAGGTCGGTGTCGGTGTGCGTCGGCGGATGCAGCCGCACCATGCCGAGGAAGCTCTTGACGATACGGCCGCAGCGCTCTGCGGCGGCGCGCACCTTCTCGGCCCGCGCCTTCGTCGGAGCGTCGGGCGCGAACTCGTGCAGCAGCGTCGACTGGGCGACGACGACGGCGAGCGGGTTGTTCAGCTCATGCGAGACGCCGGCAAGCAGCGAACCCATCGCCGCCATCTTCTCGTTCTGGTGCAGCCGCTCGCGCTGGCGCGTGATCTCGTCCTCGGCGCGTCGCCGCTCGCGCAGGTCGCGGATCGAGCCGATCATCAGCCGGCGCCCGCCGACGCGCACATCGGAGGCGGTCAGTTCGATGGGGAAGACTTCGCCGGCGGCGTCCTGGGTTACCGTCTCCAGGCGGCGCCCCAGCATCGGTGCGCCACGGCCTGCCATGTAGGCCGCGCCGCTCTCGTAGCCCTCGCGATAGTATTCCGGGATGATCGTATCGAGCATGTCGCGGCCGAGGATCTCGGCGCGCACGAAGCCGAACATCTTCTCGGCCGCAGGATTGAACTCGATGATCTTGCCGGTTTCGTCGATGACGATGACGGCGTCGAGCGAGGCCTGCAGCATGGTCGCTCGGATCACCTCGCCGACATGCGCCTCCGACATCGAGCGGTCGATCGCGTCGGTGATGGCAAAGGCGACGATCTCCGTGGCGGCAAGCTCTGCAGTGGTCCAGACGCGCTCGCGCAGGCAGTCATTGATGGCCAGCGATCCCCAGGCCTGCCCCTGCGGCTGCAGAGGCATGGACATGAACGACTTGATGCTGTGGCGCTCGAAATCGGCGCGCAGGAAACCGTCGATGTCGCGGGTGAGGCCGGTGAACATGCGGCCGCGCCGGCCTTCCTCGGCGATCTGGCCCATCAGGGCGTCGCTGTGGACGATCGTCTCCTCGACCACAGTCGGCACGGCGCCGATGCCGTCGATGCGGTTGTCCGCCCAATAGGCCGCGACCGACTGCACGAAGCCGCGTTCCGGCATCTCTTCCAGCCGAAACAGGATCGAGCGGTGGCTGTCGAGCGCACGCCCGAGCATCTCCAGGCAGGCATCGATGACATCCGTCCACTCGACCGCCTCGCGCAGCATGCGCACGATGCGCGCAGTGGCGACCGCGATGTCGGTGTCGGCCAGATCGGGGTCGATGCTGGGAGGGAGCGTGTCCACCATGGATGGAGCTATGGGGCTGGACTGCGGCACTGGCAAGCGGCCTAGCTCGCGTCCGGACCGGTCAGCGAGAAGATGTAGCCCTCGCCGCGCACGGTGCGCAGGAAACGCGGATTGGCGGGGTCACGCTCGATCTTCTTGCGCAGCCGCATGATGCGGATGTCGATGGCGCGCGAATCCTCGGTCTCCTCGGCGATGCCGATCGCCTCGGCGATGGCGGAGCGCGTCAGCAGCCGGTTGGAGCGCGTCAGGAACACCTCCAGCACATCGAACTCGCTCTTCGACAGGTCGATCGAGGCGCCGCCGGGGCCATTCACCATGCGGCCGTCGAGGTCAGCGTGATAGTCGCCAAAGGCGATGGTCCGGCGGGCCGGCTCGTCCTGCCTGGCGGGCGGCGCATCGACGCTTGCCGGCACGCGGCGAAGCACTGAGCGCACGCGCGCCAGGAGCTCGCGCAGCTCGTAGGGCTTCACGACATAATCGTCAGCGCCGAGTTCCAGCCCGACGATGCGGTCGATCGATGTCCCGGCGGCGGTGGCGAAAATGATGCCGAGCGGCAGGCGGCTGCGCAGGAACCGCGCCAGCGACAGGCCGTCCTCGCCGGGCATGGCGATGTCGAGGATGGCGAGATGGAAGCGCTCGGTTTCGACCAGCGCCCGCGCCTCGGCGGCGTCGGCCGCGGCGGTGACGTCGTATCCATTCAGTTCCAGATATTCGACGACGGCTTCCCGCAGGTCGGGTTCGTCCTCGACAACCACGATGCGCGCGCGCAGTGTCTTCTGGCCTCCGCTGTCGGCGGAAAGTAGATTCGCTACGAACATGTTGTCCAGCCCGGGGATTTCAGCCTTGCGATCAGTGGAGTAGGCAGGTGGCGCGGCCCGTCATTGCGCTCATCGGCCTTCCGGCCAAAACCTGCGGCCAGCTTGCCGACTATCTCGACCGGCGTGGCTACGAGGTGCGCGAGGCGGCCGAAGCCTGGGCCGCCGCGCCGCTGTTTGCGCGCGGGGCGCCGGAGATTGCCGTGGCCGATCTTTCGATGCCCGACGATGTCGCGATGGAGCTGCTTCGCCGGCACGGCGACGCAACGCTGTTCGTCATGCTGGCGCGCTCCTCCGACGTGGTGCAGCGCGTGCTTGCGCTCGAACTCGGCGCCGCCGACGTGGTCGAGCGGGACATCGCGCCACGCGAACTTGCCGCGCGCATCGGCGGGCTTGTCGGCCGCGTCGGCAAGCGAGGACAGGCGCCCGACCTCATCGTGCTGGAGAGCGCCACCGTCGATCTGAAGGCGGCGCTGGTCATGCGCCGCTCCGGCGAGGAGGAGCAGCTGTCGCCCGGTCAGGTGGCGCTTCTGCGGCTGTTTCTTGCCAATCCGCGGAAGGTGCTGTCGCGGGAGGACATCATCTCGGCGGCTCCCGCCGAGGCGTCCGACGCCTTCGACCGCTCGATCGATTCCCGCATCGTGCGGCTGCGCCGCAAGCTGGACACGGAAAGCATCGTCACGATCCGCGGCGCGGGCTACCGATACGAGCCGCCAGCCGGTTGATTTCAGTTGCTGACGGGCTGGGCGTCGATCGAGGACACGGACATCGTATCGACCGCCACAAGCGGCACTTCCGTAGGCGCCCGCATCAGCACGATTGCTATCGCGGCGACGCCGAACAGGACCTGCGCATAGAGCAGGCCGGTCATCACTGCACTTCCCTTGAATGCCTTCATGACAGTCGATCCAGAAATCCATGCGGCCCTTATGGCCGCGCTCTGTTTCGGGACGATGCCGCTTGCAGCTGGCGCTGTTGCACGCGCGCATGGTCAATGCGCTAACGGCGGCCTCCCCGTCACAGTTCCCCGATCGCACGCGTAACGAAATCACCTTAGCGCGAGGTTAGCGGCAATGAAGCGTCGCGTCCTGAAGCGAAAACGAAATAAAAAGACGCGCGTTGCGAAATCAGAACGAAACAAGGGGAGGCGAGAACGCTGCCATCAAATCGAAACGAAAATTCGAGGGAGCGTCCGATGACCGCCATTTCCGCCCGCCTGATCAACGTCGCCGCCGCAGCGTTCACCGCCGCTGCGATCGCCTGGATGATGCAGCCGACACAGGCTGCCGCAGCCAACCAGATCCTGGCCACGGTCAACATCTCCAAGCAGACGATGGAAGTGCGGGTCGATGGCCGCCCCACCTTCGAGTGGAAGGTTTCGACCGCCGGCAAGGGCTACGTGACGCCGACCGGCTCGTTCAAGCCGACCCGCCTGCACGAGATGTGGTACTCCAAGCAGTACGACAACGCGCCGATGCCGCATTCGGTGTTCTTCCACAATGGCTACGCGGTCAGATCGGAAGAG
>JBFXFO010000183.1:0-6911 GCA_050178915.1 Rhizobiaceae bacterium | reverse complement strand
ACGCTCGACATGCTGGAGGCGGTGCCGCTGCCCGGCGGCATCCTCAAGGCCGTGCGCCAGCAGTATCCGCGGCTCGACGCGGTGCGGGTCGGACATGAGCTGATGCGGCGGCAGATCACCGCCATGGTCGAGGATGTCATCGTCACCGCCCGGGCCAATCTGGCGGAGATCGATCCCCACTCGGTGGATGACGTGCATCGGGCAGGCCGGACGATCGTTGCGTTCTCAGTCGAAATGGCGGCGCAGGAAAAGGCGCTGAAAACGTTCCTCTACGCACATCTCTACCGGCACCCGAGCGTGATGGCGGTGCGGCAGGGCGCGGAGCAGATCGTGCGCGACCTGTTCGATGCCTATTTCGCCGATCCGGCGATCATGCCGGAGGGCTGGCGCGAAATCCTCGCGCGAGCCGAGGACCGCATCAAGGCGCGGCACGTGGCGGATTTCCTCGCCGGGATGACCGACACCTATGCCATCAAGGAGCACCGACGGCTGTTTGACCACACCCCTGATTTGCTGTAGCGCGCCGGACGCTGGGCCGTTCCAGCCGCTTGTCGATGCCACGCCCGAGTAAGCCTATGAACATTTTCGCCGACTTCACAGATCGGATCAGGAAAGCCGTAGAAAGACTTGATCTCAAGGATCAATCCGGCGCTCCGCTAGATCTGTCGCGTATCACGGTCGAGCCGCCGCGCGACGCCTCGCATGGCGATCTGGCGACGAATGCCGCGATGGTCATCGCCAAGCCGGCGGGCAAGAATCCGCGCGCGCTGGCCGAACAGCTGGTGGCGATGCTGACCGAGGATGCCGACGTCGCCTCGGCCGAGGTGGCCGGGCCCGGCTTCGTCAATTTGCGGCTGCAGCCGGGATTCTGGCATGCGCATCTGGCAGCGGTGCTGGACGCCGGGACGGACTATGGGCGCTCTTCCATCGGTGGCGGACACAAGGTCAACGTCGAGTATGTCTCGGCAAATCCGACCGGGCCGATGCATGTCGGCCATTGCCGCGGCGCGGTGGTGGGCGACACGCTCGCCAACATCCTCGCTTTCGCCGGCCATGCCGTGACAAAGGAATACTACATCAACGACGCCGGCGTGCAGGTCGACGTGCTGGCGCGCTCGGTGATGCTGCGCTACCGCGAGGCGCTCGGCGACGACATCGGGGACATCCCCGCCGGGCTCTATCCCGGCGACTATCTGGTGCCGGTTGGACAGGCGCTGGCGGCCGAGTTCGGCCGCGACCTGCTGCAGAAGCCGGAAGACCAGGCACTGGCGATCATCAAGGACCGCACCATCGACGCGATGATGGCGATGATCAAGGACGATCTGGCGCTGCTCAACGTGCGCCACGAGGTGTTCTTCTCAGAGCGCTCGCTGCATGCCGACAATGCGAAGAAGATCCGCTCGGCGATCAACGATCTGACGCTGAAGGGGCACATCTACAAGGGCAAGCTGCCGCCGCCGAAGGGCGAGAAGCCGGAGGACTGGGAGGACCGCGAGCAGACGCTGTTCCGCTCCACCGAGGTGGGCGACGACATCGACCGCCCGCTGGTCAAGTCGGACGGGTCGTTCACCTATTTTGCGGCCGATGTGGCCTATCTGAAGGACAAGCTGGCGCGTGGCTTCGAGGAGACGATCTTCGTGCTCGGCGCCGACCATGGCGGCTATGTGAAGCGCATGGAGGCGCTGGCGCGCGCGCTCTCGGACGGCAAGCTGAAGCTGACCGTGCTGCTCTGCCAGCTGGTGAAGCTGTTCCGCGACGGCGAGCCGGTGCGCATGTCGAAGCGCTCGGGCGATTTCGTCACGCTGCGCGACGTCGTCGACGAGGTCGGCCGCGACCCGATCCGCTTCATGATGATCTACCGCAAGAGCGACGCGCCGCTCGATTTCGACTTCGCCAAGGTGACGGAGCAGTCGAAGGACAACCCGGTGTTCTACGTGCAGTACGCTTCGGCGCGCACGCATTCGGTGTTCCGCCAGGCGGGCGAGCAGGGCATCGCCGTGCCGGCCCGCTCGGCGCTGAAGAACGAGGTCGGCAGGCTGACCGACGAGGGCGAGCTTTCGCTGGTCAAGAAGCTCGCGGAGTATCCGCGCCTGATCGAGCAGGCGGCGCTGTCGCGCGAGCCGCACCGGCTGGCGTTTTACCTCTACGATCTGGCCTCGGCTTTCCACGCGCACTGGAATCGCGGCACGGACAATCCCGATTTACGGTTTGTCAAGGTTAACGAACCAGAATTGACGCAAGCCAGACTAGGGCTGGTGCAGGCCGTTTCGGACGTTTTGACGTCCGGCCTTGCGCTGATCGGGGCGGAAGCGCCCACCGAGATGCGCTGAAAGGCAGGAACGACCAGCCACCTTTTGCCCACATTGGACTGGTACAGGGCCAGCAAAGGCGCAGAGCCGGAACTGGCCGCGCCGAGTAAAGTGTGGGACAGCAAAGTAATGGCGGAAAATCAGCTCAAGCGCATCGATTCGCTCGACTTCGGTGACGACGACCCGTTCGCCGAGTTGAAGGAGATCATGGGCTTTGAACGGCAGCAGCCCGCGGAGCCGGCGATCCAGCCGCCGCGTGCCGCCGAACCTGCCCAGGTCAAGCCTGCCGAAGCGGTGCGCGTGCAGCCCGTTGCCGCGGCGCGTGTGGCGCCGGTTCCGCCGGCGCCGAGTGCCTCGCTGGAAGACGATTTCTTCATCGATCTCGAGCAGGAACTGCTTGCCGGTTTCGACGCCGATTTCGACGAGCCGGAGTTGCCTGCCGCGCCGTCGCTCGCGGCCGTTCATGCGCAGCCGGTGATGCCGGCTCCGGTGGCGGTGCGTGCGCCTGAGCCTGTCTTCGACGAACCCGTGTACGAAGAGCCGGCGTTTGAAGCGCCGGTCGTCGCGAAGGCCGCGGTCGAAACGTCCGTCGCCGAAACGCCCGTCGCCGAAACGAGGGCCGAGGCGCCTGCGCCGGTCTATCGCGAGCCCGTGCTGGCGGGGTCGGTGGAGCCACGCGCCGAACGTCCTGCCGACACGTCGCAGGGCAAGTCCTTCTCCAACTGGATATTCTCGAAGGCGACGCCCGCGCCGGTGGCGAAGCCGCAGCGGCAGGCGCCGGTGGTGGCGCCCGTTGCGGCAGCGCCTGCTGTTGCAACGCCCGTTGTAACCTCACCCGAAGTGGCATCGGCAGCGCCGGAAGCCGAGTTCGAACCGACGTTCGAACTCGATGATTTCGCGCTCGACCTCTCCGACAGCGAGCCGGCAGCGGCGCAGCCGGTGGCAGAGGCGAGGGCGCCCGTGTTCCAGCCCGCCGCCGAGCCGGTCGCGTTCGACCGCGGCCGCTCGATCGAGGCCGACATCAATGCGGCGTTCGGCGCCGACGATTTCGATGCCGCCTTCACCGCGCAGTTCAATGCCGCGCCGTCCTCGCCAGAGGCGAAGGCGACGAACGCCAGGCCGATCGACCAGGCTTTCGATGACGCCTTCGCGCTGGAGGACGATTTCGCATCCGACCTCGACGTGCGTGAGCCGGAAATACGGGCGCAGGCCGAGGAACCGGCGCTTGATCTCGACTTCGACCATGACGCGTTCATGCGCGAGATCGCCAGCGACGAGGCGGCGGCCGCTGCTCCGGCATACGAGCCCGCTCCGGCCTACGAGCCCGCTCCGGCCTACGAGGCTGTTCCGGCTTACGAGACCACGCAGTCCGCCGCCGACGTGCAGGACGAAATCGATTTCAACTTCGACGTCGCGATGGCCGATGTCGACATGGAGTTCGACGACAGCTTCGAGCAGCCGGCCGAAGCGATTGCCGATGGCGATTTCGCGGCCGCCGGCCACGACTGGGGTGTCGAGGCAGAGCCGCTCGCGGCCGAGCCCGTGGCAGCCGAACCGTCGGCCTACGCCCGCGCGATGGCCGAGGCATATCAGCCGACCGAGGCGCCGGCCGAGCCGGAGATGAGCTTCGAGGACGAACTGAAGGCGCTGCTGGCGCGGCCCATCGAGCCGGTGGTGCTGGAGTCGGATTATGAGCAGCCGCCGCTGCCGGAGCCGACCCCGGTCGAGGCCTATGTGCGCGAGGTTCCCGCTTTCGACGCGGCTCCTCAGTGGGATGCCGAACCGGACTTCCAGCTCGACCTGGACGATGCCGATTTCGCGCCGGAGCCCGCACAGGCGGTCTACGAGCCCGCGCCGGAAGTGCGCGAGGAGGCCGACCCGTTCGAGGAACTGTTCGCCCGGATGCAGGCGCCGGCGCCCGTCGCGGCTGAGCCGGACGCACAGGCAGCCTACGAGCCCGCGCCGGAAGTGCGCGAGGAGGCCGATCCGTTCGAAGAACTGTTCGCCCGGATGCAGACGCCGCCGGCGCCCGTCGCGGTCGAGCCGGACCAGCATGCCGCCGACGCGTTCCATGACGAGGAGTTCGAGGCCGCGCTCGCCGGCTTCTATGCGCCCGACACCACGGTCGCTCCGGCCGTGTCGCACCACGCCCCGACGGCGCAGGCCGAGCCGGCGTTCGACGATGGCGCGTTTGACTTCGCGGACGCGGATGAGCAGCCGGCCCATGCGGCAGCGCCGCAGTATCAGCCCGCGCCGCGCGCGCAGGTGCCTGCTCCTGCGATGGACGCTGCTCCGGCCTTCGACGACAACGCCTTCGACGCCGCTTTCGACAAGGCGATGGGCAGCGCTTCGTCGGACTTCGATTTCGACCTGGCAGACGCCCCGCCCGCGGCCGCCCCGGTCTACGCGGGCCGCGCGCCTGCCGCTGCAACGCATGCCCGGCGCGACGCGCCGGACGTGGAGACGATCGACGTGCCGGAGGCCGCAGTGGCCGTGACCGGCGATCTCAACATCCCCGAATTCACCGCCGAGGACGATGTGCGTACAGCTCCCGCGTATGATGAGTTTGAGCCGGACTTCTCCGGAATATTCAACGAGATTGAACCGCAGCCGCAGCCATCGGGCGCGGCCCGCGCGCAACGCCATGTGCATGCGCAGCCCGCGGCGGCGCAGGCCCAAGACTACCGGGCCAGCGACTACGAGACGCGCGCCTACGAATCGGCGCTGGCGGTGACGGCGGCTGCGACCGCGCAGATCAATGCCGAGGCCCGACGCTCGCCGATGCCCGAGCGGGAAGACGAGCTCTTCCAGGATGGTCAGCAGCAGTCGGCCACGCCGCGTTACGCCGCGCAGCCGCACAGCGCTCGCCGCCCGGTGATGCAGGACGCGCCGCAGTTCGACGATTTTGACGGCGAGTTCGACGAGCCCGCCGGGGCGGACGATGTCGAGGCCTATGAGGAGCGTCCGGCTCCGGCCCGCCGCGGCTTCATGATCGCAGGCATCATCGGCGGCGTGGTGCTGCTCGGCGCTGCCGGCGCCCTGGCGCTTTCCTTCGGCGGCGGTGACAATTCGACGAGCGCTCCTGCCGTGGTGCGCGCCGATCCCGACCCGATCAAGGTCAAGCCGGAGAACCCGGGCGGCACGATCGTGCCCGGCGGCGACAACAAGGTGTTCGAGAGCATGAAGGGCGGGACGGAGTCCGTGGCACCTGCCCAGCCGACGCTCAACCCGAGCAGCGAGGAGCCGCTCGACATTGCCGATCGTGCAGGCGATGGCCTGAATGCACTGTCACCGGCCGATGAGCCGATGACGGGCAAGGGCGAGGACCGCGTCGCGCCAGGTGATGGCGACGAGGCGAGCGCGGACGCGATGGAGGTCGCCGCTGTCGCTCCGCGCAAGGTGAAGACGATGATGGTCCGCTCGGACGGCACGCTGGTGCCGCGTGAGGACCCGGCGCCGGAGACGGTTGGAACGACTGCCGCCAAGCCGTCGGCGCTGGCTCCCGCCGTGCCCGCGGAGGACAACACCGTCACCGGCACGCCGAGCAAGCCCGTCGCAGAAGCTCCGATCGAAGCGGTCGAGCCGCAAGCTGCCCCGGTGGCTGAAACTCCTGCCGAGCAGCCCGTCGAAACCGCTGCACTGACGCCGGAACCCGCCGCCGTGGCCCCGGCGGCCGGCGGCTGGTCGATGCAGATCGCCTCGCAGCCGAGCGAAGAGGCGGCGAAGTCGACCTACAACGATCTCGCCCGCCGCTATGCCAGCGTGCTCAGCGGCAAGGAGGCCAGCATCGTGAAGGCCGAGATCGCCGGCAAGGGCACGTTCTGGCGGGTGCGCATCGCTGCCAATTCGAAGGGTGAGGCGGCCAGCATGTGCGAAAGCTACAAGGCCGCCGGCGGCAGCTGCTTCGTGTCGAAGTAGGCGCGAGCAGGCGCAGGGATTTCAGACGGCGCGGCGCAAGCCGCGCCGTTTCCCGTTGTGGGCCTCCGAAGGGGCCGGATTCCAAAGCGGGGCCACAGGCGCTAGATTCGGGACATGACCGAATCAAAAGCCATGATCCTGGGCTGCTCCGGCACCCGTCTCACGCAAGAGGAAAAAGAGTTCTACCGGCGCGAGCGCCCGTGGGGCTTCATCCTGTTCGCCCGCAATGTGGGCGACCGGCAACAGCTGCGCGATCTTGCAGCCGAGATGCGCGAAAGCGTCGACCGGCCGGACGCGCCGGTGTTCATCGACCAGGAAGGCGGCCGTGTGCAGCGGCTGCGCCCGCCGATCGCTCCGAACTATCCGGCGGGGCAGGCGGTCGGGGCGCTGTACCGGCAGGACCGGGAGGCGGGCCTGCGGGCGGCATGGCTGCTTTCGCGGCTGCATGCGTTCGACCTGCGCGACTGCGGGCTTTCGTCGGACTGCATGCCGGTGCTCGACGTTCCGGTGGAAGGCGCCAATGACGTCATCGGCACGCGCGCCTACGGCAAGGATCCAGCGACGGTCACCGCGCTCGGGCGTGCCGCCGCGGAAGGGCTGATGGCGGGCGGCATCCTGCCGGTCATGAAGCACATTCCCGGCCATGGCCGCGCCTTTGCCGACACGCATCTGACGCTGCCGACC
>JBFXFO010000182.1:0-6931 GCA_050178915.1 Rhizobiaceae bacterium | reverse complement strand
CTGACGCTGCCGGCAACCTCGCCGACCGCGTTGTCGTCGTGGAGGGCGGTGCGACGCGGCAGGAGTCCGTCCGCTTCGGCCTCATGGCGCTGCAGGCCAGCGCGCCCGCAAAGGTGTTGATCCATGACGGCGTGCGACCGTTCGTGGAGGCCTCGCTGATCGACCGCGTCATCGCGGCCACCGGCGAGAATGAGGCGGCGCTGGCCGCCCTGCCCGTCTCGGATACGCTGAAGCGCGCCGGGGCTGGCGGCATTGTCGAAGGCACTGTGTCGCGCGACCAGTTGCATGCCGCGCAGACCCCGCAGGGCTTTCCGTTCGCGGCGATCCTCGCCGCACATATGCGGGCGGCCGCGCAGGGCCGCAGCGATTTCACCGACGACGCGGCGATTGCCGAGCATGCCGGCATGAGGGTGCGGCTGGTGCCGGGTTCGGCCGACAATGTGAAACTCACCTGGGCACGGGATATTGCGATGGCGGATCAACGATTAGGCGGCGTGGCTTTCCCGGACGTGCGCACCGGCAATGGCTATGACGTGCATGCCTTCGAGCCGGGGGACAGCGTCTGGTTGTGCGGCGTCCGCATCCCGCACGACCGCAAGCTCTCCGGCCACTCTGACGCCGATGTCGGGCTGCACGCGCTGACGGATGCATTGCTGGCGACGATCGGCGCCGGCGACATCGGCACGCACTTTCCGCCCTCCGATCCGCAGTGGCGCGGCGCCGCTTCGCGCATCTTTGTCGAGCACGCCGTCAGGCTGGTGCGGGACAAGGGCGGACGGATCGCCAATGCCGACGTGACGCTGATCTGCGAGGCGCCGAAGGTCGGCCCGCATCGCGCGGCCATGACAGCGGCGCTGTCCGCCATCCTCGGTATCGACGCCGGCCGCATCTCCATCAAGGCGACCACCAACGAGCGGCTTGGCTTCATCGGCCGTGAGGAAGGCATCGCGGCGATCGCGACCGCCAGCGTCGTCTATCCGGGGAGCCTGCCGCAATGAATTCATCGGATGACGATCTCGGCACACTCGCCGACCGCTTCCTGAAGGCCTGCGCGGCGCGGAAGATCCTGGCGGCGACGGCGGAGAGCTGCACCGGTGGCCTGATTATCGCGACGCTGACCGGCAGACCCGGCTCTTCATCGATGGTCGACCGCGGCTTTGTCACCTATTCCAACGAAGCCAAGATGGAGATGCTCGGCGTCACGCAGTCGATACTCGACGCGCATGGCGCGGTGTCGCACGAGACCGCGCTGGCGATGGCCGTCGGGGCACTCGCAAACTCGCGAGCCGGCATCGCGCTGGCGGTGACCGGCATCGCCGGACCTGACGGTGGGTCAGCAGAGAAGCCTGTCGGACTGGTCTGGTTCGGGGTCGCCCTGAAGGGCGCCGAACCGATCGCCGAGAAGCGGCTTTTCCACGACAATGGCCGGGATTTCATCCGCCGCGAAACGGTGCGCACCGCGCTGGAGATGGGGATCGCTACGCTTGGCGGTTAACCGGCCGACGCCGGCAGCTGCTAGAGAATGCTGCGCATTCTCAATACCTTGCTGCATCTGTCCCGACACTCTGTTTGCAGAAAATGTGGCGCTGACGCAACGGACGCTAATAAACAGCGCTACCCCGGGCACGGCGTGGTTGATTTCGAGCGGCGAAGCGCGCACCGCACGTGCCGGTTCGAAATACACAGCCTGGGGAATCACATGGCGCGTGCGTCGCTGGTCAAAGCAGTTCTCCTCGCCACCGCCTCGTCGGTTGCGTTGACCTCGGTGGCAATCGCCGAAGACATCAACACGATGCCCTTCTGGAACGGCACAAGCTTCATCTCCAGCTGGGGTGTGCCGAACACCGCTACCTACGGCCAGACGATCACACCCAACAACACGCAGCGCAATCTTCGTAGCTTCACGTTCAACCTGGCGCTGCAGTCCGGAGTTGCGCCGCAGTTCCAGGCTTTCGTCTATGCTTGGGACGGCACTCGGGCTTTAGGCCCCGCACTGTTCAGTTCGGCGATCATGACGGCGCCGACGACGGCGCCTCCGAGCACCTATTCGATGGTCACCATCTCGACCGGCACCTCCGGCGTCGTTCTCGTTCCGGGCACTCAATATGTTCTGTTCCTCACCACCTCGACGGTGAGCGGACAGGCGAACGGGACCTACAGGTATGGTGCGCTCACCAACAACACGACCTATCCTGGCGGCGAGTTCGTCTACTTCAACAACGGCACCGACTTCGCCCGGCTGCTGTCAGGAAACTGGAGCCGTATCGCCGAGGATCTGGCCTTCATCGCCCTTTTCTCGCCGCTGCTGCGTGGCACCAGCCAGAACGAGCAGGCGGTCGCGAACGCGATCAACGGGCTGTTCGATTCCGGAGCTGCCCTAGCCGGCGATTTCTATACACTGTCGGACAGCGATCTGCCCTCGCTTGAGGGCCAGATTTCTACCGCCGCGGTCACGTCGGGCCTGCATTCTGCGGGGCTGTTCCTCGACGTGATTTCCGATCCGTTCATCGCCGAGGGCGGCGCCAGCCAGCCCTCGGGCCCGGACGAGAATGCCTATGCGCCTGCGGCTTACAACGATGCCAGTGCGATGTTGTCCTCGCCCGGTGCGCTGGCGGCCCTTGGTACAGATGTTTCGACCACTTCGGAAAGCGCCAACAAGGCGCTGATGACGATGAGCGGCACGCATTCGGCCGATCCCGTCGACATGGCGTTCGGGTCGCGCTGGAAGATGTGGGGCACTGCCTATGGCGGCGCACAGGACATCCGCGGCAACGCCACCGTCGGCTCGAACGACGTGACGACGAGGACTTGGGGCGTGGCGACCGGTTTCGACACCAAACTGGCTGATGCGAGGGTCGGCTTCAGCCTTGGAGGCGCCGGCACGACCTTCTCGCTTGCCGGGGGGCTCGGCTCGGGTTCAGCCGGTATCTTCAACGCCGGTATCTATGGCTCGAAGAATTTCGGCAACGCCTACGTCACCGGTGCACTTGCCTATGGCTGGAATAACGTGCGGACGACCCGCACCGTCGCTTTCGACACGCTGACCGCCAATTTCAACGCGCATACGATCGCGGCGCGGGTCGAGGGCGGCTACAAGGTCGGGATCGGCTCTTCGGCCATCACGCCCTATGTTGCCGCGCAGGGTGCCAGCTACATACTGCCCAGCTATACCGAGACGTCCGCGCTGGGCGGGCCTTTTGCCCTGACCTATGCCCGCCAGTCCGAAATGGCGTTCAGGACCGAACTTGGCGCGCGGCTCGAATACAGCATTCCGATGACGAGCGGTTCGGTCAAGCTGACAGGACGCGCCGCCTGGGCCTACAATGCAGTCACGGCCCGCGCAGTGACGGCGAGCTTCCAGGGCCTTGGCGCACAGTCCTTCACCATCAATGGCGCGCAGCCGTCGCGTCACTCGTTCCTGCTCGACGCCGGCGCCGCGTTCAACTTCGATTCCGGGCTGTCGGCCAAGATCGGCTTCAACGGCGAGTTCTCGAACAACGTTCGCGCGTATGGCGCTTCGGCCAAGATCACCTATCGCTGGTAGTACCTCGCGCTAAGGCGCTTGGAGGGCGGCCGAACGGCCGCCCGTTTCGTTTGCGTCAGGCAATCGCCGGCTTGCCGTAGATGGCGTCCGCGCGCTGCTCGAATGCGTCGGCAAACATGCGGAAAGCGCGGTCGAACATCGTTCCCATCAGCGCGCCGAGCATGCGGCTCTTGAACTCGTAGTCGATGGCGAAGTGCACCTCGCTTCCGCCCGTGGCTGCCGGGGCGAAGCGCCAGGTGTTCGTCAGGTACCTGAACGGCCCGTCGATATACTGGACGTCGATGGCGTTCTCGTCGGGCTTCAACAGCACCTGTGTGGTGAACGTCTCGCGGATTGCCTTGTAGCCCACCGCCATGTCAGCAACCAGAACCGTGCGGCCTTCGCGCTCCTTGCGCGAGCGCACCGTCAATGCTTCGCAGAGCGGCAGGAACTGCGGATATTTCTCCACATCGGCCACGAGCGCGAGCATCTGCTCGGCGGAATAGTCGACGCTGCGTCTGACGGCGAATTTCGGCACGCCGGCCTCAGGCCGAAAGCTTGGCTTGCCGCGCCGCGCGCAGTCGCTCGAAGTCTTCGCCGGCATGATGCGACGAGCGCGTCAGCGGCGACGCCGCGACCATCAGGAAGCCCTTCGTGTAGGCCACCGTCTCATAAGACTTGAACTCATCCGGCGTGACGAACGCCTTGACGGGGTGGTGCTTGCGCGACGGTGCCAGATACTGGCCGATGGTGATAAAATCGACATTGGCGCTGCGCAGGTCGTCCATCAGCTGCAGCACCTCGTTCCGCTCCTCACCCAGCCCGACCATGATGCCGGACTTGGTGAAGATCGTCGGGTCGAGCTCCTTCACCCGCTGCAGCAGGCGGATGGAGTGGAAGTAGCGGGCACCCGGGCGCACCGTCAGGTACTTCGACGGCACCGTCTCGAGATTGTGGTTGAAGACGTCGGGCCGCGCCGCGACCACCGTCTCCAGCGCGCCGTCCTTGCGCAGGAAGTCCGGCGTCAGGATCTCGATCGTCGTGCCGGGCGCGCTGCGGCGGATCGCCTGGATCACCTCGACGAAATGCTGCGCACCGCCATCGGCGAGATCGTCGCGATCGACCGAGGTGATGACCACGTGGCTCAGGCCCATCTTGGCGACCGCGTCGCCGACACTGGCAGGCTCGTTCGGGTCAAGCGGCGTGGGGATGCCGGTGGCGACGTTGCAGAACGCGCAGGCGCGCGTGCAGATCTCGCCCATGATCATGAAGGTGGCGTGCTTCTTGTCCCAGCACTCGCCGATGTTGGGGCAGCCGGCTTCCTCGCACACGGTGACTAGGCCGTGCGACTTCACCAGCGCGCGGGTCTCCTGGTAGCCGCGCGAGACCGGTGCGCGCACGCGAATCCAGTCCGGCTTGCGCAGCACCTCCTGATCGGGGCGGTGCGCCTTCTCGGGATGCCGCGGACGCGGCGGGTTTATTTTGTCGAGAACGGTGACCATTTCAGCGTCTCAGGCTGCGCGGGCCATTGCCTGCGCCTTGCTGCCATATAGGCCGGATCGGCCGCACGCAAAAGACCGCGGCACGCGCGGCTGTCATGCGTTCAGCACTCGCCCGTAGGCGTCCAGCACGCTCTCCTTCATCGTCTCGGAAATGGTCGGGTGCGGGAAGATCGTGTGGAACAGCTCTTCCTCGGTCGTCTCCAGATTCATCGCAACGACAAAGCCCTGGATGAGCTCGGTGACCTCGGCGCCGACGAGATGGGCGCCGAGCAGCTGTCCGGTCTTGCGGTCGAAGATCGTCTTCACCAGCCCCTGGTCCTCGCCCAGCGCCACGGCCTTGCCGTTGGCGGCGAACGGGAAGCGGCCGACGCGGATGTCGAGGCCCTTTTCCTTCGCCTTGGCTTCCGTCAGTCCCACCGACGCGACCTGCGGACTGCAATAGGTGCAGCCCGGCACCAGCAGCCTGTCGAGGGGATGCGGATGCAGGCCGGCGATCTTCTCGACGCAGATGACCGCCTCGTGTTCGGCCTTGTGTGCCAGCATCGGCGGACCGGCAACGTCGCCGATCGCATAGATGCCCTTCACGCTGGTCGCGCAATACGCATCGATCGCAATCGTCCCGCGCTCGATCTTCACGCCGAGCGCCTCCAGCCCGAGGTTCTCGACATTGCCCTGCACGCCGACGGCGGAAATCATCCGGTCGGCGGTGATCTTCTCCACCGAGCCGTCCTTCTTCTCGACATGCGCGGTGATCGAATCCTTGCCCTTGTCGACCTTCGTCACCTTCGCTTCGAGGATGAACTTCATGCCCTGCTTCTCGAAGCGCTTCTGCGCGAACTTCGAGATCTCGGCATCCTCGACCGGCATGATCTGCGGCATCAGTTCGACGACGGTCACGTCGACGCCCATCGTACGGTAGAAGCTGGCGAATTCGATGCCGATGGCGCCCGATCCCATGACCAGCAGCGACTTCGGCATCGCCGGCGGCACCATTGCCTCGAAATACGTCCAGATCAGCTTTCCATCCGGTTCGATGCCGGGCAGCGCGCGCGGCCGAGCGCCCGTCGCGACGATGATGTGCTTCGCGATGTAGGTGCCCTCGCCCTTGGCGTTCTTCGGCACAGGGCCTTGCGGCTCCATTGGCTTCTTGGCCGTCTTCGCGACGATGATCTCGCCCGGCTTGGTGATTTTCGCCTCGCCCCAGATGACGTCGATCTTGTTCTTCTTCATCAGGATGCCGACGCCGTTGTTCATCCGCTGCGCGATCCCGCGCGAGCGCTCGACAACGGCCTTCAGGTCGGCGCTGACTGTGCCCTCGATCTTCAGGCCGAAATCCTGCGCGTGCGTGGCGTGATGGTAGATCTCGGCCGAGCGCAGCAGCGCCTTGGTGGGGATGCAGCCCCAGTTGGAGCAGATGCCCGCCAGGTGCTCGCGCTCGACGACAGCCGTCTTCAGGCCGAGCTGCGCCGCGCGGATCGCCGCGATGTAGCCGCCGGGACCGGCGCCGATGACGATGACGTCGTAGGATTCGGCCATTGTCGCGCGTCTCCTGTTGTCGGTCAGAGCCCGAGCATCTGCTTCACGACAGGCGCCAGCGCCGTGCCGATCGCCCGCGTGTTCTGCGCGTCGAGGTGGATGCCGTCGAGCGGAGTGGTCTTCGCCACACTGTTGGCGTCGAAGAAGGTGCAGCCCATCGCCTCGCTCATGCGCCGGTAGAGCGGCGCCAGCTTCTTCGATTCCGCCTCGCCGCCGGGGAACATCGCGGCGAAATCTTCGTTGGCCGTAGGGCAGATGGCCGGGGGCGCTACCACGACGATCTGTGGCGGCTTGCCGTCGAACGGGGAGTCATGGCCGCGCACGATATCGATCAGCCGCTCCATGCCCTGCTTGGAGCCGATGGCATGGC
>JBFXFO010000181.1:3640-7162 GCA_050178915.1 Rhizobiaceae bacterium | reverse complement strand
TGCCCTTCTCGGAGCGGGTGGTGACGACATTGGCGAAGCCGCCGAAGCGCTGCGCTTCGCGCGTGGCGGCGCCGGCATCTGCGTCGGTGCGGCATGGCATGCGGGTGGCGGCAGCCATCTCGTCGGCGTTGGCAACGATCACCGTGCCGTTGGCGTAGCGCCTGAAATCGGTGCTTTTCGGCTCGACCACCACGACAAGGTTGCGTGAGCGGGCGATCGTGATGATTTCCGCGCAGACGCGGTCGGTCAGCACCCCCTTGGCGTAGTCGGCCAGCACCAGAACGCTGTTGTCGCCGAGCGCCTCTGCGACCGCCTTGATGATGCGATCCTCTTCGCGGGCGCTGACCGGGCCGACATCCTCGCGGTCGACGCGCACCATCTGCTGGCTGCCGGCGAGGTAACGCACCTTCGAGGTGGTCGGGCGGCCCGGAATGGCAATGAGCGTCGATGTGACGCGCGGTTCCTCCGCCAGCAGGCGCGCGACTTCGTCCGCAACCGCGTCGTCGCCGACAACGCCGATGCAGGCGACGCTGCCGCCGAGCGCAGCGACGTTGCGCACGACATTGCCGGCGCCGCCGAGCACCTTGACCTCGCGCTGGAAGCGCAGCACCGGCACGGGCGCCTCGGGCGAGATGCGCCTGGCATCGCCATAGACAAAATTGTCGAGCATCAGGTCGCCGACGCAGACGACGTGCTGCCCGGCGAAGGCATCAATGAAGCGGTCGAGATGCGCACCGTCGAAATCTAGGAAGCCGTGCTCGTCGGTCATGCCGGCTGGGCTGTCCGGTTCTTTCGGCAAGGTCTTGCGCACCCGTTGGCTGTTGAGGGATGGCCCGCGTCTTAGGCGAAACCAAGCCTTCGCTCAAGCGCGCCGCACAATATGTGGGCGAGCGTGATGTGCATCTCCTGGATGCGGGCGGTCACGCTGGAAGGCACCAGCAGCGTGTGGTCGGAGAGCGCCGGCATGCCGCCGCCGCTGCCGCCGGTGAAGGCGCCGGTGGCGATGCGCATTGCGCGGGCCTGTTCCAGCCCGCGCAGGATGTTGCGGCTGTTGCCGGAGGTGGAGAAGCCGATGGCCAGGTCGCCCGGACGGCCGAGGCCGGCGATCTGCCGGGCGAAGACCTCGTCGAAGCCGTAGTCGTTGCCGCAGGCGGTGAGCGCCGAGGTGTCGGTGGTCAGGGCTATCGCGGCCATTGCCGGGCGATCCTTGACGAAGCGGATGACAAACTCTGCGGCGATATGCTGCGCGTCGGCGGCACTGCCGCCATTGCCGAAGAAGAGGATCTTGCCGCCGCCACGGATCGTCTTCTCCCAGGCGTCCAGCATGTCGGCGACGGCGTCGGCCATGCCCGCATGGGCGGCGCGCGCGACGGCGAAATGCTCGTCGAACTGGCTGTCGAAAAAAGCTTTGGCGTCGAACACGATCGGCTCCGGTTGCTGCCCGTGCCGGCCATCTAGCCCCAATCGGCGGGCGAGGCCAGTCCGGCCCGCGGCATGCCGAGCCTCTTGCCTCCGCCGGCAAGGTGTGAAAGGCGAAGGGCGACAAGCATCGGAAGCGTTGGAAATGGCAAAAAAGGCACTGATCACGGGCATCACCGGGCAGGATGGAGCCTATCTGTCGCAGCTGCTCCTGGAGAAGGGATACGAGGTGCACGGCATCGTGCGTCGCTCCAGCCATTCCGAGCAGTTCGACCATCGGCTGCGCTGGCTGGGCATCCAGTCGGACGTGGAGTTCGTGGATGGCAACCTGATCGACCTGTCGTCGCTGTGCCGTATCGTGCGCACGATCCAGCCGGACGAGGTCTACAATCTCGGCGCGCAGTCCTTCGTGAAATCATCGTGGGAGCAGCCGATCCTGACGGCCAACGTCACCGCCGTCGGCGCGCTCAACGTGCTGGAGGCGCTGCGGCTCGAAGCGCCGCAGGCGCGTTTCTACCAAGCGTCCTCGTCGGAGATGTTCGGTCTCGTGCAGCAGCCGATCCAGACGGAAAAGACGCCGTTCTACCCGCGCTCGCCCTATGCGGTGGCCAAACTCTTCGCGCACTGGTCGACGGTGAATTATCGCGAAAGCTTCGGCCTGTTCACGGCTTCCGGCATCCTCTTCAATCATGAATCGCCGCTGCGCGGGCTGGAGTTCGTGACCCGCAAGGTCACCGACGGCGCGGCGCGCATCAAGCTCGGGCTGGAGCGCGAGCTGCGCATGGGAAACATGGATGCCAAACGCGACTGGGGTCACGCGAAGGACTACGTTCGCGCCATGTGGCTGATGCTGCAGCAGGACAAGGGCGATGACTTCGTCGTTGCCACCGGCCGGACGACATCGGTGCGCGACATGGTGCGCATTGCCTTCGGTCATGTCGGGCTGAACCCGGAGGATCACGTCGTGCTCGATCCGCGCTTCGCGCGTCCGGCCGAAGTGGACATCCTGCTCGGCGATGCCGGCAAGGCAAAGGAGAAGCTTGGCTGGACCGCCACGATCGGGCTCGAGGAGATGATCGTCGAGATGGTCGAGGCCGACCTGAAGCGGCACCGCGCGCGGAGCTGACGGCGATGCACGGCACGGGCAGGACAACGCCATGACCGTGCTCGTGACCGGCGCCTCGGGTTTTGTCGGGGGCAGGCTCGTCCGCGCATTGCGCCAACATCTGCCGGCACAGACGCGACTGATCGGCTGGGACCGTTCGCCGGCGGTCGACGCTGCCGAGGGAGTCGAATGGCGCGCGGTGGATCTGACCGACGCCGCAGCTGTCGCCGCGGCCATCGCCGACGCCAGGCCGGCGCAAGTCTTTCACCTCGCGGCGCTTTCCTCGGTCGGCCAGGCGCAGGGCGCCGCGTGCACCACGCATGACGTGAATGTGGGCGGCACGTTCAATCTCGCAGAAGCATTGCGCCGGCAAAGTCCCGGCGCCGGCGTCATCTTTGCCAGTTCCGGCGAAATCTATGGCGGCGCCTTCGCGGCCGGTGCGCCTCTGGCAGAAGGTGCGTCCGTGCTGCCGCTCAATTCGTATGCGCGCTCAAAGCTGGCTGCCGAGTTCGTGCTGCACGACCGGCTGGCCGATGCCTGCCCGGTCGTCGCGCTGCGGCTGCTCAACCACACCGGCGCGGGCCAGGACGAGCGTTTCGTCGTGCCGACATTCGCGGCGCAGATCGCGCGCATCGAAAAGGGCCTGCACCCACCGCAGGTGCATGTCGGCAACCTCGCCGCCGAGCGCGATTTCCTCGATGTGGACGATGTCATCGACGCCTATGTGCGGGCGCTGGCGATCATTGACGGCGAACCGGGGTTTCGCGTGTTCAACGTGGCATCGGGCGCGCCGCGCTCCATCGCCTCGATCCTCGACCGGCTCGTCGCGCTGGCCAAGGTTCCGGTGACGGTGGACGTCGACCCGGCGCGCGTGCGACCAGTCGAGATCGCCCGCACGCTTTGCGATTCGAGCGCGTTTCGCGCCCTTACCGGCTGGCGACCGGTGCGCGACTTCGATGCCACGCTGGCCGACGTGCTCGCCTGGTGGCGGCGCAGGG
>JBFXFO010000181.1:0-3540 GCA_050178915.1 Rhizobiaceae bacterium | reverse complement strand
GTGCGACCAGTCGAGATCGCCCGCACGCTTTGCGATTCGAGCGCGTTTCGCGCCCTTACCGGCTGGCGACCGGTGCGCGACTTCGATGCCACGCTGGCCGACGTGCTCGCCTGGTGGCGGCGCAGGGTCTGACGTAACATTCAGAGCGGGATCTGCTTCGCGGCCGCCTCCTGCGCCAGCGAATAGATCGTCTGCATGGTGCTCAGGCTCGACATGTCGCGCAGCTTCGGCAGCATTTCGTCCGGCACGGTGTGGCCGAGCTGCTCCTTCAGCCATTGCTGTTCGAGCACGATGTCATAGCGGCGGAAGTTGAACAGCGGCTCGGCGGCGATGCAGACATTGTTGAGGTCGCCCACCTCGGAGTTTGTCACCCATGGCGTTTCGGAGCGGCCGAGCGACTGCATCAGCGTCAGCACCATCGTGTCGTTGTCGGACATCATCGAACGCAGTGAATCCACCGCGAAGGGCGCGGCGAGGCGCGACAGGAACGACGTGTCGGTCATGCGGTAGCGGAAGGTGCCGGTACCAATGGAGGTGATGTCGAGCCGCTCGGCACCCGACTTCCAGCCATAGCCAAAGGCCGGGATGGTGGCGATCTGCAGCAGCGCCAGCGACGGGTTGTTGTGGGGCGATACGCCCCCGTCGACGAACAGCCCGGGCGGCGCGCCCTTGACGATCTCGATCAGCTGCGGGTCGAAGAAATGTGGCGCGGCGGTCGAGGCGCGCACCACATTGGCGAGCGAATAGTGGCGATTGCCGATATGGCCCGGCGAATCCTCCCAGTAGCGCGCCTTCGGGTTGTTGGTGAGGAACCAGACGCTGCCCGTATCGACGCGCTTGGCGATCACGGCCAGCCCGGTCTTGAGGTCGGGCGAATCGAGCGTGCGTTCGCCCATGATCTGCAGGAACTCGCGGTGGAGCGCCTCCGCCGAGAACAGCGCGCGCACCAGCGGAATGCGCGCCCAGGTTCGGCGGAAGACGTTCGGCGCGAGGCGGAAATAGTGTTCCTTGGTCTCGGCAAGCGTCAGGCCGAGCGCGATCGACGTGGCGATGATGGCGCCGGTCGAGGTGCCGCCCACGAGATCGAAATGCTCGTGCAGCCTGAGTTGCGGCCCGTGCTCGGCCTTGAGCTTCGCCTCCAGCCGTTCGAGGAAGGCGAGCGAAGCGACGCCGCGCAAGCCTCCGCCGTCGAGCGACAGAATTCGCCTGGGCCGAGACATCTCCTGCACCGCCACCCCTCCGCAGCGCTCCGGCGATGAGAATGGCCGAAGACGGGGTCGAGAATCAACGGCAGCCCGAGCGGCTAGTTGTCGTAGAGGGCTTCGTAGGTCTGCCGCATCAGCGCCTTCTGCACCTTGCCCATGGCGTTGCGCGGCAGGTCATCGACGAAAATGATGCGCTTCGGCAGCTTGAATTTCGCCAGCCGTGACTGCAGGTGCGCCATGATTGCGGTTTCGTTCGCCGGCGTGTTGCTGGCGGCGACGACGACGGCGGTGACACCCTCGCCGAAATCCCTGTGCGGCAGGCCGATCACGGCCGACTCGACCACGCCGGGGACCGCATCGATCTCGCTCTCGACTTCCTTCGGGTAGACGTTGAAGCCGCCGGTGATGATGAGGTCCTTGCCGCGCCCGACGATCGACACGTAGCCGTCGGCGTCGATGCGTCCGAGGTCGCCGGTGATGAAGAAACCGTCGGCGCGAAGCTCATCGGCGGTCTTTTCCGGCATCCGCCAGTAACCCTTGAACACGTTCGGTCCGCGCACCTCGATCATGCCGATGTCGCCCGCGGGCAGCGGGTTGGCGCTGGCCGGCTCGGTGATCCGCACTTCAACGCCGGGCAGCGGCTTCCCCACGGTGCCGGGAATACGGCGGCCGTCATAGGGGTTCGACGTGTTCATGTTGGTCTCGGTCATGCCGTAGCGCTCGAGGATCGCGTGGCCGGTGCGCTCCTCGAAGGCAACATGCGTCTCGGCCAGCAGCGGCGCCGAGCCGGAGATGAAGAGCCGCATGTGAGCCGTCGCCGCGCGCGTCAGGCCGGGGTGTTCGAGCAGCCGGGTGTAGAAGGTCGGCACACCCATCATCGTCGTCGCCTGCGGCAGCGTGCGCAGCACAGTGTCGGCGTCGAATTTCGGCTGGAACAGGATGGTGCCGCCGGACAGCATCAGCGTGTTGGTGGCGGTGAACAGGCCATGCGTATGGTAGACGGGGAGGGCGTGCAGCAGCGTGTCGGCCGGCGTGTAGCGCCAGGTCTCGACCAGCGACAGCGCATTCGAGGCAAGGTTGCCATGCGTCAGCATCGCGCCCTTGGAGCGGCCGGTCGTGCCGGAGGTGTAGAGGATGGCGATGAGATCATCCCAGCCGGTCGCGGCGTCGGCAAAGTCCTCCGGCTGGCGCGAGGCTGCTTCCATCAGGCTGCCGTCGCTATTGACGCCAAGCGAGCGGGTTACCGCGCCATGGCGCGCGGCAAGCGACGCCAGCGCCTCGATGCGGTCGGGCGAGCCGACAATCAGGCGCGGCTCGGCGTCACCGACGAAGTACTCCACTTCGGCCAGCGTGTAGGCGGTGTTGAGCGGCAGGAAGACCGCGCCGACGCGGCCCGCGGCAAGATAGAGCGCGATCACCTCCGGGCTCTTCTCCACCTGCACGGCGATGCGGTCGCCCCGCTTCACGCCGGCCTCGACAAACGCACCGGCGATGCGCGCCGTCAGTCGCCAGAAGGCATCGAAGGAGAAGTCGCGGCCGTCGGCGTTGCGGAGGAACAGCTTGGCCGGGTCGGGCGTCTTCACACGCGCAAGCGCCGGTAGAGAGGTGATGGCAGCGTCGGCGTATTTCCAGCTCATGCTTCGCTCCGCCCGCCCGTCAGCGGGGCTGTTTGGGCCTGTGTCCGACGGCGCGGCCGCCGGGCGTCACGTGCGCTTATAGACGCACCAGAGCGGAGTTGCATCGAGTCTGCCTTCGCCCCGCAGTTCGAAGCCGTTGCGGTAATAGAACTGCAGGCTGTCGGGATTTGCCGTGTCCAGATAGACGCCGCGCGATCTCGGGTCGGCCTGCGACAGGGTGCAGAAGGCGTCGAGCATCGCCTTGCCGGCACCCTTGCCCTGCAGCGCCGGATGCACGCCGATCACGCCGAGATAGTGGTGATCTTCATTTGGCTGGTGCGCCTCGCACATCGCATCATAGGCGGCGAGGCGGGGAGCAAAGCCGGGCACTGCCGCCGCGAACCGGCTCCACTCGCTGGCGATCGCTTCCGGCCATGTTGGCCGCGCGGTGTCATAGCCCATGGCGGTGCCGAGAACGCTGCCCGAATCGTCGAGCACGAAGGCAGGCATGCGCAGCGCAATCCTGGCTCGCAAGAGCATCGAGAAGAACGCCATCGCCCCGGAACGCACTCCCGCGGGGTTGTCGCGAAAAAGGTGAAGCATCAAAGGGTCTTCGGCGAAGGCCTCGCCGAGGGCGGCAATCGCCGCGTCAACGTCGTCGGGCCCGGCGCTTCTGACTGTGAACATGGCATCGTCGCAAGGACAGGGAGAAGTGGCGC
>JBFXFO010000180.1:0-7176 GCA_050178915.1 Rhizobiaceae bacterium | reverse complement strand
TGGCCTGGGCGTTTTTCATCTGAACAAGGCGCGAAAACGTCCGGACCAGCGTGAGCCGCTAGCCAATAATGCAAATGCCGATGATGGCGAAGGACGTGGACATCGGCCGCCTTATGGCTTTTTCGCCGTCCTTCCGTCAAGCCGCCAAAGCTTCCGGCTGCCGCATTCGTCTCACAATGGGTGCCTATTGTGCCGTCCATTCAGACGGACCGTTTTGGAGA
Organism: Rhizobiaceae bacterium; assembly: GCA_050178915.1. Lineage (GTDB taxonomy): Bacteria > Pseudomonadota > Alphaproteobacteria > Rhizobiales > Rhizobiaceae > JBFXAF01. The sequence continues at coordinate 6,955 of JBFXFO010000180.1, read as the reverse complement.
CGACGCATGAACCGCCGCATTTTTGCCCTCGCCCTTGCCGCCACCGCCGCTTTCCCGGCCATGGCGGTCGCCGCCGACAACCCGCCGCCGCGCATCGTGGTGATGGGCGAAGGCGAGGCCACTGTCGCGCCCGACATGGCGCTGCTCTCGCTTTCCGTCATGCGCGAGGCGCCGACCGCCCGCGACGCGCTGACCGCCAACAACGAGGCGATGGCCGCGGTGATCGCTGCCATGAAGGAACTCGGCATCGAGCCGCGCGATCTGCAGACCTCGGGCATCCAGATCTCCCCGCGCTACGACTACATCAACAAGCCGGACGGCACGCAGGAGGCGAAGCTCGCCGCCTACCAGGTGACGAACACCATTTCGATCCGCGTTCGCGATCTGGCGAAGACCGGCGAGGCGATCGACAAGGCCGTGTCGCTCGGCGTCAACCAGGGCGGCGGCATCAGCTTCGTCAACGAGAACCCGGCCGCCACCATCACCGAGGCGCGCAAGCGCGCGGTGCAGGACGCCATGGCCAAGGCGAAGACGCTGGCCGAGGCCGCTGGTGTGCAGATCGGCTCGATCCTCGAAATCTCGGAGCAGTCATACAGCCCTGCCCCGGCGCCGTTCATGTACAAGGCCCTGCCGGAGGATGCGGCAGCCGCCGTTCCCGTGGAGGCCGGCGAAAACGCCTACAAGATCCAGGTCAACGTCACCTTCGAACTGAAGGACTGAAGCCTCTCGCCTCGGCGGTTAACCGCGCCGCCTTCCTGACGGGAGGCGGCGCTTTTCTTTGGCGCGGCAGGCAGTTAGTCTGGACCCAGGGGACCGGAAAGGGCGACAGGCGGTGGCGGGGGAGACGGATCGCAGGCCGTGCGTGTTCCTCAGCCATTCCGGCATCGACAGCGATGCCGCCATGGCGCTGAAGCGCCGCATTCTGGAAACGGAAGCTGCGAAGCAGGCCGGCCTGCAGGTCTGGCTCGACAAGGACGATCTCGTCCCCGGCCTCGACGACTGGCAAAAGCAGCTCGAGATCGCACTGACACGCACCGCCACCGCCTTCATGGTGCTGGTCGGATCGAAGGGCGTCGTCAACTGGGTCGAGCGCGAGGTGCGCATCGGCCTGTCGCGCGCCACCGGCGAGGACGCCATCCCCTTCGTGTCGGTACTGGCCAACGACAGCGTCAGCACCTCTGCCCTGCCGGCCTTCGCGCAGCAGCACCAGTCGGTCACCGACCCGCTCGGCAATGAGCAGGAGCTGCAGCGCCTCGTCGCCGCGCTGCTTGTCCGCAAGCCGGCCGAGACGCCGTTGCTCGCCGAGCCCTTCGTCGGGCTCCGGTCCATGCGCGAGGAAGACGCCGCGCGCTTCTTCGGTCGCGACGGGGAGATCCGCGAACTCGTCGGCTCGCTGCGGCGTCATCGCCTGCTCGCCATCGTCGCCGACAGCGGTGCCGGCAAGTCGTCGCTGGCCATGGCCGGGCTGGTGCCGGCCTACAAGGGCGGCGCCTTCGCCGACCCCGCCGGCCGCTCGCCCGACAAGCGCGTCTGGCATGTCGTCGTCATGCGGCCCGGCGACGATCCGCTCGAAGGCATGCGCCGCGGCCTGACCGAAGCCGCCGAGCGCATGGGCGTGGCGCCGTCGGAGCGCGCCGCGCTGCGGACCCGCCTTTCCTTCGCGAACCTGTCCGAAAGCGCCTACGCGCTGCGTTGCGATCTGCCCGCCGGCACCACCGAGACGCTGCTTGTCGTCGACCAGTTCGAGGAACTGCTGACCGAGACGCCCGAGCACCTGCGCGCACCGTTCATCGATTTCCTCATGCAGCTGTCGGCGCTGCGCGAGCCCGGCGGCTTCCGCATCCTGCTCACCGTGCGTGCCGACTATTTCAACCTCTGCAAGCCCTTTGCCGATCTCTACGCGCGTCTTGCGGCGGCCGCGGATCCGGCGACGCTGCGCCTGAAGCGCATCTCCGACGAAGGCCTGATGGAGGCCGTGCGCAAGCCCCTCGAACTCGCCGGCTACCGCAAGGCCGAAGACACCGACCGCCTTGCCAACCGGACGCGGCGCGATCTCTCCGACCGTCCCGGCGACCTCGCTCTGGCGCAGATGGCGCTCTACGTCGTCTGGCGTCGCCGGCGCGCCCCCGACGGCACGCTCATCGACGCCTACACCGACGTCGGCGGCGTCACCGGCGCGCTGGCGCAGGAAGCCGAGCGCGTCCGCACCGACAAGCTCACGCCAGCCGAAGCCGCGCTGCTCGCACCGCTCTTCGTCCGCCTCATCCGCCTCGGCGACACCGGCGGAGCCATCCGCCGCATATGCCTGCGTGACGAACTCGACCCGCCGCGGCTCGATCTTGCCGACAAGCTGTGCTCCGACGAGTTCGGCCGTCTGCTGCTCGCCGGCGATGGCACGTTCGACGTCTGCCACGAGGCGCTGATCACGCAATGGCCGTGGCTGCAGGACGAACTGCACCGCTCCGCCGCCGACCTGCGCGACTTCGAGCCGCTGATGCGGCGGGCTTCGGCCTGGAAGGCGGCACAGGAAGGCGATAGACCCGGACACCTCGCCACCGGCGTCGAGCGTGCAGCCTTTGCCGCGCTCGCCGCGCGCCGGCCCGGCTGGCTCTCCGCCAGCGAGGTCGCCTTCGTCGCGGCGAGCGACCGCGCGCATCAGGAAGAACTCGACTATCGCGAGCAGCAGCGCGATGCCCAGGCGCGCGCCGCGCGCTTCCGCAAATGGGCGGCGCGCGGCGCCATCGCCGCTGCCATCCTGCTCGCCGTCATTGCCGGGCTGGCGGTCAACTCGGCGCTCGAGGCACGCAGGCAGGCCGAGCTGGCGGTGGCCGAGACCGAGCGCGCCCGCGCCGCACAACTCGCCGCCGACGACGCCGCAACACGTGCCAGGGAGGCCGCCGAACGCGCCACGCTGAACGAGACCATCAGCCTTGCCGCTCTGTCTCGCGTCGCCATCGCCGACGGCCTGCCGGTGGACGCCGTGAAGCTGGCGCTCACCGCCTGGCCGAGCCGCATCAGTCCGGACCGCCCTGCGCTCAGACGCACGGTACAGGCGCTCGCGGCCGCCCTCCCCCTTCTGAAGGAGCGGCTTCGCTTTCCGGGCGGTGGCTCGGCGGCGGCGCTGTCCAGGGACGGCAGGCGGCTCGCAATCGGCACGTGGACCGGCGACGCCGGCATCTGGGATACCGAAACCGGGAAGGAACTCGTTTCATTCCGGGGCAAGCATGTGCTGGTCGTGCAGGGCATCGCATTCTCGCCCGACGAGAAGCATGTCGCGACCGCTTCGGCCGACGGCACGGCCCGCATCTGGGACGTCGCGACAGGTGCGGAAGTGTCCAGCTTCACGCGCCACCGGGGTCAGGTGAGCGGCATCGCCTACAGCCCCGACGGCAGAGAGGTTGCGACCTCGGGCTGGGACGGGGTCGTGCGCATCTGGGATCCGTCGACCGGCGCCGAGATCCGGTCGCTCGGGCCTGATGGAGGGCCACCGGCCATGGGCGTGGCCTGGTCGCCGAGTGGAACCCGCATCGCGTCGCTCTTCCTGGGCGAAGGCGTCGTGGTCCGGGACGTCGCGACCGGTGCGGAGATCGCGCGTTTTTCGCCTTATCAGGCAAGGGCGCTGTCGCTTGCCTTCTCGCCTGACAGCACGCGCGTCGTCACCGGCATGGACGATGGCACGACCCGCATATGGGCCGCCGCCACCGGCGTCGAACTGCTCGCCCTGCGCGGCCATACCGGCATCGTGCAGTCGGCGACGTTTTCGCCTGACGGCTCGCGCGTCGTCACGGCGTCGCAGGACCGTACCGTGCGGCTCTGGGATCCGTTGACCGGAGCCGAGGTCGACCGGCTGCTCGGGCATGAGGCCGGTGCCAGCGCGGCGCTGATGTCGCCTGACGGGCATCGGGTCCTATCCGTGGGCATCGACTTCAACACCATCGTCTGGGAGGTCGATTCCGATCCGCGGACTGCCACTTCGCGGCCGGATGCCAGCGTAGCGGCAATCGCCTTTTCACCCGACGGCAGCAGGGTCTTGAGCACGCATGCCGACAATACGGTCCGCACCTGGAGCCCGGACCTGTCGACGGAACTGAGCCGTTTCGAAACCGATCCGACGCTGGGCGCGGCGAACTTTTCGGCCGGCTCTTCGGCGGACAGGTCGCTGGTGCTGCCGGCGACATGGGTTGCTCCGGCGAAGCTGTGGAATGTGCAGACAGGCGAGGTCGTGGGAAGTTTCGGCGAGCCAGGCGCGTCTGTGGCCTCCACCGCCGTCTCGATGGACGGCTCCCGGGTGGCGCTTGGGCTCGGCGACGGTTCTGTAAAGGTCTTCGCGGTTTCCACCGGCGAACTCGATTTCGAGATCCCGGCCTTTCCCTACTCCATCACCGCGATCGCCTTCTCGAACGATGCCGGCAGGCTTGCCGTCGCCTGGCAGAACAACGCCTACGTCTGGGACACGACGAGACAGGACCAGCCGCCTGTCCCTCTGCTCGGCCACACCAGTCTGGTGAACTCGATCGCCTTCACCGCCGACGGCAAGCGCCTGGTGACGGCTTCCTTCGACAGCACGGCGCGTATCTGGGACGCTCAGACCGGGGCCGAGCTGGCAAGGCTGCTTGGTCATACCGGGAATTTGCGGCAGGCGGTCTTTTCGCCGGATGGAAGCCGCGTCGTCACCAGCGCGCTCGACGGAACGGTGCGGCTTTGGGACCCCGTGACCGGCGCAGAACTGTATCGTGAAAATGTCTATGGCCTTGCCGCCTGGTCGGCTGATGGACAACGCATCGCAATTGGCGGCGAGACCATGTCGATCTGGGACGCCCGCCGCTTCGAGCAGGGCGACGCTTTCGATGTAGCCTGCAAGCGGTTGGGGTCGAACACCGCTTTGGATCTGACAGCCGGACGTTATGGGCTGAGCAGCCTGCCGCCGGTATGCGGCGAAAACCCATCGCTGCCGCGCGACGCCTCCAGCCTGCAATAGATCTGCTCAAGATGAAAAAAGCCGGGAGCGACGCTCCCGGCTTTTTTCATGCATTCAGTCGGTTCCGGTTCGGACCGGACGCCTCAGTTGGACTTAGCCGATCACCGGGCAGTGCGGCGCACGGCCGAAGGTGATGTAGTCGCGGCGGCCCCATTCGTCGCGGCCACGCACGGTGATCGAGCGCGGGTTGCGATCCTGGATACGGACGTTGTCCAAGCCCATGCGCGAAGCCTTGCGGAGCGCATCGCGCTGGTCGCAGCGCGGGCCGCTGAAACCGTGGCGGTTCCACTGGCGGTGCGGCCGGCCGTTGTCGCCGAGGCGAAGGCCGAACTCGGCGCCGTCGCGATGGCGATCGCCGAACTGCAGATAGAGGCCCTGGGCCTGAGCGACCATCGGGGTCACAACGAAGCCGCCGATGCCGATCAGAGCCGTGAGCGTGAGCATCTTGAGAGTCTTCAGCATTGTTCTTCTCCTTGCTTGTCGCAGCTGCGGGCATGTTCGCCGAGCGACGCTGCGATTGTCTCATGCAGCAGGTGAACCCAGCGCGAACCCGGCATTCATCCTCGGTTCATGTCGAGGCAGGCTCGTATGGGCGTCGGCGATGAAACGCGCGAACGCCATTACGGTTTCGTGCGAATCGCCTCGATTTACTGGGAATGATTTCTGGAGATCGGCGTCTTGCCGAAGCAACGCAATGATTAACAGCCGTTCGGCCGCATGGCGTCAGGGTTCAACTTCGAGCACATGATCGAAATATTCCTCGATCTCGTCCATATCCGTTTCCAGCGCCGTCACGCGGCCGCGCATGGATATGCCTGCCTCGTGGACGGTGTCTGCCCGGCCCGAGATGAGCGGATGCCACCATTGCAGCTTCCGCCCCTCGGCAATCACGCGATAGGCGCAGCTCTTCGGCAGCCAGCTCAGCGTAACGACATTCTCGGGCGTCAGCCGCACGCAGTCCGACACCTTCTTCAGCCGGTTGACATAGTCGCTGCAGCGGCAGGCGCTCGCGTCGAACAGCCGGCACCCGATGCTGGTCCAGTGAATCTCGCCGGTGTCCTCGTCCTCGAGCTTGGCGAGACAGCACTTGCCGCAGCCGTCGCAGAGCGATTCCCACTCGGGCGCAGTCATCTCGTTGAGCGCCTTGGTTTCCCAGAAGGGCCGCTGCTTCTTCGTCGCCATGTGCATGCTTTCGCGCCTGCGCGTCGCGCGGTCAAGCGTCATGGCAGGCGCCATCGCGGCCACAGCCAGACCACATTTGGCCGGATGATCGGCCACAACGCGTCCATGTGGCGGCTACGAAACGCCGCTCGTATGGAACGAATCCCGCCCACGCTTGTTTCGACGTCCGAAGGGACTCCCCCGACAGGAGAATGAAATGACACGCCAAAAGATATCGCTTCTGGCAGGCACCGCCATCGGCCTGTTCGTGGCCTCGGGGGCGTATGCTCTCAATGCCACCGACGCACTTGACGTTCCAGCCGACGATTTGCGCGGCGCCGTGATCCTCGCCGAGGGCGAAGGCGATCAGCAGCCTGTCGTCGACGAGGAGAAGAAGGAAGAGGACAAGACGGCCGCGCCGAGCGAGGAAGCTCCTGCGGAAGTCACGCCCGACCCGGCGTCCGAAGCCACCTCGGAGCCGACGCCAGACCCTGTCGTCGAGCCTGATGCGACCACCGACACCGTGCCGGCCGACGCCGCCACCGAGGCCCCTTCGGAGGTCGAGACGGCACCGGTTGAAGCGCCCGTGACCGGGCCGGAAGAGACCACCGCCCCCGGGACCGCGCCAGCAGACACTGCGCCCGCGGACGCCGCGCCGGCCGAGACTGCCCCCACGGATGGCGCAACCGATGCTGCTCCTTCCGAGGAGACCGCACCGGCCGACGACGCGACCTCGACGGATACGCCTGCCACCGAGACCGCGCCGGCCGAGGAGCAGACCGCACCGACGGAAGAGACCGCTCCGGCCGAAGCAAC
>JBFXFO010000179.1:0-7237 GCA_050178915.1 Rhizobiaceae bacterium | reverse complement strand
GCTGCAGCTCGTCGCCATCGGCTTTCTGCTGGCGGGACCGGCCGCGGACAAGTTCATCAGCTACATGACCGAAACCGGCATCATCCTGCTCTGGGTGTCTGCGATCGTGACGCTCTACACCGGCTATGACTATTTCCGCGCCGGCGTGAAGCACATCATGGACGAGTAGACCGTGAAGCTCGTTTACTTCGCGTGGGTGCGCGAGCGCATAGGCAAGCCTGAGGAAGACGTCGATCTTCCGCCAGAGGTCCTGACGGTCGCCGATCTGCTGACATGGCTGCGCTCGCGCGGCAAGGAATACGAGGCGGCGCTGCAAAATCCGAAGGTGATCCGCGTGGCGATCAACCAGGAGCACGTGGCGCATTCCGAGAAGATCGGAGCGGCACGCGAGATCGCGCTCTTTCCGCCCATGACCGGCGGCTGACATGACTGCGCAGGCGACGGTACGCGTGCAGCGCGAGGACTTCGACCTCGCCGCCGAAGCTGCCACGCTTTCCGAGGGCCGCAGCGATGTCGGCGCGGTGGTCACCTTCTCCGGACTCTGCCGCGACGACGGGGGTACGCTTGCCGCGCTCGAACTCGAGCACTACCCGGCGATGGCCGAGGCCGAAATCTCTCGCATCGCGTCGGAGGCGACTGGCCGCTGGCCGTTGACCGGCCTTACGGTCATACACCGTTTCGGACGCATCGCGCCGGGCGAGAACATCGTGCTCGTCGTTGCCGCCTCTGCACATCGGCAGGCCGCCTTCGAGGCGGCGAGCTTCATGATGGACTACCTCAAGTCGCGCGCCCCGTTCTGGAAGAAGGAACATCGCCGCGACGGCTCTGTCGGTGGGTGGGTCGAAGTGCGCGAGAGCGACGACCAAGCAGCAGGACGCTGGCGAACCTCCTGACCGGTTCACGACGCGCCCGGATCGTCTTTGCATTTCATTAAGGATGTTCGGCGAACGGGCCGAATCTTTAGCAGTTTTGCAGAAGCAACTGTCCTAGCGTTTCGCCATTCGTCGAAAACGCGCGCCTGCACATGTCATCCGTCTACAATTCGCTGATTGCGGCCAGCACGACCCAGGAATGGCTGATCACCGCCAACCTGATCCTGTGCACACTGCTCGGCCTGTGGATGTTGCGGCACCGCCACCTGTCCAGCGCGTCGAAGAAGCGAGACGAGAACAACCGCGACCTGATCGAGAACCTCTCCGAGGGCATCTATCGCTCGACGCCGGATGGGCGGCAGCTCAGCGCCAACAAGGCGCTTGTTCGACTGAACGGCTATCAGAGCGAGGCAGAGCAGCTCGCCGGCGTCACCGACATCGCGACCGAATGGTATGTCGATCCGAAACGGCGCGACGAGTTCCGCGAAATCCTTCAGCGGGACGACCGGGTCGAGGATTTCGTCTCGGAGGTCTACCGCCACAAGACACGCGAGCGCATCTGGATCACCGAATCGGCCCGCCTCGTGCGCGGCAAGGGTGGCAAGCCGCTCTATTACGAGGGCTCGGTGCGCGAGATCACCGAAACGGTGAAGCGGCTGAAGCTGGAAGAGCAGATCCAGAAGCTGACCAGCCAGCTGCCGGGCGCCCTGTTCCAGTTCGTCATGCGGGCCGACGGCTCGTCGCAGATCCTCTACGCCAGCGCCGGCCTCAGCCGCCTCACCGGCCTTCCGGTCGAGGAGTACATGACGCGCCCGCAGAGCTTTTCCGAACTGGTGCTGCCGGCCGACGAGGACGCCTTTCGCCGCTCGCTCGCCGACGCCGCCAAGGCGATGCACGGCTGGGACCACGAATTCCGCATCCGCTCGCGCGACGGCGTCGAAAAGTGGGTGCGAGTCACCGCCCGGCCGGAATGCTCCGGCGGGGGCATGACCTGGCACGGCTATTTCTACGACATCTCCGTGAGCAAGCAGCATGAGATGGAGATCGAGGAACTCGCCTTCTTCGATACGCTGACCAAGCTGCCCAACCGCCGCCGCTTCCTCTACCGCATGGCGCAGGCCATCGCCAATGCACAATCGAACGGCGAGTGCGGCGCGCTGCTCTTCATCGACCTCGACAACTTCAAGACGCTCAACGACACGCAGGGCCACGATGTGGGCGACGCCTTCCTCGTGCAGGTGGCCGCGCGGCTGCGGGGTTGCGTCGGCAAGGATGATCTCGTCGCGCGCATCGGCGGCGATGAGTTCGTCGTCATCCTGGGCGAAAGCGGCAACGAGCGTCCGCAGGCGACGCAGCGCGGCATCATTGCCGCCAACCGCATCGTCGCCGCTTTCCGCGGCGGATTCCAGCTCGATGGGCTCAACCACGTCGCCTCGGCCAGCGTCGGCGTCGTCGTCTTCGACGGCAGCGAAAAGACCGCCGACGAGATCCTGAAGCGCGCTGACATCGCGATGTACCAGGCGAAGGCCGCCGGCCGGAACAGCCTGGCGCTGTTCGACCCCGCCACGCTTGACCGCGAGGAGGCACGGTATCGGCTGCTCAGCGAGCTGCGCGCCGCGTTTGCCCGTAACGAGCTCGAACTGTATTTCCAGGCGCAGGTTGACGACAGCCGGCACCTTGTCGGCGCCGAGGCGCTGATCCGCTGGAACCACCCGCAGCTCGGGCTGGTGATGCCAGACCGGTTCGTACCGCTTGCGGAGCAGTTCGGGCTCAACGATCATCTTACCGCGTTTGTCCTGACGCGCGGTGTCGAGACGCTGGCGCAATGGCGCAACGACCCGGAAACCGCGGAACTCAGGCTGGCGCTCAACATCAGCGTGCAGTCGTTCAGCTCGCCGACCTTCATTCCGCTGCTGCGCAACCTCATCGAGCGGCATGACGTCGACGCGGGCAAGCTGACGCTGGAACTCACCGAGCACGTCATGGCGACGGACCAGACCACGGTGGCCGGCCAACTCACCGAGCTGAAGGAAATCGGCGTTCGCCTGTCGCTCGATGATTTCGGCACCGGCTACTCGTCGCTGACCTATCTGAAGCGCCTGCCCTTCGACGAGGTGAAGATCGACGGCAGCTTCGTCGCCGACATCGAGACCGGCGAAAGCGACCGCGCGCTGGTGAAGACCATCCTCGCCATGGCGCGGACGCTGGGATTGACGTCGGTCGCCGAGCATGTCGAAAATGTGCGGCAGGAAGCGTTCCTGCGTGCCTTCGGGTGCGACCTGTTCCAGGGCTACCTCTATTCGCGACCGGTGCCTGCCGATGCCTTCCTCGAATTCTGCCGCGGCACGCATCCCGAGCCGGCGGCGATCCCGATGCGGCAGCTCGCATAGGCTTCTTCTGCTGGCGGCGTCTTTCATCGCCGCCACCCTCCTCCCCGCTGCCGCAGAGCAGAGCCGGTACGGTGCGCCGCCTGCCGATCTGGATGCGCACCTGAAGCGGCTGGTGGCAGCCTATCCCGACACGATCGCCGGCTATGACGGCACGGTGCTGACGCTCAGGGATGGAACCACGCTGCCCATCTCAGACGGGCGCACCGACAAGAGCTTCGATGAACTGCTGGACGGCCCGGACGTCGATGACATGTTCGCCTTCGCCTATCCGGCGGGCGCGACACCGGCGCAGCCGGCCCTGAATTTCGATCCCGGCCGGGTGCGGGTCGAGGCCCTGTTCAAGGCGCTCTATGGCGACTGCAAGGCGGGCAAGCCGCCGGCGATGCGCAAGGTGAAATGGGCGCAGGGCGGCGGCTCGGTGCAGTTCACGACGGCGCAGGGCGCGGACAAGGCGCTGGAGGCGGTTGTGAAGGAGCTCGACGCCCTGCCCTCATCCTTCAGGAAGTTCCTGGTGCCTGCAGCGGGCACCTACAATTGCCGGGCGATCGCCAAGACGAACCGCATGTCGATGCATGCGTATGCCGCGGCGATCGACATCAACACCAAGCAGACGACCTACTGGCAGTGGGTGAAGCCGGGCCCGGATGGCAGCTACACCTGGTCGAACAAGATTCCGATCGAGATCGTCGATATCTTCGAGAAGCACGGCTTCGTCTGGGGCGGGCGCTGGTATCACTACGACACCATGCATTTCGAGTACCGGCCGGAACTGCTGCCGCCCAAATGAAAAAGCCGGGCATTGCCCGGCTTTTCGCGTTCTTCGGTCCGCCGGCTTCAGCCGACGATCTCGGTGTCCGAGAACCAGTAGCGGATCTCCTGGGCGGCCGTCTCCGGAGCATCCGAACCGTGCACCGAGTTCTCGCCGATCGACACGGCGAACGCCTTGCGGATGGTTCCTTCGGCGGCGTTGGCCGGATTGGTTGCGCCCATCACTTCGCGGTTCTTCAGGATGGCGTTCTCGCCTTCCAGCACCTGCACGATCGTCGGGCCGGAGGTCATGGTGTCGACCAGTTCGCCGAAGAACGGGCGATCCTTGTGCACGGCATAGAAGCCTTCCGCCTCGCGGCGGCTCATCCACACGCGCTTGGAAGCGACGACGCGCAGGCCGGCCTCTTCGAGCTTGGCGGTGACCGCGCCCGTCAGATTGCGGCGGGTCGCGTCCGGCTTGATCATCGAAAAGGTGCGTTCGATCGCCATCGAGAAAATCCTGTCGTCGGTTGGGAAAGTGGCGGCTCTATACAGGCCGCCCCTATTCTTGCCAAGCCCGTCAGGCCGCCGCAGGCACCGCGCGACCAGCGCCGTCATGCAGGTCGAGGCATCGTTCGAACCACGCAGCCACCGGGTCGTCCGGCGCGAGATAGGCAAAGGGCGAGATCACGCGCACCCATTGCAGCGCAGCGAACACGATATAGTCGGCGAAGAGCGGCCTGCTCCCGCCGATGAACCGCTGGAAGGTCAGTGTCGAGCGCACGGGCTCGAGCGCGGCGCGGAATTCGCCCAGCCCGGCGTCGCGAATGGTGGCGGCGGCCTCCAGCGGAATTCCGTAGCGCTTCTCGCGGCTGGCGCGAAAATACCGACGGTTCTCGGCGTCCTGCGCGTCGTGAATGTCCATCAGCGCGGCTTTGCCGAGGTATGGATGGAGTGTGAGCTGTGTCCAGCGTTCAACGAAGCGGGCCATCGCGCGGCCCCCCTCCCCACCGAACAGCGACGGCCGGTCGGGGTAGGCCTCGTCGAGATACTCGGCGATGGCGAAGGAGTCCGACACCAGCGTCGTGCCGTCGCGCAGGACCGGCACCGTCTTCGAGACGCCGCCCTCGATCTGCGCAACCTCGACGAAGCGCATCCCCCTGCGCTCAAAATCGAGCCCCTTGTGAGCCAGCGCCATGACCGCCTTCCAGCAATGCGGGCTGAATGGCCGGGCCGCGTCCGCTCCGACGAGCTCATAGACGATCATGGTCATGGCGGCTCTCCTCTCCCGGTGCTATTGCGGGCGCAATCAAGCACAAGGACGGGCCGCGATGAAGCAGCATTTCCAGATGTTCGCCGCCTACAACACGTGGGCCAACGCGCGCGTCTACGAAGCGGCTGCCCCGCTCTCGCAGGAACAGTTCAACCGTGACGTCGGCGCGTTCTTCGGCTCGCTCATGGCCACGCTGAACCATATCCTTGTCGCCGACCGCATCTGGCTCAAGCGCTTCACCGGTGAAGGGGAAGCGCCGAAGACGCTGGACACCATCCTCCACCCTGCCCTGCCCGCGCTCCTGACCGCGCGCCGCGCCGAGGACGCACGCATCGTCAAGTGGATCGACGGGCTCACGGACGCGCAGCTTGAAGGGCGCTTCACCTACATGACGGTCACCGACATTCGCACCGTGTCGCAGCGGCTGGCGCCGGCGCTGGCGCACTTCTTCAACCACCAGACGCACCATCGCGGCCAGGCGCACATGATCCTCACCGTGCTGGGGAAGCCCAGCCTGGGCCTCGATATGGTGCAGTTCCAGCGCACTGAGGACGGCCGGCGTTTTGCATGAAGAGCATAACTCCTGGCAAACGGAATACACTTACTCTTGTATTATCATTATAGATAAAGTGTAATTTATCGATATTTACGCAATAGATCCGATCACAACTTATTCTATTCAGGAACCTATCGCGACATCTGCCGTTGGCCCCGCAACCGGTACGAGGCCGGTCTACAACGGTAAGAAGGAGAATGTCATGGCTAGGTCCAGGGCAATGCTCGCCGGTCTGCTGGCGAGCAGCGCGATCATCTTTGCATCCATCACATCGCCCGCAGCGGCGCAGGTCGGCGTCGGTGTCGGCATTGGCGGCATCGGAGTCGGGGTAGGCGTCGGCGAGGGTGGCATCGGCGCCGGCGTCAGCGCCGGCAACGCGGCGTCTGTCGGCGCGGGTGTCGGCGCGGATAATAGCGGTATCGGAGCGGGTGCCGGCGTTGGCGTCGGCAATGCCGCGAGCGCCGGTGTCGGCGCCAGCGTCGGCAATGGCGGCATCGATGCGGGCGTTGACGTCACCGCCGGAGACGGCATCGGCGTCGGTGTCGGAGCGACAGTTGGAGACGACGGCGCAGATGCAGCTGCCGGCGCCGACGTCGGCGACGCCAGTACAGGCCTCGGCTTGTCCCTTCGCAGTCTCTTCGGCGGCCAGGATAGCGATGATGGCCTGAGTGCGGGCGCCAGCCTGGGCGTCGGCGACGGTATTGATGCCGGCGCCACGGCGTCGATCGGAAACGGCGTGAACGCAGACGTCGATGCACAGGCCGGCGGAATCGCGGCCGCGCTCGGGCTTTCGCTCGGTGGCGATGGCGTCGGCGATGGCGTCGGCGACGGTGGATCGAGCGCAGGAAGCAGCGGCACCGGCAGCGCCGATGGAAGCTCGGGCAGCCCGTCACTTGGCCGCTCCACACAAGCCGCTACCAATGGGCTGTCGCGCAGCGAGATCAGCCGCTACAAGCGCCGCTGCGTCGAAGTGCTGGCCAACTCCTCGTCCTACGACGAAGGGCTTGTCGGCCTCTGCGGCGCACTTCGCGCCAGCAACTAGCACCGCTCGATCAGCCACCAGAAAAAGGCCTGCCGTCCGGCGGGCCTTTTTGTTTGTGGTGAATTGGCCGCCGGGACCCACCGCTATCGCCGTCGGCTGGCGGCCTGCTCGGAACGATCCCGCAGTTACCTGTCCGCTGCGCCGCCGAACATCCTTCGCGCGGCGCATCTCCAGCACGCGTGCCTCCTATGCTGTCACGGTTTCTTCTGCTTCTTTCATCAATGCAAACCCATATACGATTCTCAATGCAGCTTACCTTACGTGATCTTGTTTGCATTTCACGTGAATTTTTCAACATGTCTAAATGGCTTCTATTTGAATCCAAATTGCATTCTAGGCCCTTTACGATCAGCTTAG
>JBFXFO010000178.1:5796-7245 GCA_050178915.1 Rhizobiaceae bacterium | reverse complement strand
CACGCCAGCATCACGCCCTGTCCGGCGATCGCCGCGTCGAGGCAGAGCGATGCGTCGGTGAACGTATCGCCGGTGCTGAGGATGCTCTCGCCGATGCCGAAATGCCTCAGCCACAGGGCCCAGTCGAGATTGCTGTTGGCGCGTCAGCCAGCTCGCCGACCTGCCGGCCGGCGCGCTGCGCGCCTGCTGCGCGGAATAGCGACGCCGATGAAGCGGCGAAGGCGCGACGCTTCGGCCTTAGCCGACCGCGCCTGCCCGATACCTCAGGGCCACTTCACCTCGGGCGGCATCGACGACAGGATCGCCGGGACGTGCCCGCCGGTCTTCAGCCCGAAGATGGTGCCGCGATCGTAGAGCAGGTTGAACTCGACATAGCGGCCGCGGCGAACAAGCTGCTCCTCGCGCTCGGCGTCGGTCCAGTTGCGGTCGAAATTCTTGCGCACCAGATGCTGGTAGATGACCGAGAAGGAACGGCCGACATCCTGCGCAAAGGCGAAGTCGGCATCCCACCCGCCCTTGTCGTCGGGCGAATGCTGCCAGTCGAAGAAGATGCCGCCGATGCCGCGTGGTTCGTCGCGATGCGGCAGGAAGAAGTATTCGTCGCACCATTTTTTCAGCCTGTCGTAGTCGGCGATGGCCGAGTGCTTGCGGCAGACGAACTCCATGGCGCGGTGGAAGTCCTTGGCGTCGAGGTCGGACTGGACGCGCCGCGCGTCGAGCACCGGCGTCAGGTCGGCGCCGCCGCCGAACCACCAGCGCGACGTCGCCACCATGCGCGTGTTCATGTGCACGGCCGGCACGTGCGGGTTCCACGGGTGGCAGATCAGCGAGATGCCGCTCGCCCAGAAGCGCGGGTCTTCCTCGGCGCCCGGCATCTGCTTGCGGAACTCAGGCGAGAATTCGCCGAACACGGTCGAGGTATGGACGCCGACCTTCTCGAACACGCGGCCGCGCATGATCGACATGACGCCGCCACCGGCGTCCTCGCCGTTCGGTCCCTTCGCGCGCTGCCATGGCGTGCGCTCGAAGCGTCCGGGCGCCCACGAGGCCTGCGGCCCCGTCACCTCGTCCTCGAGCTTTTCGAGGCTTGCGCAGATGCGGTCGCGCAGTTCCTCGAACCAGGCTTTCGCCGCTGCCTTCTTGTCTTCGATGTCGGCCGGCAGTCCGGCCGGGATGTCCGGGCGTTCCAAGTCTCGCTCCAGTTGACTCGCAATTTTCGTGCGCGATCCCTAAAGTCTCCGAAGGCAGGGTCAAGGAGTTCGTCGTGCCCACCCCGTCGAGACCATCGCTCGACAGCCTGAGCCGCAGGCTCAAGCGATCGCGTGAGGAAGCCGCCCGGCTGCCGCGCGACGGGTTCCTGCGCGAAACCTTCGTTCTGCCGCGCGACGCCGCGCGCAGCAAGGCGCGCGAATGGTTCGACCGCTGGCCGAAGCAGGCCTACTGGACGGC
>JBFXFO010000178.1:0-5696 GCA_050178915.1 Rhizobiaceae bacterium | reverse complement strand
GTGTAGGGCAGGGCGCCTTTGGTGGTGAACACCACCAGCCGCCGCTGCTCGTTCCTGCGCCATTGCTCGAAGGCGGAAAACTCGTCGTGGCGGGTCAGGGCGGCAAGTTCCAGATAGTCCATGCCGGCGCGCTTGAGGTTGCGGTCGGACATGTCGAACCCGGTCGGCGCGATGATGTCGACGCCGAGCCCGAGACACGCGCCGAGGCGCAGGATGGCGCCGGTGTTGCCGGCGATCTCGGGCTGGTAGAGCGCGATGCGCAGCGCGTGCGTCATGTCGAAACCCCTGTGTCCGCTCGAAACCCTTGTGTCCGCGCCGCCACAGTTGCAGGCGCGCAAGCGAATGTTACCGATTGGCGATAGCCAAGTTCGGCGAACATTGCTAAGAGCCCGCCCACGATCAACCCGGAACAGAGGAGGCCTCGATGGACATTGTCAGCGCCACGCGCTTGCGCCTCCCGGCGTACACCCACGCCTGACGGCGGTTCCGGTTCTTCGATTTTTCTGACATCGCAGTCCCGAGTTCCGCCGGACCGAAACGGTTCCGAGAGACTTGATCATGACTGCCAGGAAAATCCGCATTGCGCCCTTGCCGGCGCTTTCTTCCGATACGGCTCTGCCTCCGGCGATCGCGCCCGCGGCCGCCGATGCAGACCACGAGCTTGCCGGCGGGCTCGCCCGCACGCTGGCGCGCAGCCGCAGCGACGCGGTTGCCACGCTGAAAGCGGCGAGATCGGCAAGGCCGGTCAAGCCGGAGCCGGCGATGTCGGCCAGACAGGGCAGTGAGAGACTGGGCAAGGGCGTGCGCAAGGCGCCCATCGGCCCGCGCTCGGGCCACCGATAAGACGAAAGACGCAGCATGTTCCGCTGGTTTGAAAGACGCCTGAACCCGTTTCCGCCGGAAGAGCCGGTCGAGCCGCCGAAGACGCTGCTCGCCTTCTGCTTCCACTATTCGAAGGGGGCGTGGCCCTACATCGCCGCCAACGCGGTGCTGGTCGCCATCGTCGCCATCACCGAAGTGTGGATGTTCGGCTTCCTCGGCTCGATCGTGGACTGGCTCTCGGCGCAGACCCGCGAGACCTTTGTCGCGACCGAGGGATGGAAACTGGCGGGGATGGCGGCGATCGTGCTGGTCGGCCTGCCGGCCACCGTGTTCCTGCAGTCGCTGGTGCACAGCCAGACGCTGATGGGGAACTATCCCATGCGCATCCGCTGGCAGGTGCATCGTTACCTGCTGAAGCAGTCGATGACGTTCTACCAGGACGAGTTCGCCGGCCGCATCGCCACCAAGCTGATGCAGACGGCGCTCGCGGTGCGCGAATGCGTCATCAAGGTCGTCGACGTGCTCAACTACGTCGTCGTCTACTTCCTCGGCATGCTGTTCATCGTCGGCTCGTCCGACTGGCGGCTGGCGGCGCCGCTTGGCGTCTGGCTGGTCGGCTACGCGCTCCTGCTGCGCTTCTTCATCCCGCGGCTTGGCAAGGTCGCCGAGGAGCAGGCGGATGCGCGCTCGACCATGACCGGCCGCGTGGTCGACAGCTACACCAACATCCAGACGGTGAAGCTGTTCAGCCACGCGCGGCGCGAAGCGTCCTTCGCCCGGGAAGGCATGACCGCGTTCATGGACACGGTGTACCGGTCCATGCGCCTGGTCACGAGCCTCTATGGCTGCCTCTACCTGCTCAACTCGCTGCTGCTGATCTCGGTGGCGTCGCTGTCGATCTGGTTCTGGCTGAACGAGATCGTGACCATCGGCGCCGTGGCGGTGGTCATCGGACTCGTGCTGCGCCTGTGGGGCATGTCGCAGTGGATCATGTGGGAAATGTCGGCGCTGTTCGAGAACATCGGCACGGTGCAGGACGGCATCACCTCGATCTCGCTGCCGCGGCTGGTCGAGGACCAGCCCGGGGCCAGGGAGATCGTCGTCTCGAAGGGTGAGGTCGTGTTCGATGACATCCGCTTCCACTACGGCAAGCAGAAAGGCATCATCGAAGGCCTGTCGCTCACCGTGCGGGCGGGCGAGAAGGTCGGCATCGTCGGCCGCTCCGGCGCCGGCAAGTCGACCCTCGTCAACCTGCTGCTGCGCTTCTACGACCTCGAGGGCGGCGCCATTCGCATCGACGGGCAGGACATTGCTGCCGTGCAGCAGGATTCGCTGCGCGCCCAGATCGGCATGGTCACGCAGGACACCTCGCTCCTGCACCGCTCGGTGCGCGACAACATCCTCTACGGTCGCCCCGATGCGAGCGAGGCGATGATGATCGAGGCGGCGGCGAGGGCGGAGGCGACCGGCTTCGTCGCCGCGCTCACCGATCCGAAAGGCCGCAAGGGCTTCGACGCGCATGTCGGCGAGCGTGGCGTCAAGCTGTCGGGCGGCCAGCGCCAGCGCATCGCGATTGCCCGCGTCATGCTCAAGGACGCGCCGATCCTCATCCTCGACGAGGCCACTTCGGCGCTCGATTCCGAGGTCGAGGCGGCGATCCAGGAGAACCTCTACCGGCTGATGGAGGGCAAGACGGTGATCGCGATCGCGCACCGCCTGTCGACCATCGCCGCGATGGACCGGCTCGTCGTCATGGACAAGGGCCGCGTCGTCGAGCACGGCACGCATGCCGAACTCGTCGCACAAGGCGGGCTCTATGCCGAGCTCTGGCGGCGGCAGTCGGGCGGCTTCATCGACGCCGACTCAGCGGCGGAGCAGGCGGCGGCCGAATAGGCCGCCGTCAGCGCTCCTGCCACAACCTGTCGGCATTGTAATGCGACCGCCTGTTGCCAAGCCGCGGCTTCGAGCCCAGTTAAAGGGACGATGAACCAGACGACCAAGCCGCCACTGCCCGCGGCCAACGACCAGCCCGCGGAGATCGACCGGAACCACTGGCTCTGGCGCCGCTTCGAGGGCTGGATCGATCCGCTCGCCGACACCGACCGCGAGGTGCTGCCGGAGAGCGCGTGGGGCTTCATCACCTATTTCGCGCGACAGGCGAAGATGCCGTTCGCGCTGCTGCTGGTCATCGGCGGGCTGGCCGGCGCCATCGACGCGGCCATGTACTGGTCGGTCGGCTGGCTGATCGACCTGATGGATTCGTCCAGCCCGCAGACCCTGATCGCCGACCACTGGCAGGAACTCGTCGCGCTGCTGCTGCTGGTGCTGGTGGTGCGCACGGTCATCATGGTCGCTTCGGCGGTCATCGAGCAGCAGGTCATCGTGCCCGGCTTCTTCTCGATGGTGCGCTGGCAGTCGTTCCGGCGCGTCATCGAGCAGCCCTACGGCTTCTACCAGAACGATTTTGCCGGCCGCATCGCCACCAAGATCATGCAGGGCGGCGAGGCGGTGGGCGACTTCATCGTCTCGGTGCTGCAGACCATGTGGTCGTTTCTCACCTTCGTCATCCTCGCGGTGACGATCCTGATGTCGCTCGACCCGCTGATGGGCGTCGTCGTCGCCGTCTGGTTCGCCGGATACGTCGCCATCATGCGTTTCCTGCTGCCCGAGATGCGCCGCGCCGGCCGCGCCACCGCCGACCAGCGCTCCATCTTCAACGGCCGCATGGTCGATGCCTTCACCAACATCATGGCGGTGAAGCTTTTCGACAGCGGGCGGCATGAGCATGGCTATATCCGCGACGGGCTGGAGAACCTGATCTCCGCCATCATCCGGCTGACGCGCGCCGTCACGACGGTGCGCTCGGCGGTCGCCGCGCTCAACGGCTTCATGATGGCCGGCGTCGGCACCATCGCGGTGATGACCTGGGCGAATGGCGAGATCTCCACCGGCGCGATTGCCGCCGCCATGGGCCTCGTCTTCCGCCTCAACCAGATGTCCGGCTGGATGATGTTCAACATCAACGGCCTGATCCGCAACTACGCCACGGTGCAGGACGCCACCCGCACCATCTCGGTGAAGCCCGCCATCCGCGACGCGGAAGGCGCCACCGAACTGCGCCATGCGGCGGGCGACATCCGCTTCGAGAACGTCACCTTCCACTATGGCAAGGGCGGCGGCATCATCGACAAGCTCGACCTGCACATCCGGCCGGGCGAGCGCGTCGCCCTGATCGGCCCGTCCGGCGCCGGCAAGACGACCATCGTCAACCTGATGCTGCGCCTGTTCGACGTGGAGGGCGGACGCATCCTCATCGACGGGCATGACGTCCGCTCGCTGACGCAGGCGTCGCTGCGCGCGCAGTTCGGCGTGGTCAGCCAGGACGCGATGCTCATGCACCGCTCGATCCGCGACAACATCGGCTACGGCAAGCCGGGCGCCAGCGAGGAGGAGATCGTTGATGCCGCGGTGCGCGCGGCCGCCGACGATTTCATCCGCGAGGCCTCCGACCCGCGCGGGCGCACCGGCTATGACGCGCAGGTGGGCGAGCGCGGCATCAAGCTCTCCGGCGGGCAGCGCCAGCGCGTCGCGATCGCCCGCATGATGCTGAAGGACGCGCCGATCCTCATCCTCGACGAAGCGACTTCGGCGCTCGATTCGGAGGTGGAAGCGGCGATCCAGGAGAACCTCTACCGCATGATGGAGGGCAAGACCGTCATCGCGATCGCGCACCGGCTCTCCACCATCGCGGCGCTCGACCGTCTCATCGTCATCGACGACGGCCGCATCGTGGAGGAGGGCACGCACGACGAACTGCTCGCCAGCGGGGGCCTCTACGCACAGCTGTGGAAACGCCAGTCCGGCGGCTTCCTCGGCGACCGGATCGCGGCGGAGTAGCGTCCCGTGTCGACGCTGCGCATGCCGGGCATGATCACGGCGATCGCCAACGGCAAGAGCCCGGTCGACGTCATCGAATACGAGATGATGGGTGAAAAGGCGTCGGCGCTCGGCCGCGCCGGCCAGCGCGCGGAGGCCGCGCTCATTTCCCTCCGAAGCTATGAGGGCGAGCCGGCCGGCCGCGCCGCCGTCCTGAAAAGCGCCGCCGACGCCGTCTATGCCTATTTCATCCAGCGCGAACTCTGCGGCTTCCGCCGCCACCAGGACATCATCCGCGAATACGCCATCCCCAACGAGGTGCTGGCCCGGCTGGGTGCGAGGTAGGCGATGCGGCTCGCGACTAGCGCTCGACGTATTTGTGCAGGATCGAGTTGATCAGCGTTTGATAGGGCATGCCCTGCTCGGCAGCCTTCGCTTTCAGCCGCGCCAGATCGCGCTCGGGAATCGAGATCGAAATGCGCTGTCGCTTGCCCTCCAGCGTGCGTTTGGCAAGCTTCGACCAGAAGAGCCTGTCTGCCTCCATGTCTGGTGATGAGACCCATCCATCGGCATCTGACAGTGCGACGATCTCGCGTTCTTCGGCATCCGATATTCTTGGAACATTACCCGCCGGGTTCGGTGCTTTGCTCATGGCAGCTACTCCAGATACCTCTTCGTCGCCTTCCGGCTTGGAAACATCGTCTTGAGCAAGATGCCGTCATCAACCTGAACGAATGGCACGACCCATGCGTAGCCCTCGATCTCGACGATGAGTTGGCGCTGATGGCCATATTGCTCGAGATTCGGATGGGTCCGATTGTCGAGAAGCCTTCCTTCCGTCAGAGCCACAAGGACGCGCTCGAACCCGAAGCCGTGCCGATTCTTGAGTTCGGCGTTCTTCTCCGGACTCCATCGGGCGACAGGCTCCATTCGTCGAATATATATTCAATGCATATCAGGCGCAATGTAGCCGCGATTGAAGGGGCAAGGTTGGATAG
>JBFXFO010000177.1:0-7268 GCA_050178915.1 Rhizobiaceae bacterium | reverse complement strand
CTCGGCGCGCGCCGGTACCTCGTGATCTCCATCGCCATGGCGGCTGTGCGGCTGGTCACGGATGCGGTTGGCCGGATCGAAGACGTGGCCATCGCCGTCGGCGCCTGTTCGGCCGTGGCGCAGCGGCTACCGGCGCTGGAGCGGACGCTGCTAGGACATGTGCTCGACGAATCCATTGCGGCCGTCATCGAGCCGCAGCACCTTGCCCCGCTGCAGCCGATCGACGACGTGCGCGGCAGCGCCGCCTACCGGCACGAGGCGGCGCGCGAGATCGTGGCGCGGGCGCTGCTTGCCGTGGCCGCCCCTGAGAAGAGGGTCGCGGCATGACCGGCCTCCCGCTTGTGCTTGACGTCAACGGCGCGCGCACCGCGGTGAAGGCGGAGCCGCTGAAGCGGCTGTCGGCGGTGCTGCGCGATGATCTCGGCCTGAAGGGCACCAAGGTCGGCTGTGACGCCGGCGATTGCGGCGCCTGCACGGTGCTGCTCGATGGCGACGCGGTCTGCGCCTGTCTCGTGCCGGCTGCGTCTGCCGCCGGCCGCAAGGTGACCACGGTGGAGGGGCTGGCGAACGGCCGGCTCTCGGCGCTGCAGGCTTCCTTCCTCGAACATGGCGCGGCGCAGTGCGGCATCTGCACGCCCGGCCTGCTGACCGCTGCGACGGCGCTGCTGGACCGCAACCCGTCTCCGAACGAAGACGAGGTGAAGGATGCGCTGGGCGGCGTGCTCTGCCGCTGCACCGGCTACCGCAAGATCATCGCGGCGGTGCTGGCCGCAGCTTCGGCGAACGCACCTGCGGAGAACACGCACGCGCGCGCCGCTTCCCGATCCGCCGTCGGCGCACGCATCCAGCGCCTTGACGGTGTGCCAAAGGTCGACGGGACCGAACGGTATGGCGCCGATGCGTTCCCACACGACACGCTGGCGGTGCTGGTGATCCGCTCTCCGCACCATCACGGCCGTTTTGTGCTCGGTGACCTCGACGCCTTCGTCAAGGCGACGCCCGGCGTCGTCGCCGTTCTGACGGCGCGCGATGTGCCGGGGCGCAACCGTTTCGGCGTGCTGCCCTCGTTCGCCGACCAGCCGGCGCTGGCGGAAGAGGTCACGCGCTTCCGTGGCGAGGCGGTGGCGCTGGTCGCCGGCGAACCGGCGACCATCGCGGCCCTTGACCCACGCGACTTCCCGATCACCTGGACGGAACTGCCGCATGCGCTGGGGCCGGCAGCGGCGACGGCCTCGGGCGCGGTGCTGCTGCACGAGAACCGCAAGGACAATCTGCTGATCGCCGGGCTGGTCGAGCATGGCGACCCGGAAACCGCGCTCGCCGCCAGCCACGCCACCGTGACCGGCGCGATCCAGACCGGCTTTGTCGAACATGCCTATATCGAGCCGGAGGCCGGCTGGGCGGTGATGGATGGCGACACGCTCGTCGTGCATGCCTGCACGCAGTCGCCACACATGGACCGCGACGACACCGCCATCGTCACCGGCCTGCCGCTCGAAAAGGTGCGCATCGTGCCCACGGCGACGGGCGGCGGTTTCGGCTCGAAACTCGACGTCTCGGTGCAGCCCTTGATCGGGATGGTGGCGCTGAAGACCGGCCGCCCGGCGGCGCTCGCCTACACCCGCTCCGAATCGATGATGTCGACCACCAAGCGGCATCCCGCGCAGATGACGGCGACGATCGGCGCCGACGCGACCGGCCGCATTACCGGCATGCTTTTCCATGGCGACTTCAACACCGGCGCCTATGCGAGCTTCGGCCCGACTGTCGCCAACCGCGTGCCGGTGCATGCCTCCGGCCCCTATGTGACGCCGCATTATCGCTCCACGGCGCGCGCCATCCACACCAACGGGCCGACCGCCGGCGCGTTTCGTGGCTTCGGCGTGCCGCAATCGACGATCATGCAGGAGACGCTCTACGACGAGCTGGCGGGCAAGCTCGGCATCGACCGCCTCGCCTTCCGCCTGAACAACGCCATGCGCAATGGCTGCTCGACCGTCACCGGCCAGGTGCTGGCGGCGGGCGTCGGCATTGCCGACTGCCTCGCCTCGCTGCAGCCGGCATGGCAGCGCGCCAATGCCGAGGCCCAGGCGATCAACGCGGCGGGTGGAACGCAGCGCCGCGGCGTCGGCATCGCCTCCTGCTGGTATGGCTGCGGCAACACCTCGATCGCCAACCCGTCGACGATCCGCATCGCCATTGCGCCCGACGGCATGGTGGTGCTCCACCAGGGCGCCGTCGACATCGGGCAGGGCTCGAACACGGTGATCACGCAGATCGCAGCGGATGCGCTCGGCCTGCCGGTGGAGAAATTCCGCCTTGTCATCGCCGACACGGCGATCACGCCCGACGCCGGCAAGACCTCCGCCTCGCGCCAGACCTTCGTCACCGGCCGCGCGGCGGAAAAATCGGCGAAGGCGTTGCGCGAGCAGATCCTGCGCGCCGGCAATGTGTCGGGAGAAGCTGAGCTCGCGCTCGACGGCGCGTGCCTCGTCATCCGCGAAGGCGACGCCACGCGCCGGATCGATCTCTCGGCGCTGCCGCGCGACGCTGACGGCTATGTCTTCCATGCCGAGGAAACCTATGACCCGCCGACGCTGCCGCTCGACGCCAAGGGGCAGGGCAAGCCCTATGCCGTCTATGGCTGGGGCGCGCAGGTCGTCGAACTCGACATCGACATGAAGCTCGGCACGGTGAAGCTGGTGAAGATCACCGCCGCGCACGATGTCGGCAAGGCGATCAACCCGCTGCTGGTCGAAGGCCAGGTGGAGGGCGGCATCGCGCAAGGCATCGGGCTCGCCCTGATGGAGGAATACATCCCCGGCCGCACCGAGAATCTGCACGACTATCTGATCCCGACGATCGGCGACGTGCCGCCGATCGAGACCATCGTGATCGAGGTGCCTGATCCGGAGGGACCGTTCGGCGCCAAGGGTCTCGGCGAGCATGTGCTCATCCCGACCGCGCCGGCGATCCTCAATGCGATCCGCCACGCCACCGGCGTGCTGATCCGCCAATTGCCGGCGACGCCGACCCGCGTGCTGGCCGCGATCCGGGAGGCGGGGCTGTGAGCGGCCTTTTGACAGCCACCCCCCTCTGGCCTGCCGGCCACCTCCCCCTCAAGGGGGGAGATTGGCAGCTCCGCCGTCCTTACCGATTCTGATCCGATGGCGGAAAGGCGACGGTCGCGACGAGAATAATCTCCCCCCTTGAGGGGGAGATGGCCGGCAGGCCAGAGGGAGGTGCCGCGTGAGCGCCGACGCCCCTGCCGCCGAAAAGCTGCGCTGCGACGCCTGCCCGGTGATGTGTTACGTCGCCGAGGGCCGCACCGGCGCCTGCGACCGCTATGGCAATGTCGGCGGCAGGATCGTGCGCATGGACCCGCTGGTGATCCTGCACCATGCGGAAGAGACCGGCGGCCGGCTGGTGCCGTTCGAGGACGGCCAGCCGTGGGATGGCTCGCTGGTCAACACCGGCCGCCGCTTTGTCACCGCCATCGGCGCCGGCACCACCTATCCGGACTACAAGCCGGCGCCCTTCATCGTCAGCCAGGAGATCGAAGGCGTCGATGTCGTCACCGTGGTGACGGAGGGCATCTTCTCCTACTGCGGCGTCAAGGTGAAGATCGACACCGACCGCCATCTTGGCCCCGAGACCGCCACGGTGCGCGCCGGAGGCGAGGCAGTCGGGCACGTCACCACCGGCGAATACGGCTCGCAGATGCTGTCGCTCGGCGGCGTGCACCACCTCACCGGCGGCTCCAAGCAGGAAGGCCGCGCCACCTGCGATGCGCTGCTTGCCCTGTGCAACAAGCAGCCGGTCGAGCTTTGCATCGACGGGGGCGCGACCATCGTCGTGCAGGCCGGCAAGGCGCCGATCATCGACGGCAAGCCGGAAACGCGCATGCGCGTCGGCTGCGGCTCGGCCACGATCGGCATGTTCGCGGCGCAGTGGCGCGGGCTGGTCGACGAAGTGGTTGTGGTGGACGACCACATCACCGGCGTCGTCTCCGAACACCAGGCCGGCAAGGTGCTGGGCTGGGAAGACACCGGCATCAAGATCGTCGGGCGGCGCTCGACGCCCGGCCGCTACTTCAAGGTCTCGGAGCCCGGCCTCGGCTGGGGTGGCACCAGCATCTCCGACCCGCTTTCCATCCTTGGCGATTGGAATGCCAAGAAGGGCGCACGGCCCGGCCTGTCGCTGCTGATGGTGTCCACCACGGGTGAGCAGTTCGCCTATTACGAGCTGGACGGGAATCTGAAGCCGGTGGCAAAGCCGTTCCCTGAGCGGCTGACGCGCTCGGTGCAGCTGATCGAGGAGAATTGCGAGCCGGCGCTCTGCACCGTCCTGTTCGTTGGCGGTGCCGGCGGCTCGCTGCGCGCCGGCGTGGTCGAGAACCCGGTGAACCTGACGCGTTCCGTGCATGGGCTGCGCACCTATGTCACCGTCGGCGGCGCGCCGGTCTATGTCTGGCCGGGCGGCGGCATCACGCTGATGGTCGATGTGATGGACGTGCCCGACAATGCCTTCGGCTACGTGCCGACGCCGGCGCTGGTGGCGCCGATCGAGTTCACGCTGCGCCGCGACGACTATGTGCGGCTGGGCGGCCATGCGGCGGAAATCCGCAGCATCGAGGACGTGCTGCAGCGCGGCGGCGAATACGGCAATGCGCGGCGCGAATCCGGCGCGGCGCAGGGCCAGGCATGGCCGCCGCTGGCGCAGCTGCGGCGCATGCCGCCCGGACCAGTGCAATGACGCGGCCGCTGTCATGAACGGACCGCAGGCGCATCTGCTCAAGGACGGTCGCCGGCTGCACCTCAACCACGGGCCGATCGACCTGATCGTCGAGGCGTTCGGGACGGCGGACGAGGTCGCCGCCGCCTACGATCAGGCGGTCACCCGTTTCGCGACCATCCTCACCGAACTGGTGGCGGAGCTGCCGGAACTGCGCCGGCCCGCAACGGCGACACCGCGCAGCTTCGCTGGACCGACGGCGCGGCGCATGGAAGCGGCGGTCCTGCCGCTGGCGCAGGACTTCATCACGCCCATGGCGGCGGTGGCCGGGGCCGTCGCCGACGAGATGCTGGTCGCGCTCATCGCCGGACGCAGCCTCGACCGGGCCTATGTCAACGATGGCGGCGACATCGCGCTGTTCCTCGCGCCGGGCGCCTCGATCGACGCGGCGGTCGCCGGCACCGGCCATGGGATCGCCGACCGGCTGACCGTCCGTCACGCCGATGCGGTGCGCGGCATCGCCACCAGCGGCTGGCGCGGGCGCTCCTTCTCGCTCGGCATCGCCGACGCCGTCACCGTGCTGGCGCGCACCTCTGCCGGTGCCGACGCCGCCGCGACGATCATCGCCAATGCCGTCGACCTTCCCGGCCATGCCACCATCACTCGTGAGCCGGCTAACTCCTGGGCGCCCGACTCCGATCTCGGCGACCGGCTGGTGACGACAGGCGTTGGTTCTTTGGCACCCGCCGAACGCGCTGCCGCCCTCGAGCGCGGCCTGACCGTCGCCAACAGCCTGCGCCGTCGTGGCCTGATCGAGGGCGCGGCGCTCTTCCTGCAGGGCGACAGTCGGGTCTGCGGCGTCGCTGCCCCGCAGACCGTATCGCTCCAATTCCCTGAACGAGAACCCGTCCATGCCTGACTTCGCCATTCGCAAGATCGCCGTCCTCTCCGAGGAGATCCGCCATGATGGCGGGCCGGCACCGGCCACGCCACGGCGGCGCGCGGCGGCGATGGCGCTGGTCAGGAACCCCTTCGCGGGCGGCTATACGGAGGCGCTGCAGCCGGCGATGGATGATCTGAAGCCGCTCGGTCTCGAACTCACCGACCGCCTGATCGCAGCACTTGGCGACGTCGCTGCGATCGACGGCTACGGCAAGGGTGCGATCGTCGGCAGCGCCGGCGAGATCGAGCACGGCGCGCTGTGGCATGTGCCCGGCGGCTACGCCATGCGCGATCGGCTCGGGAAGGCCAAGGCGATCGTGCCGTCGGCGATGAAGGTCGGCGCTTTCGGATCCAGCCTCGACGTGCCGCTCGGCCACATCAACGCCGCCTATGTGCGCAGCCATTTCGACGCGATGACGGTGGGCATTGCCGACGGCCCGCGCGCCGACGAGATCCTGTTCGTGCTGGCGATGGCCTGCGGGCCGCGCATCCATGACCGCATGGGCGGGCTCGCCGTCAGCGACATCTCCGTCTGGGACGGCCAGCGGTGAGCGACGGGCGCGATCTGCCGGCGCCGGTCGACGCCTCTGACGAAGCGGGCTACCGCCTGCAGGAGCAGGTTGGCTTCGTGCTGCGCAAGGCACATCAGCGCCATCTGTCGATCTTCGCCTCCCGCATCGGTGACCTGACGCCGCCGCAATTCGCGGCGCTGGCGAAGCTGCATGCCGTCGGCGAGACCTCGCAGAACCAGCTCGGCGCGCTGGTCGCCATGGATGCCGCCACCATCAAGGGTGTCATCGACCGGTTGAAGGCGCGCGGCTATGTCGAACTGTCGAAGCACGAAGGCGACAAGCGGCGGTTGATGGTGAGCCTGACGCCGGAGGGGCGCAGCTCGGTCGAGAAGCTGATCCCGCTCGCGGCTGAAATCACGCAAGAGACCCTGGCTCCCCTGTCGGCGAAAGAAGCCGCCACGCTTTTGAAGCTGCTGGCACGGATTGCCTGACGCGATCCGCGCGGCGCACGTGACGTACGGTTCACGCTGCCTGTGCCAGCCGCTCGCCGGCTATCCGGTAGGAGATTGCCTCGGCCAGATGGATGCGGCCGACGCGTTCGGCGGCGTCGAGGTCGGCCAGCGTGCGCGCCACCTTCAGGATGCGGTGATAGGCGCGCGCCGAGAAGTTGAGCCGGTCGCTCGCCTCGCGCAGCAGCACGAGCCCCGCTGCGTCCGGCTCGGCGATGCGCTCGACGATGGCGGCCGGACAGTGCGCATTGGTCGTGCAGGAGAGGCCGAGTTCCTCAAAGCGTTCGCGCTGCGTCGTCCGCGCGCGTGCGACGCGAGCCGCGACCGCCGTGCTCGGCTCGGCTGCCGCCGGCCGGATGAGGTCGGATGCGGTGACCGCGGGCACCTCGATCCGCAGGTCGATGCGGTCGAGCAGCGGGCCGGAGATGCGCGCCTGGTAGTCGGACTGGCAGCGTGGCCCGCGCTGGCAGCGATAGCCGGGCGCGCCGGCCATGCCGCACCGGCACGGGTTCATCGCCGCCACGAGCTGGCTGCGCGCCGGATAGGTGACTCGGTGGTTGGCGCGCGCGAG
>JBFXFO010000176.1:0-7354 GCA_050178915.1 Rhizobiaceae bacterium | reverse complement strand
TTGATCCAGACCGTCTTCAGCGCGGTGTACTTGTCGAACGAGTGGATCGACAGGTCGCGCCCGAAGCCCGACTGTTTGAAGCCGCCGAACGGCGTCATCGCCGACAGCGCGTCGACGGTGTTCACCGAAACCGTGCCGGCGTGCAGCCGGTCCGACATGTCGAGCGCGCGCGACAAGTCGCGCGTCCAGACAGAGGCGGCAAGCCCGTACATCGTGTCGTTGGCGATGCGGACGGCCTCGTCCTCGTCGCGGAACGTCTGCACCGACAGCACCGGCCCAAAGATCTCCTCGCGCGCGATCAGCGCGTCCGCCGGCACGTCCGCGAAGACCGTCGGCTGGATGAACGCGTCGGACCCGTCGATGGTAAGGCGCTCGCCGCCGGTGACGAGGCGGCTCGAGGCGCGGCCGGCCGCAAGGAACTCCGCCACGCGGCTTGCGTGCTTCGCGTCGACCATGGCGCCCATCTTCGTCGCCGGGTCGAGCGGGTTGCCGGGCTTGATCGCCTCGGCGCGCACGCGCAGGCGTTCCACCATCTCCTCGGCGATCGAGGCGTGCACCAGCAGCCGCGAATTGGCCGAGCAGACCTCGCCCTGGTTGAAGAAGATGCCGGTGGCGGCCATGTCGGCCGCGGCGTCGAGATCGGCGTCCGGGAAGATCAGGTTCGGGCTCTTGCCGCCGGTCTCCAGCCACACCTGCTTCATGTTGCTTTCGCCGGCATAGCGCAGGAAGTACTTGCCCACCTCGGTCGAGCCGGTGAAGGCGAGCACGTCCACGTCAGGGTGCCGGCCAAGCGCCTGGCCGGCATCCTCGCCGAAGCCCGGCACCACGTTCAGCACGCCGTCCGGCAGGCCGGCTTCCGCCGCCAGTTCGGCCAGCAGCAACGCCGAGAGCGGCGATTGTTCGGCCGGCTTCAGCACCACCGAATTGCCGGTGGCAAGCGCCGGCGCAAGCTTCCAGGTCGCCATGTCGAGCGGGAAGTTCCACGGCACCACCGCGCCGATGACGCCCAGCGGCACGCGCCGGATGAGCGCGAGATCGCGGCCGCCGGTCGGCGCCACCTCGTCATAGAGCTTGTCGATCGCTTCGCCGTGCCACTGGAAGAAGGTGGCGGCGCCGGGCACGTCGATGTTCACCGTGTCGGAGATCGTCTTGCCCATGTCGAGCGTGTCGAGCAGCGCCATCTCTTCGAGGTTTTCGCGGATGAGGGCGGCGAGCCGCAGCATCACTTCCTTGCGCTCGGACGGCTTCTTGCCTGCCCAGCGCTTGTCCTCGAAGGCGCGGCGCGCCGCCTTGACGGCGCGGTCGATGTCTTCGGACGTGCCGCGGGCGACGTCGGTCAGCACTTTGGCGGTCGCCGGGTTCACCGTCTCGAAGCGACCGCCGGCGGCGGCGGGCACGAACTTTCCGTCGATCCAGCACTGGTTGCGGAAGGCCAGCGCGCCGGCGCGGTTCGTGTAGTGGTCAAGGCTCTGCATCATTCGTCTCCGGGAACACCATAAGAGGGCGCGGCCACTGGATTGAGCGCGCGAGTGACGTAAGCGTCGGCCTGGGGTTGGTAGATCTCCCAGGCCAGCGCCAGTGCTGCGATCGGACAGCCGTCCTCGCGCCAGTCGATGCGCAGGTCGGCATAGGGCCAGCTCTGCCGGTCAACGACCAGCAAACCGGCGGAGCGGACGGGACCGGCCTCGCCGCCCGCGGCGAGACCCGCCTGCAGCGCCGCGACGAGACGGTCGCCCAGTGCGCCGGGCGCCGCCTCGAAGGCTGCGACCATGGCGGCGGGCACGCCGTCATTGGCCAGGAGATTGCCGCCGCTGGCGCAATCGCGGCCGGACGCCGATGTCCAGACGCCGAGCGCCTGCGCGCCGGAATGGATGGCGGTGCGGCCGTTCGCATCGACGGCGAGCAGCTGGCGGTGGTCGGGGAAGCGGTCGTGGTCGCGCGCCGCGCCGACGGCTTCGGTCGCGCCCGCGCCCTCGCTCAGGCGGTCGAGCATGAACGGGCCGAGCGCCGGGTTGGTGACGTTCTGCGTTGCCACCGCGCCGACGCCGGCGCGCGCATGCGCGCAGCGCGCCGCCACTGCCGGCGAGGACGAGGAGATGGCGACGCCGAACTGGCCGGTCGTGGCGCAGCGGCCGACGATGGAGAAGGTCATGCCGGGCTCCTGCGCTCAGTCCGGGATCATCGCGGTGGCGTCGATCTCGACCAGCCAGTCGGGCCGCGCAAGGCAGGTCACGACGATGCCTGTCGAAACGGGGTGCACGCCTTTGATGTACTCGCCCATGGTCCGGTAGACCGCCTCGCGATGCCGGACGTCGGTCAGGTAGACGACGACCTTGCACAGATGCTCCATCCGGCCGCCGGCCTCTTCGATCAGCTGGCGGATGTTCTGCATCACCTTGTGCGTCTGCTCGACCGGCTCATGGCTGTTGATGTTCTGCGCCGTGTCGAGGTCCTGCGGGCACTGTCCGCGCAGGAAGATCATCGTGCCGCGCGCCACCACGGCCTGACAGAGATCATTGTCCAGCTTCTGCTCGGGATAGGTGTCCTTGGTGTTGAACTTGCGGATGCGTGTGTGGGCCATTTCGGTCGCTTTCGCTGCGGTGTTTCAGAAAATCTCGGTTCAGCCAGGCTTGCCGCCCAACGCCTGCGGTTCGTAGGCGAGATAGGCGCGCTGCTTGGCGATGTGGTCGGCGACGTAGCGCGCATCGTGCCACACGCCCCAGATGAAGGAAGAGCCGCGCCGCGTCTGCCACGGCAGGCCGAGGAAGTAGATGCCGGGCTCCACCGAGACGCCGCGCTGGTGCCGCGGGCGGCCATTGGCATCGGTGAGGTCGAATTTCAGCCAGCTATAGTCCGCCGAATAGCCGGTCGCCCAGATGATGGTGGTGATGCCCTCTTTCGCCAGGTCGAGCTCGAGGATCGGGTCGCTGACGCAGGGCGGGTCGGGCAGGATGATGCGCGCTTCCGGTTCCTCCGGCAGCGCAGCGCCGTTCTTCGTGACGTAGGCATCCGCCTCGTCGAGCACTGCCAGGTAGTCGGCATCGCCCTTGGCGATGTTCTTCTGCAGATCCGGCGCAATCGTCAGCTTGCCGTCGCGATACGCCTCGGTGCGGCCGAGCAGCGTGATGCCGTTGGCGGCGAAGCGGCGCAGATCGACGGTGCGGCCGCCATTGGCGCCGCTCACCGCGATGGTCGTGTGCTCGACGCCCGGCACGGCCTCGGCGTCCCATTTGTTGAGCACGCCCAGCCACCAGCAGAAATCCTGCCCGCGATAGCTGCGCGGCGGCCGGCCGTGCGGGCCGACCGAGAGGAAGACGCGTCGGCCGGCAGCGCTCAGTTCGTCCGCGATCTGCACGCCCGACGAGCCCGAGCCGACCACCAGAACCGCCCCGGCGCGCAACTGCGCCGGGTTGCGGTAATGCGCCGAATGCATCTGCGTGATGGCGGCCGTCTCCGCCACCAGTGCGGGGATCTCCGCTTGCTGGAACGGCCCGGTCGCAGCGATCACCGTGTCGGCCTCGAACACGCCGGCCGAGGTCTCGACGCGGAAACCGCGGCGCCCGGCGTTGCGCGTGACTTCGCGCACCTCGACGCCGGTGCGGATCGGCGCGGCGATCTTGTCGGCATAGGCGACGAAATAGTCGGCGACCTCTTCCTTCCCGGGGAAGCCGTCCGGGTGGCTGGAGAATTTCAGCCCGGGGAAGCGGTCGTGCCAGGCGGGCCCGTTGGCGACGAGCGAGTCCCAGCGGCCGCTGCGCCAGCGCTCCGCGATGCGGTCGCGCTCCAGCACCACATGCTGGATGCCGTGGGCGCTGAGATGCTCGCTCATCGCGATGCCGGCCTGACCGGCACCGACGACGAGAGCCTCCACTTTTTCGACCATGATCGCCTCTTGTCCCGGATGGATCGCGTGTCAGGAGTTGATGGGCAGCAGCTCGGCCAGCTCGCGGCGGAAGGGTAGTTCATCGCCGATATCGGGCATGTCGAGCTCCTCCGCATAGCGCCGCCCGGCATAGGTCGCCCAGGCGATCGGACCCGGCGCAGCCGCGTCGCCGGTCAGCGTCAACGAAGCGATCCCTGCCGCCTGCCAGTCGAGCGCGCGCAGCTCGTGATAGAGCGCGTCATGCGGCGTGCGGCTGGTCACCATGACCACCGCGTCGGCCGGGATGGTGCTGTGCGCGCCTGTCCAGGTGCAGCCAAGCGTGACTTCGCGCGGGCCGATCGCCTCCGGTGCCTTGCTCGGAATGACGTTGATGCCGAGCGACAGCAGCCGGCGCATGATCACCGCCTGTTCCAGCGTGTTCTCGGTCCACTCCGCAACCTTGGTCGCCGGGGTGACGAAATCGACGGTGCAGCCGCGCGCGACCAGCAGTTCGGCGATGACCGAACCCATGTAGAAATGGTCGTCGTCATAGAGCAGCACGCGCCCGCCGCTCGGGCCGTTGCCTTCCATCAGATCGTCGGGGGTGAACAGCGGCATGGCCGCGTCGGTCGGGATCGGCGCAAGGTGCAGCCGTGCCACCGCATCGCGCCGCCATGACGCCCCCGTGGCGATGGCGACATGCTCGAAGCCCATGCCGAGCACGTCCTCGGCAGTCATGCGGCTGTCGAGATAGGTTTCGACATTCGGCATCGGCGCGATCTGGCCGGTGCGGTAGTCGGCAACGCGGCCCCAGGCCGAGAGGCCGGGCAGCTTGCGTTCGCGCGCCACACGTCCGCCGAGGATCGTGGTCGCTTCGGCCAGCGCAACGCGGTAGCCGCGCTTGCCGAGCTGCAGCGCGGCTTCCAGCCCGGTCGGCCCGGCGCCGACGATCAGCACGGACTCCGACGCGCCCTTCGGCCGTGCCTTCTCCGGATGCCAGCCTTTGCGCCACTCCTCCATGAAGGCGGTGTTCTGCGTGCAGCGGCTGATCGCGCCGGTCATGTCGCCGCTGACGCAGATATTGCAGCCGATGCATTCGCGGATATCCTCGAAGCGGCCTTCCTCGATCTTCTTCGGCAGGAACGGGTCGGCGATGGAGGGCCGCGCCGCGCCGATGAAGTCGAGCACGCCGTCCTTCACCTGCCGCACCATCTCGTCGGCGCTGGTGAAACGGCCGACGCCCACCACCGGCCTCGACGTCAGCTCCCGGATGCCGCGCACCAGCTCTTCCTGCGCCGCCTCGGCCACGAAGCGCGAGGTGCCCGAGCAATTCTCCCAGGTCCCGTGCGCCAGATCCCACAGGTCGGGCAGGTCGGAATTCATGGCGATGAAGTCACGCAGCTCGGCGTTGGAGAGGCCAAGCGCGCCGGCCTCGTGCAGCGACAGGCGCAGCGTCAGCGCGACCTCGCCGCGCGTCTCCTCGCGCGCCTCCTCGATCACCTCGCGCACGAAGCGCGAGCGGTTTTCCAGGCTGCCGCCATACTCGTCGCTGCGCTGGTTGGTGGCGCGCGACAGGAAGTGCTGGAAGATGCCGAAGCCGTGCGCGCCGTAAAGGCAGATCAGGTCGAAGCCGGCGGTCTGCCCGCGCCGGACGGCGTTGCGGAACCAGCGTCGGATGTTGCGGATGTCCTCGCGGTCGACGGTGCGCGCCTGCACCGGGTCGGCCGTGAAGGTGAGGATCGGGCCGCCGGTGACGGCGAGCGGCACCTCGCGGCTGTAGAGGTTGGGCCCGTTGATGCCGGAATAGGCGAGCTGGATGCCCGCCAGCGCGCCATGCGATTTCATCGCGTCGGCCATCCGGGCAAGCGCCGGAATCTCGCGGTCGTCCCACAGCCGCTGCTCGATGAACGGCGTGATTTCCGAGCTCTGGTGGATCTCGGTCTGCTCGGTGAAGATGACGCCCCAGCCGCCTTCCGCCTTGGTGCGCCGCATCTCGGCCACGGCCGACGGGTCGCGGTAACCGCCGCCATTGCAGTGCGGCACCTGGTAGAAACGGTTCTTGGCCAGCTTCGGCCCGATGCGGACGGGCTCGAACAGGACGTCGTAGCGGGCAGGGCGGCGGACAGGGGAATGCATGGCTCACTCCAGGGAGCGAAAGCGGGCGGCCTCTTACGTCGGCCGGCCGGGGAATGGGGTACAAAGGGACGCACCGAGCCGTCCGCCGCCCGCTCGGGCGACGGCAAGAGAGCGACGATGCGTCCCCCGTTGTTACTTCTTCAGGTTCGTCCAGACGGCGTCATAGAGCTTCTGCGTTTCCTCATCGCAGGCCGCGACGAAGTCGAACTTCTGCGAAGCCGGAGGATTGTTTTCCGGGCTGTTCTTGATCTCGTCGCTGAGGAACGGTTCGACGCCGGTCACGCCCGCCGTGTAGGCGGCGTAGTTGGTGACCGCCGCGGCGTTCTGCGGGTCGAGCAGGAAGTTCATGAACTTCAGCGCGTTCTCGCGGTTCGGCGCGTCCTTCAGCAGCACCATGTTGTCCATCCAGACGACGGCGCCTTCCTTCGGGTAGGCGTATTCGACATTGGCGCCCTCGGCGCGCGCCTTGGCCGAGAAGCCGTTGTAGATCATGCCGGCGGCGGCATCGCCGGAGACCAGCACGTCCTTGGCGATGTCGGAGCCGAACGACGCCCATGACGGCTTGGCCTTGAGCAGCATCTCGTTCAGCGCCTTCAGCTGCTCGCGGTCGGTCGAGCACTGCGGGATGCCGAGATACATCGAGCCGAGCGCCAGCACCTCGCCCTGGCTGTCGAGCACGTTGATGCGGCCCTTCAGCTCTTCCGGCGGGTCGAAGATGATGGCGAGGGTGTTGATGTCGCCCTTGAACACGTCGCGGTTCACCGAGAAGGCGGTGGAGCCCCACTGGTAGGGGATCGAGTGTGCCCGGCCCGGATCGAACGGCACGTCGAGCCACTGCGGCTGGATGTTGCCGAAATTCGGCAGCTCCTCAGGCTTGTAGGCGTCGAGCAGGCCCTGCGTGGCCATGATCTTGACCATGTAGTCGCCGGGCACGGCGACGTCGTACTGGCCCAGCTTGCCGGCCTTCAGGCTGGCGAGCATCGCCTCGTTCGAATCGTAGGTGTCGATGGTCACCTTGATGCCGGTCTCGGCGCTGAACTTGTCGACCAGATCCTGCGGCATGTACTCGAACCAGTGATAGACCTTCAGTTCGCCTTCGGCGAAGGCCGGCTGCGCAGCAAAGGCGCCGGCGAGAAGTGCGGCAGCAAGGATGGGCTTTCTCATGTCTTTCATTCTCCTCTGGTCTAGCGGGTCTTCTGCCCGCTGCGATTGATGAAGTAGCTGAGCGTGACGAAGGCGATTGAGACGGCGAGCATCAGCGTCGAGATGGCCATGATGTTCGGCTTGATGCCCTGCTTGACCGACCCGAAGATGGCGGTCGGCAGCGTCTCCATGCCGGCGCCCTTGACGAAGTTG
>JBFXFO010000175.1:0-7372 GCA_050178915.1 Rhizobiaceae bacterium | reverse complement strand
AAGTGGCCTCGGGAAGTTTGTCGCCGGCAGCAATCGTCATGACACTCTCAATGTTGGAGTTGGATCACGACGGAGATAGCGGGTGGGGCTGACGCTTTCAACCGCACGGCAGCTCAGGGGAGCGGCAGCTCGCCGGCCACGGACCCGGCGCTGGTCACCAGCGTGTAGGGGATGGTGACGCCTTGCGGCTTTTCCTTCGGCCGGTCGATGACGGCGACGGAGAAAACGACCTTGCCGCCGGCGTCCTTGCGCTCTGGCGTCGCGAGCACGTAGCCCGGCGGGGTGGCGAGGAAGAGGTCGCCCTCGGCGCCGGCCGGGAATGTCGCCTCCAGCAGCATCTCGGCATCGCTGCCGGCAAGCGGCGTGACGCCGAAATCCGGCTGCGCAGGCGAGGGCAGGGCATCGAAAGCCGCCTGCACGATAACGGCGTCGGCGGCATTGCCCGCATCGGCGTAGGGGTCCAGCTCGAGCCGTGCCTGCAGCGGCACGCAGATCGTTTCGCAGAGACCGAGGAATATGTCGGCGGTCACGAGCGTTGCCGCCGCGCTGCCCGGCTGCGTCTGCAGCGTCACGGCAAACGTCACCGGGTGCTTGTAGCCGGCCCATCTGGTCGTGCCGTCATCGACCCGCACCGGCGGCGGGAGGCCCAGCGTGGCGGACTCCACGTTCGAGCTTGCGGAGACGTCGACGGAAGGCGGCACGCCGGCGTCGCCGGGGTCGCGCCAGTAGGTCTTCCAGCCGGGCGCCAGATCGATCTCCAGCGCTCCCTTGAGCACCCCATTGGCGTCCGGCATGCCCGTCGTGACCAGCCGCACGCGCCCGCCTTGGGACTCATGCCAGCTGCTGGACGCGGCGTGCGCGGCTCCGGCAAGGAGGCAGGCTGTTATGGTTGTGGCGATCAGACGCATGCCGTTGTTTGAACCCGTCGGCTGTGGCCGCGCAATGTCGGCGTTGATCGGCCTCGCATCATATTTGCGTGAGACAACGCTGCCCGCCGGGCATGAAGCCCGCTTTCCACGTCCCCGGAAACGCGTTACGCTTCGCGGCATGGACCTCCTGCGGCGCAAATCAACCGCTCAGTCCCGCGGTTTTCTCGACGACCAGTTCCTCATTGCTATGCCCGGCATGCAGGACGATCGGTTCGCGCGCTCGGTCATCTACATCTGCGCCCACTCCGAGGAAGGCGCGATGGGACTGATCATCAACCAGGTGCAGCCGATGCGCTTCCCAGACCTGCTGGTGCAGCTCGGCATCATGGACGAGGAAGCCGCCATCCGCCTGCCGCCCGTGACGCGGGACTTCGTCGTGCGCAATGGCGGCCCGGTCGATCGCAGCCGCGGTTTCGTGCTGCACTCCGACGACATGACGGTGGAATCCTCCATGCCGGTCTCGGAAGAGATCTGCCTTACCGCCACGCTGGATATCCTGCGCGCCATCTCCGCCGGGAAGGGTCCGCGCCATGCGCTGATGGCGCTTGGCTATTCGGGCTGGGGAGCCGGCCAGCTGGAGAGCGAGATCGCGGCCAATGGCTGGCTGACCTGCCCGGCCGATCCCGGTCTGCTGTTCGATACCGACATGGATCGCAAGTACGACCGCATCCTCGCCTCGATCGGCATCGACGTCACGCATCTGAGCGTTTCGGCCGGCCACGCCTAGGAAGACAGTCGGAAACGTCGCCGGCGCTTCGGCTGCTGCTTGCGTCGCCTCGATTGTCGAGAGCTGTCTTCGACTGCCGACTGCCGACTGCCGACTGTCCTAGACCTGCGCCACCGGGTACTGTTCTTTCAGCAGCTTGACGACCTGGTCGGCCGGCACGGGTGTGCCGAACATGAAGCTCTGGACGTATTCGCAGCCCATCTGCCGCAGCTGCAGGGCATCGCTCTCGTCGGAGATGCCTTCCGCCACCACCGACAGGCCGAGTTCATGCGCCATGTTCACCATGGACTTGAGCAGCACGTCGCGCTTCGGCGTCGTGTCGTCAACGAAGCTCTTGTCGATCTTGATCGTGTCGAAGGGGAAGCGGGTCAGGTAGGAGAGCGACGAGTAGCCGGTGCCGAAATCGTCGAGCGACAGGCCGATGCCGAGCTGCTTCAGCTTGGTCAGCACATGCGCCGACTGCTCCGGATTGTCCATCACCAGCGATTCCGTCAGCTCCAGCCGGAAGCAGCGCGGCTTGATCGAGGCCCGCGCGATGACCGAGCGCACGTCGCTCACCAGATCGCGGCGGATCAGCTGGCGGCTCGACAGGTTGACCGACACCGACAGCGGCGCATCGCCCACCTGCGTCTGCCACAGCGCCAGATCGTCGGCGGCCTTCTGCATGGCGAACAGGCCAAGCTGCACGATCAGCTCGCAGCTTTCGGCGACGGGAATGAAGTCCGCCGGGGGGATGGCGCCGCGGCGCGGGTGATCCCAGCGCAGGAGCGCCTCGAAGCCGGCGATGGTGCGGTCTTCGAGCCGCACGATCGGCTGGTAGTGCAGGCTGAATTCACGCCGCTCGATGGCGCGGCGCAGGTCGGACTCGAGCTGCAGGCGGTCCGTGCCGACCGAGCGGAAGGCCGGCCGGAACGGCTCGATGCGGTCGCCGCCAAAACGCTTCGCCTGGTGCATGGCGAGTTCGGCGTCCTTGACCATGTCCTCGGCGGTCGCCTGGCTTTCCGTCCAGCTGACGAGTCCGATGGAGGCGGTCAGCACGATCTCGCGCTTGGCAAAGCTGATCGGCGTGCTGATGGCGTTCTTCACCGCGTCGGCAACGGCCGCGATGCGCGCCGGGTCCTGCTCGGAGAGCAGCATCAGTGCGAACTGGTCGCCGGAGAAGCGCGACAGCGCGTCGCGCGGCTTGAGCAGGCGGTGCAGGCGACGCGCCACCGTGAGCAGGATGGTGTCGCCGGCCGAGATGCCGAGCCCGTCATTGACCTTCTTGAAGCGGTCGATGTCGATCACGAAGACGGTCGGCTTCAGGTTCTGCTCGACCTTGGCGATGGCGATCATGCCATCAAGCCGGTTGAGGAAGAGCTCGCGCGTCGGCAGGCCGGTGAGGTTGTCGTGCACGGCATCGTGCAGCAGGCGCTCTTCCGCCTTCTTCTGTTCGGTGATGTCGATCAGCGTGCCGACGCAGCGGATCACCTCGCCGTCGGAGCCGACCACGGGCCGCGCGCGCAGCGAGAACCAGTGATAGTGGCCGTCGGCCCCGCGCAGGCGAAAATTCTGCGCCACGCGGCCGCGCCGGTGTTCGAGCACGATGTCGAGTGTCGTGCGGAAGGTGTCGCGGTCATCGACATGCAGCACCGGCAGCCAGTTGCGTGCCGGGCCGGACAGGCTGTTGGGCGCCATGCCGACCTGCAGGCTGACGTCCGGCCGGGTGACGACGCGGTCGCGCAGCACGTCCCAGTCCCAGACGATGTCGCCGGAGCCGGCCACGGCCAGCGCCTGCCGCTCCATGTCGCTGAACAGGCCTTGCGTGGCGCCGCCGGAAAAGGCGTGCTGCATCACGGTGAAGCCGATGAGCAGGATGATCAGCACCAGCCCGCCGCCGAGCGCCGGCTGCACGATGTCGTTGTCGAGCATGCCGGTGATCGCCATCCATGATCCGGCAAGCCAGACCATCACCATGATCCAGCTGGGCACCAGCATGATGGCGCGGTCATAGCCCTGCAGGCCGAGGAAGACGATCAGGCCGAGGCCGGCGAGACCCGTCGCTGCAAACGACAGGCGCGCAATGCCGGCCGCGACCGACGGGTCGATGATGGCGACGCCGGCGATCATCAGCAGGCCGAGCATCCAGGCAAGCACGCCGTAGCTGAAATGCCCGTGCCATCGGTTGAGATTGAGATAGGTGAACAGGAACACCACCAGCGTCGCCGCCAGCGCCACCTCCGTTCCGGCACGCCAGACCTGCTCGGTGCCGGGCGAGATCTCGATCACCTTGTTGAGGAAGCCGAAGTCGATGCAGATGTAGGCGAGCACCGCCCACGCAAGCCCCGCCGTGGCCGGGAACATCGACGTGCCCTTCACGACGAACAGGATGGTGAGGAAGAGCGCCAGCAGGCCGGCGATGCCGATCACGATGCCGCGGAACAGCGTGTAGGCGTTGACCGTGTCCTTGTACGCCTCCGGCTCCCACAGATAGACCTGTGGCAGTTTTGGCGAGGCGAGTTCGGCCACGAAGGTGACGACCGAGCCCGGGTTGATGGTGATCAGGAACACGTCGCCGTCGGGGCTCGCCTGCCGCTCCAGCGCAAAGCCTTCCGAAGGCGTGATCGCAGCGATGCGGTTGGAGCCGAGGTCGGGCCAGAAGATGCCGGAATTGGCGAGCCTGAAATGCGGCGCGACGATCAGGCGGTCGAGTTGCTGGTCGGTGGTGTTGGCCAGTGCGAAGACCGCCCAGTCACCGGTCGAGCGCTCGTCATTCGCCTCGACCTCGATGCGCCGCACGATTCCGTCGGAGCCCGGCGCGGTCGAAACCTGGAAATTGGCGCCCTGGTCGGCGTGGATTTCGACGGCGCGCGACAGGTCGAGGGCGACGTCCTCGCGCGAGATCTTGATCGGCTCGATCGCCTGCGCTGGCAGCACGGCGAAGAGCAGGGCCAAAACGGCCAGGGCGCATGCCTGCAAGGCTCCCGCACGTTTGCTCGATGTCAAGAACTGCTGCCCCGTCTGTCGCCCGGCCGTTCGTCGGCGATGAGCGCGTAGAGAAAATGGTCCTTCCAGGCTCCGTTTATCCGCAGGTAGGAGCGCAGAAGTCCTTCACGCTGGAATCCGGCTTTTTCAAGCACGCGCATGGAACGCACGTTGTCCGGGATACAGGCTGCCTCGATCCGGTGCAACCTGAGCGTATCGAATGCGTAGGGGACGAGCAGGCGGATGGCGTCCACCATGTAGCCCTTGCCGGCATGCCGCTCGCCCATCCAGTAGCCGATCTGGCCGCTCTGCGCGACGCCCTGCCGGATGTTGCCGAGCGTGATCCCGCCAACGAGCCGGTCGCCCTCGTTGGCGAAGATGAAGAAGGGCACGGCGCTGCCTGCCGCATGGTCCTCGCGATAGCGGCGCAACCGTATCCGCCAGGCCGACCTCTCCAGCTCGTCGAGCGTCCAGCGCGGCTCCCACGGTTCGAGGAAGCCGCGGCTGTCGTGACGCAGCGCTGCCCATTCGCGAAAATCGCCGACCAGCGGCATGCGCAGGTGCACCCGGTTTCCGCGGAGCACCGGCAGGTCTCGGCGGAGGGAGGGCAGCGCGAACATGGCCCGCGTCGAGGGTCAGACAGCCAGCTTGCGCGGGGCCGGGTCCATTCCCGGCAGGGTCGAGCGGATCGTCTCGTAGGAGGCGAGGCTGCCGATCGGACCGATCGCGGCAACCGTCGGCTTGGTCGAGAACAGCCGGTAGGAGAGGTCGGTCAGCCGCTCCAGCGTCAGGTTGGCGAGCCGGTCGACCAGTTCCTCCTTGAGGATAGGGCGCCCGAACAGCAGCATCTGCCGCGCGATCTGCGAAGCCCGGCTGGCGGCGCTCTCGCCCGACATGACGAGCCCGGCGTGGTACTGCGCGCGCGCCCGGTCGAGCTCCTCGGGCAGGATCGTTTCGCCGGTCTTCTGCAGCTCCGACAGGATCACGGGCAGCAGCTCCGCGAGGTCACCCTGGCCGGTGGCCGCGTGCACGCCGAAGATGCCGGTATCGGAGAACCCCCAGTGGAAGGCATAGATGGAGTAGCAGAGGCCGCGCCGCTCGCGAACTTCCTGGAACAGGCGCGAAGACATGCCGCCGCCGAGGATCATCGACAGGACCTGCGAGGCATAGAAGTCGCGCACATGGTAGGCGCGGCCCTCGAAGCCGAGCACCACCTGCGCGTCCATCAGGTCGCGCGCCTCGCGATAGTCGCCGCCGACATAGTTGGCGTAGTTGGGCAGCGTGCTCTCCGCCTTCTGGCGAAATCCGCCGAGGCGCTTCTCGACTTCGCGCACGAAGCTGTCATGGTCGACGGCGCCAGCGGCGACCACGACCATGCGGTCGGCGCCGTACTGGCGCTCCATGAAGGCGCGCAGTTGGTCGGAGGTGAAGGAGCGCACGGTATCCGGCGTGCCGAGGATCGAACGGCCGATCGGCTGGTGCCGGAAGGCGGTCTCGGTGAAGCGGTCGAAGACGATGTCGTCGGGTGTGTCATGCGCCGCGCCGATCTCCTGCAGGATGACGTTCTGCTCGCGCTCCAGTTCGTCTGAATCGAACTTCGATTCCGTGAGGATGTCCGCCAGGATGTCGATGGCGAGCGGCACGTCGGCCGACAGCACGCGGGCGTAGAAGGAGGTGGTCTCGACGCTGGTCGCCGCGTTGATCTCGCCGCCGACATTCTCGATCTCGGAGGCGATCTTCCAGGCGCTGCGCCGCTCGGTGCCCTTGAAGGCCATGTGCTCGAGCAGGTGGGCGATGCCGTGCTCGTCCTCGCGTTCGTTGCGGGAGCCGGACTTCACCCAGACGCCGAGGGCCACGGATTCGATGCTAGGCAAGGTTTCGGTCGCAACCGTCAGGCCGTTGGAAAGACGGCTCACCTCAACGCCCATATGGACCTTTACTCCCTAACGCGCCGCCCGTGCCCGGCGGCTGATGTGATCTTTCACCATTTTGGCATCGGATGGAAGCACGGCGAAGCTTTCTTTCCTATCCATGAGGTCGGCTAGCCATGCGGGCAGGGCCGGCCTGATGCCGGCCGCCGCCTCGACCGCGTCCGGAAATTTCGCCGGGTGCGCGGTGGCAAGAACGACCATCGGCGCATCTGAACCGGGAATCCCTTCTGCCACGTGAACGGCGGTCGCGGTATGCGGGTCGAGCAGGTAGCCGCTTCTCTTCAGCGTCCGGGCGATGGTCGCGGCCACCTCCGGCGTTGCCGCGCGTCCGGCGGAGAACTCGGCCCGGATGGCGGCGAGGGCTCCCGCCTCGATGGTAAAGGCGCCGGACTGCTTCAGCCCGTCCATGGCGCGGCGCACCGCGCCGGCATCGCGCCCGCCAGCCTCGAACAGCAGCCGCTCGAAATTGGACGACACCTGGATGTCCATCGATGGCGAGGTCGTCGCCACCACCCCGGTGGTGCGGTATTCGCCGGTTGCCAGCGTGCGCGCCAGAATGTCGTTGTCGTTGGTGGCGATCGCCAGCCGCTCGATCGGCAGCCCCATGCGCTTGGCGGCGTACCCGGCGAGGATGTCGCCGAAATTGCCTGTCGGCACAGTGAACGAGACCGGGCGGTCGGGTGCGCCAAGCGAGAGCGCGGCGGAAAAATAGTAGACGATCTGGGCCATGATCCGGCCCCAGTTGATCGAATTCACGCCCGACGGCCGATGCCGTCGCGGAACGCGTGATCGTTGAACATCTCCTTCACCAGCGCCTGGCA
>JBFXFO010000174.1:0-7378 GCA_050178915.1 Rhizobiaceae bacterium | reverse complement strand
TGGCTGCCGAAATGGCGAAGCTCATCCCCAATGCGCGCTACATCGCGCATGACTGGCACGACCGGGTCGCCGATCCCTATGCGCGCGGCACCTGGGTCGCGGCGCTGGCCGGCCGCGAGGCCGGGGTGGAGGCGGGCAACTGGCTGCCGACTGGGCGCATCGCCTTCGCCTCGTCCGACTATGCGCCCGAGCAGGCCGGCTGGTTCGAGGGCGCGGTCATCTGCGGCGAACGCGCCGCCGACGACATTCTGCGGCTCGTGCAGACCCGATAAACGAAAAAGCCGGGCGCTAGCCCGGCTCGGTCGTTCCGTTCGGATGAACAGAAGCTTAGTTCACCGCGTCCTTCAGGCCCTTGCCGGCCGAGAACTTCGGCACCTTGCGCGCCGGGATCTTCACAGCGGCGCCGGTCTGCGGGTTGCGGCCGGTGGTCGCTGCACGCTTGGTCACCGAGAAATTGCCGAAACCGACGAGACGGACGTCACCGCCGCTCTTGAGTTCGTTGGTGATGACGGCGAACACCGCGTCGACGGCCGTCTGGGCGTCGCTCTTCGACAGGTTCGCCTCGTCGGCGACCGCGGAAACGAGCTCGTTTTTGTTCATCTGGATTCCTTCCTCGAGAAAAACCGGGCCTTCGACTCATCCGGCTGGAGCCGAACTTTAGAAAAAGCTGGCGACGCAAC
This sequence comes from Rhizobiaceae bacterium, assembly GCA_050178915.1. Taxonomy (GTDB): domain Bacteria; phylum Pseudomonadota; class Alphaproteobacteria; order Rhizobiales; family Rhizobiaceae; genus JBFXAF01. Next base: position 6,698 of record JBFXFO010000174.1, on the reverse strand, counting down.
CAAGAGACAATGCTCGCGCCTGAGCCTGAATGTCCCGGATTTCTGCGGTTTTTCACAAAAAAGCCGGGCGATCAAGCCCGGCTTCGTGTCGTTCATGAAGAATCGTCTAGTGCGCGACCGTCGAGCCCGTGCTTTCGTCCCCGCCGTCCGCCGGAGCCGGCACGGCAGCCGCCGGCTCGGTCCATTCGATCGGCTCGGGCATGCGGGTGAGCGCATGCTCCAGCACCTCGGAGATGTGCTTGACCGGAACGATCTCCATCCCGCTCTTCACATTGTCCGGAATGTCCGCCAGATCCTTGGCGTTTTCCTCCGGGATCAGCACCTTCTTGATGCCGCCGCGCAGCGCGGCGAGCAGCTTCTCCTTCAGCCCGCCGATCGGCAGCACCCTGCCGCGCAGCGTGATCTCGCCGGTCATCGCCACGTCGGCGCGCACCGGAATGCCGGTCAGCACCGAGACGATGGCGGTGGTCATGCCGACGCCGGCCGACGGACCATCCTTCGGCGTCGCGCCTTCCGGCACGTGCACGTGGATGTCACGCTTGTCGAAGAGCGGCGGCTCGATGCCGAAATCGATGGCCCTGCTGCGGACGTAGGAGGCCGCTGCCGAGATCGATTCCTTCATCACGTCGCGCAGATTGCCGGTCACCGTCATGCGGCCCTTGCCGGGCATCATCACGGCTTCCACCGTCAACAGCTCGCCACCCACCTCGGTCCAGGCCAGCCCGGTCACGACGCCCACCTGGTCGTCGGTCTCGGCGTGGCCGTAGCGGAAGCGCGGCACACCGAGATAATCGGCCAGGTTGGCCGGCGTGATCGTGATCGACTTCACCTTGTTCTTCGAACGCAGGATCTCGGTCACCGCCTTGCGCCCGAGCTTCATCAGCTCGCGCTCGAGGCTGCGCACGCCCGCCTCGCGGGTGTAGGTCTGGATCACCGAGCGGATCGCGTCCTCGCCGACGGAGAATTCCTTCGGCTGCAGGGCGTGGTCGCGGATCACCTTCGGCAGCAGATGCCGCTTGGCGATCTCCACCTTCTCGTCCTCGGTGTAGCCGGCGATGCGGATGATCTCCATGCGATCCATCAGCGCCGGCGGGATGTTGAGCGTGTTCGCTGTCGTCACGAACATCACGCTCGACAGGTCGTATTCGACCTCGAGATAGTGGTCCATGAACGTCGAGTTCTGCTCCGGATCGAGCACCTCCAGCAGCGCAGAGGACGGATCGCCCCGGTAATCCTGGCCGAGCTTGTCGATCTCGTCGAAGAGGAAGAGCGGATTGGACTTCTTCGCCTTCTTCATCGACTGGATGACCTTGCCGGGCATCGAACCGATATAGGTACGACGGTGACCGCGGATCTCGGCCTCGTCGCGCACGCCGCCGAGCGCCATGCGGACGTATTCACGCCCCGTGGCCTTGGCGATCGACTTGGCGAGCGAGGTCTTGCCCACGCCGGGAGGACCGACGAGGCACAGGATCGGGCCCTTCAGCTTCTTCTGCCGGCTCTGTACGGCCAGATACTCGACGATGCGGTCCTTGACCTTGTCGAGGCCGTAGTGGTCGGTGTCGAGCGTATGCTGCGCGAAATCGAGGTCGTTCTTGACCTTCGAGTTCTTGCCCCACGGGATCGACAGCAGCCAGTCCAGATAGTTGCGCACGACGGTGGCTTCCGCCGACATCGGCGACATGGTGCGCAGCTTCTTCAGCTCCGCTTCCGCCTTCTCGCGCGCTTCCTTGGAGAGCTTCGTCTTCTTGATGCGCTCCTCGATCTCGGCGGCCTCGTCGCGACCGTCCTCGCCCTCGCCGAGCTCCTTCTGGATCGCCTTCATCTGCTCGTTGAGGTAGTACTCGCGTTGCGTCTTCTCCATCTGGCGCTTGACGCGCGAGCGGATGCGCTTCTCCACCTGCAGCACGGAGATTTCGGCTTCCATGAAGCCCATGGCCTTCTCCAGGCGCTCCTTGACGGAGAGCGTGGCGAGCATCTCCTGCTTCTCGGGGATCTTGATCGCGAGATGCGAGGCGACGGTGTCGGCGAGCTTGGAATAGTCGTCGATCTGGCCGGCGGCGCCGACTACTTCGGGCGATATCTTCTTGTTGAGCTTCACGTAGTTCTCGAAGTCGGAGACCACCGAGCGCGCCAGCGCCTCGATCTCGACCTCGTCTTCCTTCGGCTCCGGCAGCAGTTCGGCGCGCGCCTCGTGATAGTCGGCACGGTCGGTGAAGCCGGCGATGCGTGCGCGCGAGGTACCCTCGACCAGCACCTTCACGGTGCCGTCGGGCAGCTTCAGCAGCTGCAGCACGTTGGCGAGGGTGCCGATGTCGTAGATGGCGTCGGCCGCCGGATCGTCGTCGGATGCATTCTTCTGGGTCGCGAGCAGGATCTGCTTCTCCGCGCCCATGACCTCTTCCAGCGCCTTGATCGACTTCTCGCGCCCTACGAAGAGCGGCACGATCATGTGCGGAAAGACCACGATGTCGCGGAGCGGAAGCACAGCGAAGACACCGTCGCCGGAAGACCGGATCGTTCTGGCCATTTCAGTACCTTTCTTTCGCGGCCGCTTGGGAGCCGACCGCGAATCTCATCCTAACGGCCGCGGGCCGTTCCGCCTATCACCGATAAAGAATAGGGGATTTTTCAGCACGGGATGCGGTGCCGCGACCACACTCCGGTTAATTGGATAATGAACTGGCAAAGATCAAGGGTTGTACCCGGTACTGGCCATGCGGCCAGCCGAATCTCGCGCGCGGGCAGGCGCAATAGACGGACACGCTGGAATCGCAAACTGAGCGAAGACGCACAACCGATTGGGCCGAAAAGCAAAAACGGCGCCCGAAGGCGCCGTTTCGATTGCGTCGAGGCCCTTGCGCGTCAGGCGCTGACCGGGCTCTTCTTTTCCTTCTCGGAGTAGATGTAGAGCGGCCGGGCATTGCCCGACACGACCTCCTCCGAAATGACCACTTCCTGCACGCCTTCCAGCGCCGGAAGTTCGAACATCGTGTCGAGCAGGATCGCTTCCATGATCGAGCGCAGGCCGCGCGCGCCGGTCTTGCGCTCGATGGCGCGCTTGGCGATCGCCGAGAGCGCGTTCTCGTGGAAGGTGAGTTCCACCTGCTCCATCTCGAACAGGCGCTGGTACTGCTTCACCAGCGCGTTCTTCGGCTCGGTCAGGATCTGGATCAGCGCCGGCTCGTCGAGGTCCTCGAGCGTCGCCAGCACCGGAAGGCGGCCGACGAATTCGGGGATAAGGCCGAACTTCAGCAGATCCTCAGGCTCCACCAGACGGAAGAGATCGCCGGTGCGACGATCCTCCGGCGAGGCGACGGTTGCCGAGAAGCCGATCGAGGTCTTGCGGCCGCGATCCGAAATGATGCGGTCGAGGCCGGCAAAGGCACCACCGCAGATGAACAGGATGTTCGCCGTGTCGACCTGCAGGAATTCCTGCTGCGGATGCTTGCGGCCGCCCTGCGGAGGCACGGAGGCGACCGTGCCTTCCATGATCTTCAGCAGCGCCTGCTGCACGCCCTCGCCCGACACGTCGCGGGTTATCGACGGGTTGTCCGACTTGCGCGAAATCTTGTCGATCTCGTCGATGTAGACGATGCCGCGCTGCGCCCGCTCGACATTGTAGTCGGCCGACTGCAGCAGCTTCAGGATGATGTTCTCAACGTCCTCGCCGACATAGCCGGCCTCGGTGAGCGTGGTGGCGTCGGCCATGGTGAAGGGCACGTCGATGATGCGCGCCAGCGTCTGCGCGAGCAGCGTCTTGCCGCAGCCGGTCGGGCCGATCAGCAGGATGTTCGACTTCGCCAGCTCGACGTCGTTGCTCTTCCCGGCATGCGCCAGGCGCTTGTAGTGATTGTGCACGGCGACCGACAGTACGCGCTTCGCGTAAGGCTGCCCGATGACGTAGTCGTCGAGAACTTTCAGGATTTCCTGCGGGGTCGGCACGCCGTCCCGCGACTTCACCATCGAGGTTTTGTTCTCCTCGCGGATGATGTCCATGCAGAGTTCGACGCACTCGTCGCAGATGAACACCGTGGGGCCGGCGATCAGCTTGCGCACCTCGTGCTGGCTCTTGCCGCAGAACGAGCAGTAGAGCGTGTTCTTGGAGTCGCCGCCGCTGTTGCTGACCTTGCTCATTTCAAGTCCTCTTCCATGCCGCGCCGCGACCAGATGACGGAGCCGGTGCGGCCCGCAGGGTGCGTCGCGCCCGCCTCGAACCGGGCCACTCGGCGCATTCCTACGACACCAGCCATCAAACGCGGCAACGAATCGCGACTGTCCCAGCGTGAGGCTAAGCCGTCGAAAATCAACATCGCCTTAACGTAGGCCGTCCATCCAGCCGAGGGAACAGCCAAATGTGACAGAAATGACGCACCTGTTTCAAAAACGCGTCATTTTCCCGGTGCGTCAGCGTTGCGACTCAGGCCGCAACGGCGCCCGGCAGCGGGTCCCGCGACGTGATCACCTTGTCCACGATTCCGAAGGCCTGCGCCTCGTCGGCCGTCATGAAGTGGTCACGGTCGAGCGTGCGCTCGATCGTCTCGATGTCGCGCCCGGTATGCTTGACGTAGATCTCGTTCAGCCGGCGCTTCATCTTGATGATGTCCTGCGCGTGGCGCTCGATGTCCGAGGCCTGCCCCTGGAAGCCACCCGACGGCTGATGCACCATGATGCGCGCATTCGGCGTGGCGAAGCGCATGTCCTTGTGGCCGGCGCAGAGCAGAAGCGAGCCCATCGACGCCGCCTGGCCGATGCAGAGCGTCGACACCGCCGGCTTGATGAACTGCATGGTGTCGTAGATCGCCATGCCGCTCGTCACCACACCGCCCGGCGAGTTGATGTAAAGCGCGATTTCCTTCTTCGGATTCTCCGCCTCGAGGAAGAGCAGCTGCGCGCAGACCAGCGTCGCCATGCCGTCCTCGACCGGGCCGGTAATGAAGATGATTCGCTCCTTCAGGAGGCGCGAAAAGATGTCGAACGCCCGCTCTCCCCTATTGGTCTGCTCGACCACCATCGGGACGAGGTTCATGGCGGTTTCGACCGGATTCTTCATCGGGAAAGCCCTCTTCGGCTGAGGTTCGCGGCGGCAGGGAATCGCCCCGCGGGACAAGACTGTTAGATAGGACGCGCCATCCGCCTCGCGCAAGACCGGCCGGATGGGCAGGTTCCGTTAACCCTTCCGCTTAACGCCATCGTCAGATTTCCCTTTTCGTCCAAGGCCTTTCCGCTACGTTCGCGGGCAGTTCCGGGTTCGCGTTACAGCGGAGTTTTGCATGTCTTCAAGGTCGGTCTCTGCCGTCACGGCGCTTGCCGTGCTCCTCGCCACCGCCGCACCGGCATTTGCCGGCGGCCGGCGTGGCAGCGAATGCTACGAGCCGTATCGCACCGCACCGGTCTATTCGACCGTGCAGGAGAAGGTGCTGATCAGCCCGGCGCGCCACCATGTCGAGGTGATCCCGGCGATCTACGGCACCGAGAAGCGCCGCGTGCTCATCTCGCCGGAGCGGGTCAAGCACCGCGTCATCCCGGCCGAGTACGCCACCGTGCGCGAAAAGGTGCTGGTACAGCAGGCGCGGACTCTGAAGCGCGTCGTTCCGGCGGTCACCCGCACGGTCTATCGCGACGTGATGGTCAGCGAGGGCGGCTACGCCTGGGAATGGCGCTGGGTGAAGGGCAAGAGGGTCCTTTGCAAGGTCCGCATGGAGCCGGTGTACCGCAAGGTGGCCGAGACGGTGGTGGTCCACCCGCAGCGCGTCGTGCACGAGACTGTGCCCGCCGTCTGGGGCTATCAGGCGCGCACCGTCATGGTGCGCCCGGAGAGCGCACAGCGTTATGTCATCCCGGCCGAATACGGCTACGAACATGTGCAGGTGGTGGTGCGGGCCGCTAAGAAGCGCGTCGTCGCCATCCCCGCGGAATATGCCTGGCGCGAGCGCACCGTGCTGGTGAGCGAAGGCCAGACCGGCTGGAAGCGCATGCGCAATCACTGCCGCGGCTGAGACCCGTCATCCTGATGCACTGACGAAAGAGCCGCGCCGCAAGGCGCGGCTCTTCTCATTCCGCTCGCAGCCAGCTCTTGAGCGAAACCGTATCGCCGCTCTCGACAGCCTCGGCGACGCGCCGCCCGACTGCCGCCCCGAACTTGTAGCCGTGCCCCGAGCAGGCCGAGACCACCAGCGAGCGGCCGAACTCTTCGGCGAAAAAGCGCTCGTCGGCGGTGAAGGTGTAGGCGCAGGTGATCACCTCGCGCACGGCATAGTCCTCGATGCGGTTGATCGGCGGATCGAACAGGTCGCGGATCGCTTCGCCTTCGCCGGGCCGCGGCGTGCGGTCGCCATCGGCATCGAGCGTCGGCTGCCTGTGCAGGCCCGAGCCGAACTTGAGCCCGGCGCCGCCCGACGGCGGGATGATGTAGCCGTCCGTCCTGCCGCCGACGTCGAGGATCACCGGCGCCCCCTCCCACGCCGCCTTCAACTGGGGCGGCGGCTCCAGATACACCACCGCCGTGCGGTAGGTGGTCAGACGGTCGGCCAGTTGCGGGAAGAGCTTCATCACCCAGGCCCCGGCGCTGACGACGACCCGGTCGGCCGACAGCGTCCGCCCGTCGGCCAGCGCCACGCGCCCGCCATTGCTGTCCACCAGCACGACGCGCGCGCCTTCGCGCACGTCCGCGCCGCGATTGCGTAGCCAGCCCGCCA
>JBFXFO010000173.1:0-7528 GCA_050178915.1 Rhizobiaceae bacterium | reverse complement strand
TCTTCCGGCCGGGCGCCGGCAGTGTCCAGCGTGCCGGCGACCTTGCCGTCGCGCAGCACGGTGGCGCGGTCGGTGATCTCGAGGATTTCCTCGACGTCGTGGCTGACGAAGATCACGGACGCGCCCCTCGCTACCACCTGGCGGACCAGTGCGAACAGCTTTTCCACGCCGAGGCGTGGCAGAAACGGCGTCGGCTCGTCGAGTACGAGGATGCCGTCGCCGCCATGCTCGGCCTGGCTGGCGCGGACTTCTTCCAGCGCGCGCACGATCGCCACGAGGCAGCGATCGACCTGCGGCAGATCCTGGATGTTGGCTTCCGGGTCGATCGCCAGGTCGTAGTCGGCGAAAATCTTGCGGACACGGGCGGTCTCGCCGGCCCAGTCGATACGCCAGCGGGTTTCGTTGGCGAAGTCGCTCAGCAGCAGATTTTCCATGACGCTGAGCGACGGGATCAGCCCGAGATGCTGATGCACGAAGGCGAGGCCGAGCTTGCGGAACTCGCCGGGGGACAGCGGCAGCGAAACCGCGCGGCCGTAAAGCGTCAGCCGCCCGCCGGGCTCCGGCGCGTGGAAGCCGGACAGGATCTTGATCAGGGTCGATTTCCCCGATCCGTTCTGCCCGAGCAGGCCGTGTACCTCGCCGCGCCTGACACTCAGGGAGACGCCGTCAAGTGCGACGGCGCCTCCGAAGCGTTTGCTCAGGTCGCGGATGTCGAGAACCGGCTGGGACGACCCCGGCTGCGCCATCGCGACTGTCCTTCGAGTGACCGCGTCGCGGCTTACTGCAGACCCCAGAGCTTCTTGAAGTCGGCGACATAGTCGTCGCCGTAGCCGCCGTAGCCCGCGGGCACGCCGGCGTCCTTCACGTTGCCGTCGTCGAAGATGTAGAGCGGGGTGTTGAGCTTGGTCACTTCGCCCTTGTCGCAGAGCAGGCGCATCATGCCGTCAACCGCGGCATAGCCGACCCACGACAGGCTTTCGCCGACATTCATCTCCATCAGGTCGCCGTCACGCAGCAGGTCGAGCGTGAAGGGCGTGCCGTTGTAGCTGGCGATGCGGACGTCCTCGCGGTTGGAGAGCGTCAGCGCCGGCACCACGAAGGCCGACATGGAGTCGTAGATCGGCAGGATGTAGTTGATGCCCGGATCGGCGACCAGCGCCGCCTGCACCTCCGGCTGGATCTTGGAACCCCACTCCACGACCGGCACGTTGATGTACTTGAACTTGCTCTCCGGCGCATTGGCGGTGAGGTAGTCCTGGATCGCCTTGACGAAGGCGGAGGTCGGGGTGATCTCGTCGGAGCCGATGATGACAGCGTTGACCTTGCCTTCGGTCTTCTCGATCGCCCAGGCCGCCATGATCTGGCCGGCGCGCGTGTAATCCATCGAGAAGTTGCCGTCGACGAGATCCTTGTTCGGCGGCTGCGTCACGTCATAGAGGTGCGTGGCGGTGACCTTCAGGCCCTTGGCCTTGGCTTCGGCGAGCTGCGGGCCGACTGCCTCCGGCGGGATACCGCCCTGGATGTCGACGAGGTTGTAGCCGCCGGCGATCGCCGTGGTGACGCCCTGCCCCCACTGGTCGACGTTGAGCTGGTTCTCCGAGATCGTGATCTCGAAGCCGACTGCCGCGGCGGCCTCCTTCTGGGCCTTGCCGATCTCGACATTGAACGGGTTCTCGGCCGTCAGCGGAATGACGAAGACCTTCTTGCCGGCCATGCAGGCCTTGGCGTCGAACGGCTCGCCCGGAGCGCTGAAGGAAGGCTTGGCGCGCGCCTCGGCAACAAGCGCCTTGGCGGCGGCGACATCGGCACTCGCCGTGCCGGTGAGTACAAGTGTAGTGGCAACGCCGGCCGAGGCCAACGTCAAGCAATGCAAGATGTTGCGCATGGTTTTTCTCCTCATGTTCCCCTGTTTTTGAAACGCTAGCACAAGGATTTCGTCTTCACAATTGGTCTGGACAAATGTCGCGCTTTGGGTTGCTATCCACTCGGGACCGCCGCGAGGCGGATACCCTGTCCGGCATCGCCGGGCACGCAGCAGCCGGGCTGGCGACGAGGAACCGCTCCGCCCGGCAACGACAGATGATGGCCTTCGGGCCGGCGCCGTGCGACGCTCCGCCCGGCGATCAATAATGGGGAACCGGGTTGCGATGAGTAACGCCGACGACACTGTGCGCAGGTACGAATCCCGCATAGCCGAACTTGAAGCGCGCCTGCGGCGAATGGAACAGCAGGTCGGCGCGCCCGCGGCCGGAGCCGGCTCCTACGGCCAGCCGGCGAGCCAGGGCGGCGGACGCCGCGCGCCGCGCATCGGCGAAGGCTACCGCCTCGGCGTCGATGTCGGCGGCACCTTCACCGACCTGATGCTGATCGACGAGCGCAGCGGCAAGACACATGTCGCCAAGGTGTCCTCGACCCCGAAGGACTCCTCCGTCGGCGTGCTACGCGGCATCGAGAAAATCTGCCGCGAGGCGAGCGTCGATCCCTCGCAGATCAACCTCGTGATGCATGGAACGACGGTTGCGACGAACACGGTGCTCACCGGCTCGGGCGCGCTGGTCGGCCTCATCACCACGCGCGGCTACCGGCAGACGCTGCAGATCGCGCGTTCCTTCGTGCCCGGCGGCCTCGGCGGCTGGGTCATCTACAACAAGCGCGACCCGCTGGCGCCGCTCGAACTGACGATCGAGGCGCATGAGCGCATGGGGGCCGACGGCGTGGCGGTCGAGCCGCTCGACGAGGCACGCCTGCGCCGCGACATGGCGATCCTGCGCGAAGGCCGCATCCAGGCGCTGACCGTCAGCCTGTTCAACGCCTACACCAATGGCGCGCATGAGCGCCGCATCCGCGACATCGCCCAGGAGATATTGCCCGGCGTGCCGGTCTCGATCTCGTCGGAAGTGATGCCGGAGATGTACGAATACGAGCGCACCGAAACGACGGTGGTGAACTCCTACATCCGCCCGGTCGTCTCCAAATACGTCGAGAACCTGCACGGCGAACTCGACCGCCGCATGAATGGCGTGCGCCTGCAGATCCTGCGCTCCGACGGCGGCCTGTCATCGGCGGAAGCCGCCAAGGCGGCGCCGGTCAACCTCTTGATGTCCGGCCCTGCCGGCGGCGTGTCCGGCGCGATCTGGATCGCCAAGCAGTCGGGCTTCGGCGACCTGCTGACCTTCGACATGGGCGGCACTTCGACCGACGTGGCGCTGATCCAGAATTCGGTGGCGCAGAAGCGGCGCGAGACGCGTGTCGCCGACGTGACCGTGCGCGCCTCGTCGATCGACGTGCGCACCGTCGGCGCCGGCGGCGGTTCCGTCGCCTATTCGCCGCAGCTCACAAAGTCGCTGCGCGTCGGCCCGAAATCGGCGGGCGCCGATCCGGGCCCGGCGGCGTATGGCAATGGCGGCACCGAGCCGACCGTGACCGACGCCAACATCGTGCTCGGCTACCTGCCTTCACAGGCGCGGCTGGGCGGCGACATGAAGCTCGACAACGGCCTTGCCACCAAGGCGGTCCAGACCATCGCGGATGCGCTCAGCCTGCCGATCAAGAAGGCGGCGGAAGGCATCTACGACATCGTCAACGAGAATATGTTCGGCGCGCTGCGCCTGGTGTCGGTCGAGCAGGGTTACGACCCGCGCAACTTCGCGCTGGTCGCCTTCGGCGGCGCCGGTCCGCTGCACGCCAATGCGCTCGGCAAGCTGATGGGCTCGTGGCCGGTCATCGTGCCGCCCGGCCCCGGCGTGCTCTGCGCCGCCGGCGACGCGACGACGCGGCTGCGCGACGAAGCCTCGCGCACGCTGGTGGTGCGCTTCGAGTCGACCAGCGACCGCGAGATCGAGCGGAGCCTCGAAGACCTCGCCGCACAGGCCGGCCAGAGCCTAGCCCGCGAGGGCGTCGAGAGCGGCGACCAGTCGGTCGAGTACGAACTCGACCTGCGCTACGCCGGACAGGGCACGGCGCTCGGGGTGACGATGTCGCCCGACGACTTCCGCCGCGAAGGCCTGAAGGGCGTCGCCAGGCGCTTCGACGAGATGCACGAGCAGATGTTCACCTTCAAGCTCGACCAGCCGCACGAACTGCTCAACCTGCGCGCCGTCGTGCAGGGCCGCGAGACGATGGTTTCGGCACGCCAGCTCGACCAGGGCAATGGCGATCCGTCCGGCGCGGTGACGGCCGAGACGAGCGTCTTCGTCGGCGGCCGCGACCTGCCGGCCAAGATCTACGCCCGCGACAGGCTGCGCGCCGGTGACCGCATCACCGGACCCGCGATCGTGACCGAGATGGACTCGACCACGCTCATCCTTCCCGAGCACTTCGCCGAGGTCGATCGCGTCGGCAGCCTGCTCATCCGGCCGCTGAATTAAGAAGGGACACTCCGATGCCGGCAAAGATCATCCAGACCAACAGCGTTCCCTTCCGCAAGATCGGCGTCGAGCCGATCACGCTCGACATTATCGAGAACGCACTGCGCAACGCACGCACGGAGATGGACGCGGTGCTCTTCCGTACCGCCATGTCGCCGGGCATCCGCGAACAGCACGACGCCTTCCCGATGATCGCCAACTCCGATGGCAAGATGGTGGTGGGCCAGTTCGGCTCCTTCATCTGGGGTTTCACGCAAGGGTATGACGGCGACATCGAGGAAGGCGACATCTTCCTCACCAACGACCCGTATTCGTGCAACGGCGCGATCAGCCACCTGAATGACTGGCTGACGATGAAGCCGATCTTCCGCGACGGCCGACTGGTCGCGTGGACGGCCATGTTCGGCCACCTGACCGACGTGGGCGGACGCGTGCCCGGCTCGCTGCCGACCGACGCGCACATGATCTACGAGGAGGGAATCCAGATCCCGCCGGTGAAGATCTACCGCAAGGGCGAGCTCAACAAGGAGGTGCTCAACCTGATGCTGCGCAACACGCGCACGGAATCGTGGAACCGCTCCGACTTCAACGCCATCGTGGCGGCGCTGCGTCTGGGCGAACGCCGCGTGCACGAGATCTGCGAGCGCTTCGGCGACGACAATTTCTACTCCGCCATGGAGGACATGCTGGATCGCAACTACCAGGCGATGAAGGCAATCATCCACATGGTGATCCCGGAATCCTCGAACAAGTTCTACTTCGAGGATTACATCGACGACGACGGCATCGGCATGGGTCCCTACAAGGTGGCCTGCAGCCTGTGGCGCGAAGGCGACGTGGCGATCTTCGACTTCACCGGCACGGACCCGCAGTCGGTGAGCTCGGTGAACTTTCTCCTCAATGAGGAGATGTTCAAGATGTTCCTGGGTGCCTTCACCATCAACCTGTTCGACCCGCAGATCCTGTTCAATGACGGGTTCTATCCGCTGGTCGACGTGCGCATCCCGCCCGGCACGATCCTCAAGCCGCTGCGGCCGGCGGCGCTGTCCTGCCGCACGCACATGCTGGGGCGTATCTTCGACATCATGGGCGGCCTGCTCGGACAGGGGGCGCCGGACGCGCTCAACGCAGCCGGCTTCTCCGACAGCCCGCACTTCATGTATTCGGGCTACAAGAAGGATGGCGAGTGGTACCAGCTGTACCAGATCGGCTTCGGCGGCATTCCGGGCCGGCCGGTCGGCGACGGTCCGGACGGGCACTCGCTGTGGCCGGCCTTCATGAACGTGCCGAACGAGTTCCTCGAAGCCTACTTCCCGCTGCGCATCGTCACCTACGAGACGATCCCCGACTCCGGCGGCGCCGGCCTGCATCGCGGCGGCAACGGCGTGTCGCTCGGCTACCAGTTCCTCGAGCCGGGCGAGATCTCCATCCATGACGACCGCTGGCTGACGCACCCGTGGGGCGTCAACGGCGGCACGCCCGGCAGCCGCTCGACCAAGCTGATGGTGCGCGCCGACGGCACGCAGCAGTACTTCCCGTCGAAGTGCGACAAGGTGAAGGTCGAGCCGGGCGACACGCTCTACTTCAACACCTGGGGCGGCGGCGGCTGGGGCGACCCGACCAAGCGCGACAGCGCCAAGGTGGCGATGGATGCACGCCGCGGCCTCGTCTCGCGCAACGGCGCCCGCCGCTACGGCGTGGTGCTGCGCGAGGACCTGACCGTGGACGAGGCCGAGACGCGGCGCCTGCGCGACCGCATGGTCAGCGACCGCGGCCCGACGCAGATGTTCGACCGGGGCGGCACGATCGAGGAGCTGAAGTCGCGCGCCAAGCGGGAGACGCACATCGATCCGCCGACCGCGCCGGTGTTCCAGAAATGGATGCGGCGCGGCCCGGCCGCGCAGGCGGCCGAATAGGCTGTCTGGATGACCGCGCAGGAGACCGCTCCGCGCGAGCGCACGACTGCCGATCCGCTTTCAGCGCATGCGCTGGAGGCGGATGTCGGCCGGCTGCTCGACACGGTGGCCGGTGGCGGCGTGGCGATCGTGCCGCTCGACGTCGCCTACGCCATCGTCGCGGCGCGCGAGAACGGCATCCGCCGCCTCTTCACCGCCAAACGGCGCTCCTACGACAAGCCGTCCGGGATGTTCGGCGACGCAGCGCTGTCGCGCGACATCCACATCATGGACGAGCGCCGTCACAGGATCGTCGAGACGCTGGTGGAGGAGGTGCGCCTGCCCTTCTCGGTGGTGGCGCCGTTCCGCGCCGACCATCCGCTCTTCGCGCGGGTCGATCCGTTCGTCATGCAGAGCTCGACCAAGGCGGGCACGCTCGACATGCTGATCAACGCCGGGCAGGCCCACAACGCGATCGCGCGGCTGGCGCGCGAGCGCGGCCTCCCGGTGTTCGGCTCCTCGGCCAACACGTCGCTGGCCGGCTCGAAGTACCGCTACGGCGAGATCGAGCAGGAGGTGCGCGATGCCGCCGACTTCCATCTCGACTACGGCCGCTCGCTGTACGCCAACCCGCAGGGCCGTTCGAGCACGATCATCGATTTCCGCGATTTCACCGTGGTGCGCGTCGGCGTGCAGTTCGACCGCCTCGCCTATGAATTCTCAGCCCGTTTTGGCATCGTGCCGCAGCTCACTGAAAGGACCGCCCAATGACCGACGCATATGATTCAGCAGGATATGGCGCGGGGCGGCGCGTCGGTTTCGGCCAGAAGGCGGGCGTGGTCGTCGTCGACCTGCAGACCGGCTTCACCGATCCGAAATTTCCGCTCGGGCGCCATCAGATGGTGCATTCGGCGGTCGCCAATACGGCAGCGCTCCTGAAGGAGGCACGCGCCGTCGGCGCGCCGGTCGCCAACATCTACACCGCCTATTCGAGCGAGCGCGACGCGCCCTACTGGAAAATCGACACGGTGGTGAGGGACTTCCATCACGGCAAGCCGGGCACCGAGCTCGACCCGCGCGTCTACGACAAGGACTACGACGCGATCTTCTGCAAGACGGGCCCGTCCGTCTTCTTCCAGACCGCGGTGGTCCAGTACCTGATCAAGGAGCGGGTCGACACGGTGTTCGTGGTCGGCTGCATGACCTCGGGCTGCATCCGCGCCAGCGTCATCGACGCGTTCTCCTACGGCTTCCGCGTGATGGTGC
>JBFXFO010000172.1:0-7562 GCA_050178915.1 Rhizobiaceae bacterium | reverse complement strand
CTCGACCTCGATGCCGAGTTCCTTGATCTCGTCGACGGCCCAGGTGATGACATCGTCCTGCTCGTCTAGGAAGATCGACTCGATCAGCTCGAACGATACGGTGCCGGGTTCGATGTTCAGCTTGCGCAGTCCGCTCAGCAACTCCTCGTCCTGCAGGCGGCGCGCCGAGACGTTCACCGAAATTTTTGGAACGGACAGGCCTGCCTCGCGCCAGCGCAGGAACTGCGCGTGCGCCTGTTCGAGGATCAGGCGGTCGATGACGGAGACGACGTTGAGCTCTTCCGCCGTCTTCATGAAGGCATCCGGCCCGAGGACGCCGCGTGTCGGGTGGTTCCAGCGCGCCAGCGCCTCGGCCCCGGCGACCTCGAGCGTTTCGGCGTCGACCTGCGGCTGGAAGTAGGCAACGAACTGACCCCGCTCCAATGCGATGAGGATTTCGTCGGCGAGGCGCTTGGTCTCTACGATTTCAGCTTCGAGAGCAGCATTGAAGAACTGGTAGCGATTGCGACCACGCCTCTTTGCCCGGTAGAGCGCGATGTCGGCATTGACCAGCAGGCGGTGCAGATCGTCGGCGATGGTGGCCTCGATCGCGATGCCGACCGACACGCCGAAGCGGCATTCATGCCCGTGATAAGGCACCGGCTGGCGCATCTCCACGATGATGCGGTCCGCAGTCGCGGCAAGAAATGCCGCGTCGTGGTCGGCATCCGGTCCCTCAAGCCGGCAGATGATGACGAATTCGTCGCCGCCGACGCGCGCAAGAAAGTCACTGACCCGTACGTTCTTCTTGAGCACGTTCGAGGCATGCACCAGCATGGCGTCGCCAGCAGCGTGGCCGAGCGTGTCGTTGATCTGCTTGAAGCGATCGAGATCGATGTGCAGCACGCCGACGCGCGCATGACTTCCGCCAGCCTGCTTTGACAGCATGTCGAGGCGCTCATCCAGATATCTGCGGTTGGGCAGGCCGGTCAGCGAATCGTGCAGCGAAGCGTGCTCGATGCGCGCCTTCGCCATCAGCAGTTCGGCGTTGCGCGCCTCGGTCAGTGTCTTGGCACGGCGCAGGTCGTAATTGAGCGTCACGTCGCGCGACACATCCCAGTTCACGCCGACCATCTTCGCCGCGCCATCGACGTCCTTGTAGACCGCGCCGATGGCCCGCAGGTGCCGTATCTCGCCGCCGAGAAGCCGCAACCGGTAATCGGACTCATACCTCCCGGTCACCTCGATCGCCTCGGCGAATGCAAGTTCGGCACGATCGACGTCGTCGGGGTGGAGGACGTTCTTCCACTCTTCGTAGGTGCGCTTGCGTCCGTCAGGCGGCAGCCCGTGCAGTTCGTCCATCCGGTCGTCCCACACGAGTTCCCCGGTGGTGATGTTGTACTCCCAGACGCCGACCTGCGACGAAGCCAATGCCAGTTCGAGACGGCGGGACAGTCGTGCCAGCTGATCCTCACGGCTCTTCAGCTCGCAGATATGTTTCTGGCGTTCGCCGATGAGGCGGCCAGCGACCAGAACCGGCAGAATGATGAGCGTCCCGGCGGCAAGCATCAGCAGTCGCAGCAGCCAGGCATTCTCAGGCAGTGCATCCCAGCCGCCCTTGGGCACCGCCACGATGCGCCATGAGCCTGCGGGCAGTTGCACGTCGGTGACGACGGGGTCCTGCTGCACCAGCCGCGGATCGCCAAAGAATGCCGTGCCCTCGGCACCGCTGGCATCGCGCCCGAACATCGCCACATCGAGCGACAGGTTTGCGTCGAGCAGACCGCTGTCCGCATACAGCCTGTCGATATCGACGATTGCCGAGATCA
This sequence comes from Rhizobiaceae bacterium, assembly GCA_050178915.1. Classification (GTDB taxonomy): domain Bacteria; phylum Pseudomonadota; class Alphaproteobacteria; order Rhizobiales; family Rhizobiaceae; genus JBFXAF01. The sequence goes on along the minus strand of JBFXFO010000172.1, from coordinate 5,754 downwards.
GACCCCAGAACTTCTCGCCACCCTCTGGTTGCGGCACGAAGACCGGAAAGCGGCCAACGACGCCGTGGCCGCCGCGTCTAAGTTCGATCGGACCCGCGAGTATCGGCTCGCGGCCATCGCGAGCCCGCAGGGCCGCATCACGCAGATCGGCCTGCTCGAGATAATTGATGCCGAGGATCTTGGCCTCGTCGCTTGGCGGGTAGACGAGGCGCACCACGAAGTCGGGCGCTCCGATGATGCTTACAAGCTGGGAGTTGTGTGCCAGCGCGTTTGCCAGAACCTCGGCGAAGCGGGGCTGGTCGATGTCGGGCTCGCTCGCCACGATCGCGACGATGCCATGGATGAGCTGCAGATTGCCGTTGATATCGCCTTCCAGCCGGGCGCGTATCAGGTTCAGCTTCGCGAGGGTTTCGGAGCGGACCTGCTGATGGTGGATCAGCAGATTCTGCCGGTCCGCGAACACGGCGGCGCAGGCCATGACGACGATGGCGATGGCCGCCGGAAGGTTGGTCGCCCGAAAGACCTGGCGCAGGCGGCGCTTCACTGGGCTGGATGCAACTGTCACTGTCGACGCCGCGCGATTCTAAGCCCCCGTCGGCGACCGTAGCGTCCGGATTCTTAACTTAATCTTATCGTGCAAAACTCCAAACGGCCCGTTCCATCTGGACCATCCTGATACTGCATTTCCCATCACGCCAGCGCATTCGCCCAGACATGGGCGCAATCTGTCGCGCTTGCGCTCCCGGTCAATCGCCTGTAATAGCCGCCGCAATTCCGAGGGTCCCTGCTGGGGGCTGAACGGAGGGCCGTGCCGTTTCCGCAAGAAGCGTCGCGTCGCGAAGCAGATGGCTTCCGCCTCCCGTGTCTCCGCTCTCGACCGTCTCGTCCATCAGCCTTTCTTCCCTGCCACATGCAGGTCGGAGAGGTCAGAGGCTTAGCCGCTTGGACCCTTGGGAGAAACGAAGAAAGGCAAGCGAGCAATGGCTCTCTACGAACACGTGTTCCTTGCCCGGCAGGATCTTTCCCAGCCGCAGGTCGATGCCCTCGTCGAACAGTACAAGGGCGTGATCACGGCGAACGGAGGTTCGGTCGGCAGGGTCGAAAGCTGGGGGCTCAAATCCCTCACCTACCGCATCAAGAAGAACCGCAAGGCCTACTATACGCTCATGGACCTCGACGCGCCTGCGGACGCGCTGAAGGAAATGGAGCGCCAGATGGGCCTGTCGGAAGACGTCCTGCGCTTCATGACCATCAAGGTCGAGAAGCACGAGGAAGGCCCGTCGGCCATGCTGCAGAAGCGCGATCGCGACGAAGGCGAACGCGGTGAGCGGGGCGGCCGTGGCTTCGGCGACCGTGGCCCGCGCAGCTTCGGCGACCGTGACCGTGGCCCGCGTGGCGACCGTGACGGCGGCGAGCGCAGCTTCGGCGATCGTCCGCGCCGTCCGCGTGAGGCTTCGGCCGAAGGGAGTGCAGAATAATGGTCGATATCAACCAGATCCCGACCCGCCGGCCCTTCCATCGCCGTCGCAAGAGCTGCCCGTTCTCCGGCGCCAACGCGCCGCGGATCGACTACAAGGACGTTCGTCTCCTGCAGCGCTACATTTCCGAGCGCGGCAAGATCGTTCCGTCCCGCATCACCGCGGTCAGCCAGAAGAAGCAGCGTGAACTCGCCCAGGCGATCAAGCGCGCCCGCTTCCTCGGCCTGCTGCCGTACGTGGTGCGCTGAGCACTCGATACTTTTGGGACGGGCGTCCGCGCCCGTTCCCTCCAATCGCGACGGGCGCGGCTGGCGACACGATCGAATCCCGGGTTGGGCCAACGCCCTAACTGCCGGACGGCAGGACAGCGACCAGCGGCGGTAACGCCCTCTCCTCCTGTCCGTCCTTCAGAGTTTGATGCAGGCGCTTTGCGCCAGACAAGGACAGGATCATGGAAGTCATTCTTCTCGAACGCATTTCCCGCCTCGGCCAGATGGGCGACACCGTCAAGGTGAAGGACGGCTACGCCCGCAACTTCCTGTTGCCGCAGGGCAAGGCGCTGCGCGCCAACGAAGCCAACAAGAAGAAGTTCGAGGGCCAGCGCGCCCAGCTCGAGGCCCGCAACCTCGAGCGCAAGTCCGAAGCCCAGCAGGTCGCCGACCAGCTCGACGGCAAGAACTTCATCGTCGTTCGCTCGGCCGGCGAGACCGGCCAGCTCTATGGTTCGGTGTCGACCCGCGACATCGCCGACCTGCTGACCGCCGAAGGCTTCACGGTCGCCCGCAATCAGGTCGAACTGAACCAGCCGATCAAGTCGATCGGCCTCACCAACGTCGCCCTGGCGCTGCATCCGGAAGTCCAGGTCACCATCACCCTGAACATCGCCCGCTCGGCTGACGAGGCGGAGCGCCAGTCGAAGGGCGAGACGCTGACGACCGCCGAGGCGATCTACGGCGACGACATCAACGAGAACGCCCGTCCGGACGCCTTTTTCGATCCGAACGCAGACGAGGACGGCGAGGAGGCGTAAGCCGCCCGCAGCTTGTTGCAGACCAACGAAAGGCCCGGGATTTCCCGGGCCTTTTTCGTCGGCGAACAACATTGTTCAACCTGCAACAACAGCGTATTCTCCTGTTGTGCCAGAGGCTTCACGGAGACGTGAAGTCGTCCCATAATGGCCGATCTTTTCGTACTCGGTTGCTTGCCATGAACGTATTCCTTTCGAAGCTCCTCAAGACTCTCGTCAAAACCGGAACCCTCAAGATCACCGGCGCCGACCGCCAGACGGTGACATTCGGAGACGGAACCGGAAATCCGATCCATATCCAGATCAAGTCGGCCAAGGCCGAACGCGCCATCGCCTTCGATCCGATGCTCGCCTTCCCCGAGGCCTACATGGCGCAGGAGGCGGAGTTCCTCGATGGCGACGTCATCGAGTTCCTCGAACTGATCTTCATCAATTTCGGCGCGGCCGGCACGCTCGATGCGGCCTGGGCGCGCGTGTTCGACGGCGTGCGCTTCGCCTTCCGCAAGGCGCAGCAGTTCAACCTGCCGGGCCGCTCGAAACGCAATGTGCAGCACCACTACGACCTGTCGGGCGAGCTCTACAAACTCTTCCTCGACAGCGACATGCAGTATTCCTGCGCCTACTGGGAGAGCCCGGACGTCACGCTCGAAGAAGCGCAACTCGCCAAGAAGCGGCACCTCGCCGCAAAGCTGAAGCTGGAGCCCGGCCAGAACGTCCTCGACATCGGCTGCGGCTGGGGCGGGCTCGGCCTCTATCTCGCGCGCAATTTCGACGTGAACGTGCTCGGCGTCACGCTCTCGACCGAACAGCATGCGGTCGCCACCGAGCGGGCCCGCGCCGAAGGCCTCGACAACCGCGTCCACTTCGAGATCAAGGACTACCGGCACATCAACGAGCGCTTCGACCGCATCGTCTCGGTCGGCATGTTCGAGCATGTCGGCACGCCGCACTATCGCGAGTTCTTCGAGAAGGTCGCGACGCTGCTCAAGCCCGACGGCGTGATGGTCCTGCATTCGATCGGCCGCTTCGGCGTGCCGGCGGCCACCGCGCCGTTCATCCGCAAGTACATCTTCCCCGGCGGCTACATCCCGGCGCTGTCGGAAGTGATGCCGCATGTCGAGCGTGCCGGGCTGATGACCGGCGACATCGAGATTCTGCGCCTGCATTATGCCGAGACGCTGAAGCACTGGCGCCAGCGCTTCCTCGCGAACCGCGACAAGGCCAAGGCGATCTATGACGAGCGCTTCTGCCGCATGTGGGAGTTCTATCTGGCGGCCTCGGAAGCCTCGTTCCGCTGGCAGGACATGATGAACTTCCAGATCCAGATGACCAAGAAGAACGACATCCTGCCGATGACGCGCAGCTACATCGAGCAGGGCGAGAAGGCCATCGCCGTGCACGAGATCGGCCGCCCGCTGGAGCCCGCCGCAGTGTCGCTTGAGGAGCCCGTCGCGGCCGCCCCGAAGCGCCAGCGAAAGGTGGCGGACCAGTAGGCTCGCTGCCGAGGCGCCAACGCACTGGCCGCGAAGGGCGCATGCCATGACCTACGTCGTCTACGTCCTGGCAGCACTTGCCGAGATCGCCGGCTGCTTCGCGTTCTGGGCGTGGCTGCGTCTGGACAAATCGCCGCTGTGGATCGTGCCGGGGCTGGTGAGCCTTGCGCTCTTCGCATGGCTGCTGACGCTGGTCGACGTGCCCGCCGCCGGGCGGGCCTACGCGGCTTATGGCGGCATCTACATCGTTGCCTCGCTTGCCTGGCTGTGGCTCGTGGAGAATGTTCGTCCCGACCGCTTTGACGCCATCGGCGCGGCGGTCTGCCTGCTCGGCGCCAGCATCATCCTGCTGGCGCCGCGCGCCGCCTGACCGGTGGAGTTGCCCGCCGCCCTGCGTGCTGCCGTCGATGCAGCGTTGGCGGGAACGCCGGTCTCCGAGCTGCGCCGCGCCGCCGACACGCTGTCGCGCCGGTACCGCGCGGAGCTGCGCGACGGCCGCCTGCACCTGTCTGAACATCTGGCCGTGCTCGCCTATCTGGCGGCGCGGCTGCCGGCTACATACGCCGCCGTCCGCACCAGCCTGGCCTGCATCGACGATCTCGTGCCGAGCTTTGCGCCGCGAACGCTGATTGATGTCGGCGCCGGGCCGGGCACGGCGCTGTGGGCGTCGACGGATTGCTGGCCGTCGCTCGACAGCGCGACGCTTGTCGAGGCCAGCGCACCGGTGCGGGCTGAAGGCCAGCGGCTTGCGGCGGCCCTGCCCGTCGCCAGCCGCTGGCTTGCCGGCGACGCCGAAGGCCAGCTGCCCGAACTGCCGCCCGCCGATCTGGTCACGGTCTGCTATGTGCTGGACGAGTTGTCCCCTGCGGCCATCGCGCCGCTCACGCGCCGGCTCTGGCAAACGACCGCCGGCGTGCTGCTCGTCGTCGAGCCCGGCACACCCGCCGGCTGGCGTCGAATCCTCGCCGTGCGCGACGCGTTGATCGCCGCCGGCGCACGCATCGTCGCGCCCTGCCCGCATGCCGCACCCTGCCCGCTCGACGCGCCGGACTGGTGTCACTTCTCCCGCCGCGTGGCGCGTTCGCGCGTGCACCGCCTCACCAAGGATGCCGAGGTTCCGTGGGAGGACGAGAAGTACGTCTTCCTCGCCGCAAGCCGACTGCCCGCCGAGGCGATCGACGCACGCGTGCTCGCCCCGCCACGCGGCGGTGGAGGACGTGTAGCGCTGAAGCTCTGCCGTGCCGATGGCGTCATGGCGGTCGCCGAGTTCAGCAAGCGTGATGGCGACGCGTACAAAAAGGCGCGCCGCCTCGACTGGGGCGCCGCGCTGCGCTCGAACGTCGACGACTAGCCTCTGACGGGCAGCCAGATTTCCAGGCCGCCATCGCCGCTGCGCGAATCGAATTCCGGCCCGTAGCGCATCACCGGCCTGTGCAGCACGTCGCCAAATGCACGTGTGAGATGGAAGCGCGAGACGCCCGCGGCTGCGGCAATGTCGTCGAGGGCGAGGTCGTGCCGCGAATTGCCTTCGATGAACCAGAGCGCCTTCCCGATGGGGTCCACTTCACTCTCCCGGTTGGCCCGCCCTCAATGCACCCGCCGCCGCCTTCGTGCTTGATCGGAATTGTGGTCGCGTCGCCAGTGGATTTTCCTGTTTTGTTCTGCTATCGACCTGCCCTTTCCGAGCCAGCGATTCGAGTCAACGGCTAATCTTTCCACGATTCTTTTTCGGCTGTGAATCATGGGCGCGGCGGCG
>JBFXFO010000171.1:0-7589 GCA_050178915.1 Rhizobiaceae bacterium | reverse complement strand
CTCCTCGACGGCCGAGTAGATCGTGCCGGGCAGCTTCGGGTGCGGTTCCGCCGTCTTGGCGGCAATCGTCACATTGGCGCCGTCGCGCGCAGCGCGCCGCGCGATCGCCAGCCCGATGCCGCGCGACCCGCCCGAAATGAACAGCGTTTTGCCCTTGAGCGACATGGTCGGCCTCCCCGCTTCGGTTGCAGCACGCTTAACCGATGCGGGCCGCGGCGCAAGCCGGTCCTTGGCCCGACCGCCATCATGCGGGCCGCGTCACCGCGCGGATCCGCTTCGCGAGACGATGGCGGAGAGGCCGCGGCAGGCATTGCTTGCGGGCGGCAGCCGTTCGCGCGCCACCGCGAAGAAGCTGGCCCCGCTGGAACAGTTCCCCGTCAGGCTTGTTGATCTGGTCCACCCTATCGGAGGCCGTGATGGAAAATGATGACGCTGTTGCCGACATCGCCGACGCATTGTCCTAGGCATCCGAAAATCTGGCAGAGTTCACGGCTGACCAGATCTGTGTCCTGCCTTCGCAGGCCGCCGACTGCATCGGCACCTTGTGAGGCGAACTCAAATCCCTTGTGGGCAGGAATGGTGGCGGAGGCCACCACGCCTGACGGTCATCGCACGGCAGCCTAAGAGCGGTAGCACAGCCTGGCGGACGCGCCGAAGCTGGAGACGTTGCGCGAGAACTCGCCGTTGAAGCTGAGCTTGGCGGCGAGTCCATTGTCGAAGCTGGCCTCGATGCCGAGGTCGAGCGGCGCCGAATTGCGGGCGGGACGCGCGCCGTTGACGGTGAAAGTCTGCCCGGGCAGCGCTTGGAAGGCGGCGGTGATCGCGCGTGCATTGACCGCGTTCCACGCCCAGGCCGCGCGGCCGGAACCGATCTTGTTCAGCGTCAGGGGCGCGCCGACGCCGCCGAATGCGTTGTTGCCGAGCACGCCGGTGAAGTTGGCATCGTTACCGCTGCCGCCGACGGTGAGCACGCGCGGGTCGGCACCGGTGCCGCCGGCGCGGCCGCTGCCCGACAGCGAGCCGACCGTCTCGGCGGCGATCAGCGCGAGCACGGCGCCGGAAGCGATGGTGACGTCCGACTGGCCGCCGATGGCGTTGTCGCCGGCGCTGAACGTGGTGATCGAGCCCGCCAGGATGTTGGTCGGGCCGGAATAGGTGTTGGTGCTGTCGATCTGCAGATCGCCGGCGCCGTTTTTGGTGAAACCGCCACCGGCCGAGACCGTGTTGGCCAGCGTCGAGGGTCCGGCCTTGTCGATCTCGAAGGTGGCGCCGGTGGCGACCGTGACGCCGCCGCCGCCCGCGCCGCCCTGATTGGTTCCATTGCCGCCGCCGACCCCCCCTGACCCGGGGGTCGCTGCCGCGCTTGCAGTTCCATCGCCGCCGCCGAAGCCGCCAGCTCCGCCCGACGCGGAAATGGTCCCGCCGCCGCCGCCGCACCCTCCTGCGCCTCCGGATAGGCCAAAACCAGCGCCGCCGCCGCCCCCGAAGCCGCCGTCGTCGCCGCTGTCGGCCGCACTATTCACTCCACCCGTTGCGGTGTTGCCCGCGAGCGTGACGTTGGAAATGGTGAGATTTCCGGTGGAGCGGACGAAGATTGCCCCGCCCGGCCCGGCGCCACCGCCGGCGCGCGCGTTTCCGACGCCGCCCTGCGCATTGGCGTTGGCAACCGTCAGATTCTGGATGGTGACGTTGGTCGTGCCGTTGCCGTTTCATGCCGGCGTCGCCGATGAAGAACACGCGCACGAGGTTGTTGCCGCTCACCGTGTTGCCTGTTCACTTTTCGTAAACGTTTGTGACCGTTCGTCAGCAAATCCACCCTGAAATGGTCGACACCCGCACCCCCGGTGGCGGGTACAGACGGCCGGCAACGGCCACATTGCCGGGTTCTCGCGACATCGTTGCGATACACGCCGTCAATATCGACGCCGTTCTGCGGCGGGAGTAGATTCCGCCCCGCTCACGGGAAGGGGGATTCGGCATGAGCAATTCGCACACTGTCACCACAAGCACGTCGTGGACGTCGCGCCTCGGACGCTCCGTCAGCGGCATCCTGATCGGCATCGTGCTGGTGCTCGGCATGGTCGTCGGTCTGTTCTGGAACGAGGGGCGTGCAGTGCAGACCGCGCTGTCGCTCACCGAAGGCGCGGGCGCCGTCGTCTCGGTGGCAGCCGACACGGTCGATCCCGCCAATGAAGGCAAGCTGATCCATGTCAGCGGTCCGGTCACCGCCGACACCATCCCGGCCGACCCCGATTTTGCCATCTCCGCGCCGGGCATCCGGCTCGAACGCAAGGTCGAGATGTACCAGTGGATCGAGACCGAGAAATCCGAGACCAAGAAGGAGCTTGGCGGCTCGGAGACCACCGTCACCACCTATTCCTACGCCAAGGGCTGGTCCGACGAGGCGAAGAATTCGTCCGAATTCAACAACCCGGCCGGCCACGAGAATCCGTCGATGGAGATCTTCTCCAGGAAGGTCCAGGTGCCCGAGGCGAAGCTGCAGGCGTTCACGCTCGACACCCCCGTGCTCAACGACATCGGCGGCGCCAAGGCGCTGCCCATCGAGCAAGGCAAGCTGGCGGAGATCGACGCCGCCTATCCCGGCACCAAGCGCGTCTCGGTCACCAATGGGGGCATCTATCTCGGCTTCAACCCGACCTCGCCGGCGGTCGGCGATTACCGGATCAGCTACGAGATCGTGCCGCTGCAGACCGTGTCGATCATCGGCAGGCAGTCCGGATCGATGTTCGCCGAGTACCAGACCCAGGCCGGCGACGCCCTCTTGATGGTCGACGAGGGCAACGTCGCTGCCGACAAGATGTTCGCCGACGCGCAGTCAGCCAACATGTGGCTGACCTGGATTCTGCGCATCGCCGGCATCCTGCTGATGGCGGTGGGCTTCGGCCTCATCTTAGCGCCGCTCGGCATCGTCGGCGACCTCGTCCCGTTCATCGGTTCGATCGTGCGCTTCGGCACCGGCCTGCTGGCCTTCCTGCTCGCCATCGTCATCGGAACCGTGACGATCGCCATCGCCTGGTTCTGGTACCGCCCGATCCTGTCGCTGATCATCATCGCCGCCGGACTGGCGATTGCGGCGGTCGTCTACATGATCGGCCGCCGGCGCAGCGCCGCTGCACCGGCCGCGCCCCTGCCGCAGGCGGCGCCGGCAGCCCCGGCGGCCCCCGCTCCCGCTGCTCCGGCGCCCGGCAAGTCGATCTGGTAGGACGCCATCACAGACACAGAAAGGGCGGCGCATGCGCCGCCCTTTTTTGTTGCGCCGGCAACGCCGCTCTAGTGCGTGTCCGCCGGACCCGTCCCATGCACCGTGCCGGTCGATCCAAGCATGCCCGAGCCGCTCACCGGCTCCATGCCGCTGTCGCCGCCGGTGAGCCCGAGCGAGCGCTCCGCCGAGACGGCGTCGGTGCGGTCAATCACCTCGACTTCGGTGATGCCGATCGCCTTCAGCTGCGGCATCACAACCTGCGGGTCACCGGCCACGACGATCAGCGCCTGGTCGAGCGGCGCCAGCTTCAGCGCCTCGGCGCGCACCGTGTCGAGCGAGAGCCTGGTCATCGCCTCCAGCCCGCCGACGCGATCCTCAAGCGTCAGCCCGCTGCCGACCATGCCGGTCAGTTCCTGGAACAGCCCGCCCGAGGTTTCGGCGATGCCGGCCAGGCCCAGCTGGTGCGCGGTCAGCGTGCGGTCGAGTTCCTCCTGCGACACAGGGACCTTCGCGAGGCTGTCGAAGCCGTTGAAGAATTCCTGCAGTGCGGGGCCCGAGGCGTCACGCTGCACCGTCGTCGTGATCGCCAGGGCCGAGCCTTTCGGGATCATGTCGAACGTGCTGCCATAGACGCCGTAGGAATAGCCCTTCTCCTCGCGGATGACCGAGTTGAGGCGGCTGGTGAAGTCGGCGCCAAGCAGGCGCAGCACCGCCTTGGCGTCCGCCCAGCCCGGCTCGAAGCGGCCGGGGATGGCGCGCGCCACGTAGATCGCCGTCTGGCTGGCGCCCGGTTCCGGCAGCATCAGGATGCGGCGCTTGGCCGGCAGCGCGGCGGCAGGCACGTCGCGCTTCGGCTCGCCGGCAGCCTTGTCGTCCCACTTGCCCAGCGCGCTCTTCTCGAGCCCCGCCTTCACCTCATCGAGCGTCATCGGGCCGACGGAGAGGAGGGTCGTCGAACCCGGCGCGAAGATCTGCTCATAGAGCGCGCGCGTCTCGTCCAGCGTGATCGACTGGAAGCTGTCGTTCGACCAGTCCGGTCCCGGCCGGTCGCCCGTCGAGGCGAACAGAACCTGCGATGCGGCCCGCTTCGCGACGTCCGGCAGGTCGGCCTCGCGCCGCGCCAGCCAGTCCTGCGTCTCGCTGCGCAGGATGTCCCACTCGGCCGCGTCGAAGCGCGGCTGCAGCACCGCCTCGGCGAGCAGCGCCACACCGGCGTCGAACGCATCCGGCGGCACCGTCAGCGCCACTTCGGAAGCGAGCTGGTCGGACGACGCGCCAAGCGTCGCGCCGATGTCGCTCGCCGCCTTGGCGAAGCCTGCGAAGTCGTGCGCGCCGGCGCCGCGCGTCGCCATCGACATCGCCATCGAATAGACGCCCTCCTTGCCCGGCGCGGCGTTGTACCAGCCGCCCGTCGCGCTCACCGCGATGTAGGCCATCGGCGCATCCGGCATGCGGTAGTGGATCAGCCTGATGTTCTTCTGCGCGCCGATCATCGCCGTTTCCTGCACCGGCAGCGTGACCGCCCCCGGCGTTCCCGGCTCCAGCTTGGCGATCTCGGTCGCCGGGCGCGGCGTGGCGGTGAACGGCGCGCCGGCGCCGGTCGATTCGGTCAGCAGCGCCGGGTAGTCGCCGCGCGCGCCGGGCTTCACCACCAGCGTCGAGGCATCCGCCAGCGCCAGCAGCTTGTTCGCCACCGCCGACACCTGCTCCGGCGTCGCATTGACGATGCGCGGGTCGTCCTCGAACGCGGCTTCCGGGTGGCCGGTCATGCGCGCGGCTTCGGAGACCGCCGACGTCGCGTCCGACAGCGGCTCGCGCGCCACGCGTGCGGCGAGCAGCAGCGTCCGCTTGGCGCGCTCGACGTCGGCCGGATCGACCGGCTTCGCCAGGAAGTCGGTCAGCCCGGCGCGCAGTTCGGTCTCGATCGCCGCCGCGTCGACGCCGGTGTTCGCGGCGGATTCGATCAGGAAGCGGCCGCCCAGATAGCCGGGATACCAGCCTGCCGTCGCGTATGTGGCGAGGCCCTTGCCGACCAGCCTGTCTCGCAACAGCCCGTAGTCGGAGTTGCCGAGAATTTCCGCCGCGATCGCGAGCGCGCCGCCCTCCGCCGCCGCGAAGGCGGGGCCGGAGAAGGTCAGCGCCACCAGCGGCGCCGGGACGCGGTCGGTCGTTTCGATGCGCACCCGCGTCGGCTCGGTCGCCGCCACGACGGTGGCGGGCACGTCGGCGCCGCGTGCCACATGCCCGAGCGTGTCGGCGATCATCGTCTTGGTCGCGGCGATGTCGATGTCGCCGACGATGACCAGCGTGGCGTTGTTGGGAACGTAGAAGGTGTTGAAGAACCCCTTCACATCATCGAGCGACGCCGCATCGAGGTCGGCGAGCGAACCCAGCACCGCCTTGGAATAGGGATGGCCCTTGGGGTAGAGCGCCGCCCACATCACCTCCCAGCCGGTCATCGACGGCTGGTCGATCACGTTCTGCCGCATCTCGTTCTTGACCACGGCGCGCTGCACGTCGAGCTCGTTCTGCGCCACCGAGCGACCGAGATTGGCCATGCGGTCGGCCTCGATCGACAGGATGACCGGCAGCGTCGAGGCGAGACCTTCCTGGTAGTAGACGGTCGAATCCTCGTTGGTCCATGCATTGTTGGTGATGCCGATGGCCGCCGTCGAATGATCGAAATTGGGATAGGCTTCGGTGCCCGAGAACATCAGGTGCTCGAACAGATGCGCGAAACCGGAGCGGCCCGCCGGCTCGTTCAGCGCACCGACGCGATAGACGATGTTGGTCACGACCTTCGGCACCCTGCTGTCGGGCACCAGCACGACGTCGAGGCCGTTCTCCAGCGCGTAGCGTGTGATCTGTGGCGTGTCCGCGAGCGCGCTGCCGGCGCTCAGCATGAAACCGAACGCCACGAGAATGGTCTTCCTCATGTTCAACCCCGCCGAGGCAGCCCGTCCCGCCTTCCAGGCCGGGAACACGCCGCGATTTCCGTTGCCGTCCGGGTCGATAGAAGCGTCGGGCCAGAAACGGCCTTCGCACCCGGATGCGCGCGAGCGGAAGCCTCAATCGTGGCGGATTGGTGGTCGAGCGCCCGCCAGGTGCCGCCAGCCGCTTGACGCGGCGGGGGCATGCGCCAATTCTGTCGCCCGCGGCGGAAGACAGCCCTGCGACGGAGGCGACGACGATGCTGAGAGCCCTGAAATGGCTGGTCTATCTGGTCATCGCGGTCGTCGTGATCGTCGCCGCCGGTTCGTTCCTGCTGCCGGCCGAAGCCAACGTGCGCCGCTCCGTCGAGATCGCTGCGCCGCCCGAGAAGGTGTTCGCCATCGTCGGCGATCTGCGTCGCTTCCAGGAGTACTCGCCCTGGGTCCAGCTCGACCCGAACGCGACCTACACCTACGATGTCGAGCCGCCCGGCATCGGCCAGCAGATGAGCTGGAAATCGACCAACGAGAATGTCGGCAGCGGCAGCCAGACGGTCATCCTCTACGAGCCGGCGAAGCACGTGACCGCCGAGCTGGCATTTGCCGACTTCCCCGACCATGCGCTGTCGACCTGGGATCTTGAGCCGGCAGGTACCGGCACCCGCGTCACCTGGGGCTTTCGCATGGGCCTGAACGGCATCGTCGAGCGCTGGTTCGGCCTTCTGTTCGAAGGCCGCGTCGGTCCCGATTACGAGAAGGGTCTCGCCCGCCTCAAGCTGGCTGCCGAGAAGCCCTGACCGGCTGCCGCAGGATGGTCTTCAGCCTCTCCGGCGCCGTCTTGCGCGGGTCGCCGATGTAGATCTCGTGGTGTCTGCCGGTTTCCTTCAGCCCGTTGGCCGGCAGGAACTCCTCGTGCAGGGCCTTCAGCACCGGCCCTTCCTCGTCGTAGGAGCCGACATGCATGGTCTGCACGCAGAGCCCTTCCTCCAGCCGCTCGAAGCGCAGCAATTCAAGCGCCGGCAGGGCCTTCTTCCCGCGCGCCGCATCGACCGCTCGACGGGCCATCGCCGCGCCGACAAAATCCGGCACCATGATCATCATGGTCCATGACCATTTGCCTTTCTCGCGCGTGATGAAGCTGTGCATGTCGTCGGCCCACCACAGCCCTTCGAGCGGCGGCACGACATAGTCGCGGCCGAGTTCCTTCTTGCACATGAACTTCAGCGTGTAGGAGGCGGAATAGAGCGCCTCCACCGCTTGCGCGTAAGCCGGCGCGGTGTTGGGATCGCCGGCGCCATCCACCATGAAATAGTCGAGCGGCGGCACCTCGATCGTGACGAACCGCCCTTTCGGTGGGTCGTAGAGCGTCTTCAGCGCCTTGCGGAAATCGATCTTCTCCACTCTGCCCTCCACGCCACCGGCGGTTGCGATAGCCA
>JBFXFO010000170.1:0-7671 GCA_050178915.1 Rhizobiaceae bacterium | reverse complement strand
CGGCCATCGCCTTTGCCGAGGCCGACCCCGAGCGCCGCCTGCGCAAATTGCGCGAGGCCTTCTTCAAGGCCGACGGCGATCCGTATAAACCGACGATCTTCAAGAAGGCGCTGCAGGCCGCCGAGCCCGGCATCGTCGATGACTACAATGCCGCCGTCGAAGCCATCGCCAGGGTTGCCGATCGCCACGCCCTGTTCGGCATGCTGGAGGCGACGCGCGCCGTCATCGTCGTCGCCGACGCGCTGACGGGCCGCTACGAGCGGCTGAAGAGCGCGCGCGGCATGCTCGATTTCAACGATCTGATCAGCCGCACCGTGCGGCTGCTGGCGCGCACCGACGCCGGCCCTTGGATACAGTTCAAGCTCGACCAGGGCATCGACCACATCCTCATCGACGAGGCGCAGGACACCAGCCCGCAGCAATGGCAGGTGGTGCGCAGTCTTGCCGAAGAGTTTTTTGCCGGTCTGGGAGCGCGTCAGAACGCGACCCGCACCGTCTTCGCCGTTGGTGACGAGAAGCAGTCGATCTACTCCTTCCAGGGTGCCGACCCGGCCGCCTTCGCGGAGACACGGTATGCGTTCAGAAGCCGTGCCGACGCGGCCGATCTGCGCTTTCGCGACGTGCAGCTCACCTGGTCGTTCCGCTCGACCGACGACGTGCTCGGCGCTGTCGATCGCGTCTTCGCCGACGCTGGCGTGCGCAGCGGCCTGACGCGCGACCCCGAGCCGGTGGCGCACAAGGCGATCCGCGGCGGCGAGCCGGGTTCGGTCGAGGTCTGGCCGTCGCTCGGGGCCGAGCAGGTGGACGAACCGGACGACTGGACGACGCCGGTCAACGAAGCGAGCGCGCCGGCCATCCGCGTTGCCGACAAGGTCGCCACCGCCATCCAGCGGATCACCGCTGCCGACGCACCCGACGGTGCTGTGCGGCCCGGCGGCATCATGGTGCTGGTGCGCAAGCGCGACCGTTTCGTGCACGCGCTGGCCCGGCGGCTGAAAGAGATGCGCATCCCGGTGGCCGGAGCCGACCGGCTGAGCCTGTCCGCGCACATCGCCGTGCAGGACATGATGGCGCTCGGCCGCTTCTGCCTGCTGCCCGAGGACGACCTGTCGCTCGCCGCCATCCTGCGCAGCCCGATCTTCGGCCTCACCGACCAGCAGCTGTTCGAACTCGCTGCGGACCGACCGCCATCGCGTTCGCTGATCGCCTCGCTACGGGCAGCCGAGGGCGACATGTTCCTGCGCCAGGTGGTGGAGCAGCTGGACAAATGGGCCACGGACGCCGCCTTCCGCCGCGTCTTCGAATTCTACTCCCGCGTGCTCGGCTCCGACGGCGTCCGCCGCAAGATGGTCGCGCGGCTTGGCCCCGACGCCGGCGACATTCTCGACGAGTTCCTCAATTTCTGTCTGGCGCAGGAGCGTGTCGGCCTGCCGGGGCTGGAGGCCTTCCTCGCCACGCTCGAGACCGCCGCACCCGAGATCAAGCGCGAGATGGACCAGACGCGCGACGAGGTGCGCATCATGACGGTGCATGCCGCGAAAGGCATGGAAGCGCCGGTCGTCTTCCTCGTCGATGGCGGGCAGGCGCCATTCTCGGACCAGCATCTGCCGCGCCTCATCCCGCATGACTTCGCATTCATGCATGGCAAAGTGCGCGGCTTCCTCTGGCGCGCCGGCGTCGATCTCGCCAACACGGTGTCGCGCGGCATCGCGGCCACGCTGAAGCTGAAGGCCGAGGAAGAGTACCGCCGCCTGCTCTATGTCGGCATGACGCGCGCCGAGGACCGGTTGATCGTCTGCGGCTATCACGGCAAGCGCACGCCCGCGCCGGGCACCTGGCACTCCATCGTCACCGCCGCGCTGGGTGGAGCCGAGGAAACCGAAACGATTGTCGATCCGGCGACCGGTGAGCCGACCCTGCTCTTCCGCGTCACCCGCCCGGCCATGATCGAGGCGCGAGCGGCGGCCGAACCGTTGCCGGAGCCCGAGCGCGTCCTGCTGCCGGCCCTGCTCGAGCGCAATCCGCCCCCGCCGGAGCATCTGCCACGCCCGCTGACGCCTTCCGGTGCTTCGCTGCTCATCGAGGAGGGCAATGAGCCGGTCGTCTCCGAACGCTCACCCGTCTTTGACGCCACAGACCGGGCAGCCTTCGCTGCCGCGCGCGGCACCGCCGTGCATCGGCTGCTGCAGGTGTTGCCGTCGCTTGCACAGGGCCGCGAGGCCGCCGCCGCGCGGTACATCCAGCGCGTAGGCCAGGAGTGGCAGGAGCCGGAGCAGCGTTCCGTGCTGCAGTCGGTCTTCCGCATCCTTTCCGACCCGCTTTTTGCGCCGATCTTCGCCGGGGGCAGCCGGGCCGAGGTCGAGATCATGGGTACGCTGACGGTCAAGGATCGCGAGCGGGCGGTCTCCGGCAAGATCGACCGGCTGGCGGTGACGCCCGGCCGCGTGCTCATCGCCGACTTCAAGACCAGCCGCCCGCCGCCGACGGCGCTTGACCAGGTGCCGCCGGCCTATGTGCTGCAGCTGGCTCTCTACCGGGCGCTGCTGCAGAAGGTCTATCCGGGTCGCAGCGTCGAGGCGGCGCTGATCTTCACCGAAACGCCATCGCTGATCGCGGTGCCGGCGGAAGCCATGGACGCCGCCCTTGCCCGACTCACGCGTGCGTGACACAAGCCTTGCTTGACCCACGGGTCGCCCCACACCACATATGGCGCACGCGCAACGCCCGAAAGGATTGTCCTCAGATGGCAACCGTCAAGATCGACAAGAGCAACTTCAAGACCGACGTGCTCGACGCCAAGGAAGCCGTCGTCGTTGATTTCTGGGCGGAGTGGTGCGGCCCCTGCAAGATGATCGCCCCGGCGCTCGAGGAAATCTCCAAGGAGCTCGGCGGCAAGGTGAAGATCGCCAAGCTGAACATCGACGAGAACCCCGAGCTGGCCGCGCAGTACGGCGTCCGCTCGATCCCGACGCTGATGCTGTTCAAGGGCGGCGAGATCGCCGACATGAAGGTTGGCGCCGCGCCAAAGACGGTGTTGTCCAACTGGATCAGCGCTGCCGTCTGATCGCATCTCATCGCGGAATTCGAAAGCCCGGCCATCGCGCCGGGCTTTTTGCTGGCTGGCCTGTGTCTACTCCGGCACCGTGCCGTTTTCGGCCAGCACAGCCCCGGTGAGATAGAGCGACCCGCCGATCAGGATGCGCGGCGCCGGTTCGGTCGGATCCCAGGTGTCGCGCAACAGCATGAGCGCATTGGCGACCGAAGCCATCGGTTCGGCCGACAGGCCGGCCTCACTTGCGCGCACCGCCAGTTCGGCATTCGCCACGCCGGCGTCGCTGGTGTTCACCGGCACGGTGAAGACATGCCGCGCCATGCCGTGGAACGCACGGAAATAGCCGGTCTGGTCCTTGGTGTTGATCATGCCGGAGATCAGGAAGAGCGGGCGCGGCCGCTTCTCCTCAAGCTCGGTCAGAGCCTCGGCGACAACCAGTCCGGCGCCGGGATTATGCCCGCCGTCGACCCAGATCTCCGCCCCTTCCGGCGCCAGTGCCGTCAGCCGGCCGGGCGCCAGCCGCTGCATGCGGCCGGGCCAGTAGACATTCTGCATCGCCGCGTCGGCGCTGCGCATCGTCACCGGGAAGCCGGCGGCCTTCACCACGGCGATGGCGGCGGCGGCGTTGGCGTATTGGTGCCGTCCGGCGAGTTTCGGCAGCGTCAGGTCCATCAGGCCGTGATCGTCCTGATAGACCATGCGGCCATTCTCCTCGAAGGCGAGGAAATCCTCGCCATAGACGATGGCCGGCGCGCCAAGTCGCTCGGCGGTTTCGAGAATGACCTGCCGCGCCGCGTCGTGCTCCTGTGCGCCGACGATGACCGGCACGCGCCGCTTGATGATGCCGGCCTTCTCCGCCGCGATCAGTTCGACGCGATCGCCGAGATACGCCTCGTGGTCGAGCGATATCGGCATGATGGCGGTGGCCGCCGGTTGCTTGATCACGTTGGTGGCGTCGAAGCGGCCGCCCAGCCCCACCTCGATCACGCAGGCGTCGGCCGGGTGTTCCGAGAACAGGATGAAGGTTACTGCGGTGAGGATCTCGAAGACGGTGATCGTCTCCCCGGCATTGGCTTCTGCGACGCGTGCGATTGCTTCCGCCAGCACATCGTCGGCGACCAGCCTGCCGCCGCCGGGAGCGGCGAGGCGATAGCGTTCGTGCCAGTTCACCAGATGCGGCGAGGTGTGGACGTGCACACCGAGGCCGGCAGCTTCCAGCAATCCGCGCGAAAAGGCAGCAGTGGAGCCCTTGCCGTTGGTGCCGGCGATATGGATCACCGGCGGCAGCCGGTCCTGCGGGTTGCCGAGCCGCTCGAGCAGCCGCGTGACGCGGTCGAGCGAAAGGTCGTAGCCTTTCGGATGCAGCGCCATCAGGCGCTCGATCTCGCGGTCGGCCGCCGTGGCCCGGATTTCAACCATAAGTCACCTTGCCGGCACGCGCCGGCGCAAGCCGTTTCGCGGCGGCCTTGCCAAGAGCCAGACCGTCAGACCGGGGCGCGGGCTTCCGCTGCCGCTGCTGCCTGCGGAGGCGTGAATTCGGCCGTGCCGTTCGGCGTTCCCGCCGGCTGCTTCATCAGGATCTTCAGCAGCCGCGCGATGGTTTCGCGCATCTCCAGACGCGACACGACCATGTCGACCATGCCGTGATCCATCAGATACTGCGAGCGCTGGAAGCCTTCCGGCAGCTTCTCGCGGATGGTCTGCTCGATGACGCGCGGGCCGGCGAAGCCGATCAGCGCGCCGGGTTCGGCGATATGAATGTCGCCCAGCATCGCATAGGAGGCGGTGACGCCGCCGGTGGTCGGGTTGGTCAGCACCACGATGTAGGGGAAGCCGGCTTCCTTCAGGCGGTCGAGCGCCACGGTGGTGCGCGGCAGCTGCATCAGCGACAGGATGCCTTCCTGCATGCGCGCTCCGCCCGAAGCGGCAAACAGCACCAGCGGCCGCTTCTTCTCGAGCGCCACCTCGAACGCCTTCACGATGGCGTCGCCGGCAGCCATGCCGAGCGAGCCGCCCATGAAGGCGAAATCCTGCACGGTGGCGACGATCGGCAGGCCCTCGACCGAGCCCAGTCCGCTGAGGATGGCGTCTTCGAGACCCGTCTTGGCGCGCGCTTCTTTCAGGCGGTCGACATAACGCTTCTCGTCACGGAACTTGAGCGGATCGATCGCGACCTTGGGGCTTTCGAGGAGGTCATAGGCGCCATTGTCGAAGAAGTGCTTCAGCCGCTCCTTCGCCGAGATCTTCATGTGGTGCCCGGAACTCGGGATCACCCACTGGTTGCTCTCGAGGTCCTTGTGGAAGACCATTTCGCCGGTCTCCGGATCCTTGATCCAGAGATTGTCCGGCATGTCGTCGCGCCGGCCCAGCATCGAGTTGATCTTGGGGCGGACGTAGTTGGTGATCCAGTTCATGGCACCGCTCCTGTTCGAGCGTGAAAGATGGGAGGCCTATCCGGCCGAAGCAAGGCGCGCCTCGCGCACGCCCCGCGCCAGGTCGCGCACCAGCGTCGCTACGGCTTCAGGCGCGTCGCCGGCCTTCTTGCCGTCGGGCCCGAGCGTGCCGGCTACCGCCGCGACGATCGCCGTACCGACCACGACGCCATCCGCCGCCGCGCCGATGGCGCGCGCATGCTCGGCCGTCTTGACGCCGAAGCCGACGCACACCGGCAGGTCGGTGTGGCCCTTGATGCGCTTCACCGCCGCGCCGACCTTGCTGGTGTCGGGCAGCGACGCGCCGGTGATGCCCGTCATCGAGACGTAGTAGACGAAGCCCGATGTGTTGTTCAGCACGGCGGGCAGCCGCTTGTCGTCGGTGGTCGGCGTCGCCAGCCGGATGAAATTGATGCCGGCCTGCAGCGCAGGCAGGCAGAGTTCGGCGTCCATTTCCGGCGGCAGGTCGACGATGATCAGCCCGTCGATGCCGGCGTCCACTGCGTCGGCGACGAAACGATCGACACCGTAGATGTAGATCGGGTTGTAGTAGCCCATCATGACGATCGGGGTGTCGGCGTCGTCCTTGCGGAAGTCGCGCGCCAGCTGCAGCGTTTTCGCCAGCGTCTGCCCCGCCTTCAGCGCGCGCAGTCCCGCCGCCTGGATGATCGCGCCGTCGGCCATCGGATCGGAGAACGGCATGCCGAGCTCGATCACGTCTGCGCCAGCCTTGGTCAGCGCGTGCATGATGGCGAGCGAGGTGTCGTAATCGGGGTCGCCGCCCATCAGATAGGTGACGAGCGCGGGCCGGCCCTCGGCCTTCAGCTTCTCGAAACGGCGGTCGATGCGGGTGGTCATTCGGTCAATGCCTTTGCATGTATCACCTCGCCATCCTCCTTGACGAAGTCACCAGACAGCGCGCCTTCCGGCAGCAGGTCGAGGACGCGCTCGGAAGGGCGGCAGAGAGCAGCACCCAGATCGGTCACCACGATCGGGCGGTTGATGAGAATGGGGTGCGCGATCATCGCGTCGAGCAGTCGCTCGTCGGTCAGCGTTCCATCGGCGAGACCGAGCCGCTCATACGCCTGCTCCTTCTGCCGCAGCACCTCGCGCACGCCGAGTCCGGTTGACGCGATCAGCGAACCCAGGCTTTCGCGCGTCCACGGATGTGTCAGGTAGTCGACCACGACCGGATTCGCGCCCGCCGCTCGCAGAAGCGCAAGGGTGTTGCGCGACGTCCCGCATTTCGGGTTGTGGTGGATCACGGCCTGCATGTGCCGCTCACATCTCCATTCCGAGGATCTTGCCGACGGTGAAGATGTCCTTGTCGCCCCGGCCCGAGAGATTCATCAGGATGATCTCGTCCTTGCCCATCTTGGGCGCGCGCTTGATCACCTCCGCCAGCGCATGGCTCGGCTCCAGCGCCGGGATGATGCCCTCGATGCGGGTGAGCAGCTGGAATGCCTCCAGCGCCTCGTCGTCCATGATCGGCACGTAGTCGACGCGGCCTGTGTCGTTCAGCCAGGAGTGCTCCGGCCCGATGCCGGGGTAATCGAGGCCAGCCGAGATCGAATGGCCGTCCTTGATCTGCCCGTCCTCGTTCTGCAGCAGATAGGTGCGGTTGCCGTGCAGCACGCCGGGCGAGCCGGCGGTGATCGAGGCGCAGTGCTCCTCGCCCGACAGGCCGCGTCCGCCGGCCTCGACGCCGACGATCCTGACCGAGCGGTCATCGAGGAAGGGGTGGAAGATGCCGATGGCGTTCGAGCCGCCGCCCACCGCCGCGACGACGAGGTCGGGCAGCCGGCCTTCGGCGGCCATCATCTGCTCCTTGGCTTCCGTGCCGATCACCGCCTGGAAGTCGCGCACCATCTCCGGATAGGGGTGCGGGCCGGCGGCGGTGCCGATCAGGTAATAGGTGTCCTCGACATTGGTCACCCAGTCGCGCAGCGCCTCGTTCATGGCGTCCTTCAGCGTGCCGTGGCCAGAGGTCACCGGCCGCACTTCGGCGCCGAGCAGCTTCATGCGGAACACGTTGGGCTGCTGCCGCGCCACGTCGGTGGCGCCCATATAGACCACGCAAGGATAGCCGAACCGCGCCGCGACCGTGGCGGAGGCCACGCCGAGCTGGCCTGCGCCGGTTTCGGCGATGATGCGCTTTTTGCCCATGCGCTTGGCCAGCAGGATCTG
>JBFXFO010000169.1:0-7726 GCA_050178915.1 Rhizobiaceae bacterium | reverse complement strand
GCACGCGCCTCTGGCCGAAAGCTGGCGGCCCCGGCACTCACCCGCGTGGTTCGCGCATGATCGTTCGCCATAGACCAGGTTTCCTCAAGCTGTTCTTCGTCATGCGCGGGTCGATCGTGCCGCGCATCCTGCCGCAGATCATCGGTCTCGCGATCTATGCCGCCGCGGTGGTCGGCGTGACGCGGTACTTCGAGTTCCGCCTGTCGGAGTTCAGCATCGCGCCGTTCGGACTGATCGGCGTGGCGCTTTCCATCTATCTCGGCTTTCGCAACAGCGCCGCCTATGACCGCTGGTGGGAGGCACGCAAGCTGTGGGGCCAGCTTGTCTTCGATATCCGCAATCTGTCGCGCGTGGCGACTTCGCTGATCCCGTCGCGCGACGAACACCGCGCGCTCCTGATGCAGGCGCTGGCCTTCGGCCATTTCCTGCGCGGCCAATTGCGCCAGGTCGATGCGGCGAAGGAAGCGCGCGCCTTTGCTCCGGCTGATGTCGATTCGGCTGCCAAGGCAGCCAACAAAGCGGATGCGATGGTGCTGGCCATGGGTCGCCGCATCGGCGCGCTGCACCGGGACGGCAGCATCGATTCGATAGGCTTCCGTATCCTCGACGAGCGGCTCGCGGGACTGTCGGCGCTGCAGGCGGGCTGCGAACGCATTCGCGGCACGCCGCTGCCCTTCGCCTATACGCTGCTGCTGCAGCGCACCGCCTATATCTTCTGCCTGCTGCTGCCCTTCGGCCTCGCCGGCTCCGCCGGCTGGGGCACGCCGCTGTTCACCGCGCTCGTCGCCTACACCTTCTTCGGCCTCGACGCGCTGTCGGAAGAGCTGGAGGACCCGTTCGGAACGGAGGCCAACGACCTTGCCCTCGACGGTCTCTGCCGCGTCTGTGAGATTTCCGTCATGGAAGCGCTCGGCGAACCGCCGCCGCCCATGCTGGAAGCGGAACGCTTCTACTTCTCGTGAAGGCGGCTTGCCGCCGCGCGGCGGCGTCGTAGAGTAGCGCCGGGCCGCGCTCACGCGGATGTTCTGAACAGGGAGAGCACCGATGCGAATGCTGATCGCGTCACTTGGGATTGCGTTGCTGGCTGCCTTTGCAAGCGTAGCCGGTGCTGCCGAGATCGGCATTCCCACGCAGGCCGACTGGGCCGCAGCGAAGAAGACCGTGCAGCTGCCGAACGGCGTCACCGTCGCCTATGTCGAAACCGGCAATTCCGACGGCAAGCCGACGCTGCTGATCCATGGCTACACCGACAACAGCCGCAGCTGGTCGCTGCTGGCGCCTTACCTGAAGGACCGTCACCTGTTCGCCATCGATCTGCGCGGGCACGGCAAGTCGAGCGCACCGGAATGCTGCTACGCCATCGGCGACTTCGCCTATGACGCGTCGCTGTTCATCAAGGCGCTCGGCTTCGAGAAGATGGATGTCGTCGGACACTCGCTCGGTTCGCTCACCGGGCAGATGCTGGCGGCGCAGTATCCGGAGCAGGTCGGCAAGCTGGTGCTGGTCTCGTCGACGGTCAGGACCGGCGGCGGCCCGGGCACGTGGCTGTGGGACAACATCCTGCCGCTCCAGCCGCCGATCGATCCCAACGGTCAGTTCATGCTGGACTGGTACTGGAACCCCAACCCAGTCGACACCGACTATATCGAGCGCGAGCGCGCCGAGAGCGCGGCCACGCCGATCCACGTCTGGAAGGGTGTCTTGTGGGGGCTTACGACGGCCGACCTGACGCCCATCGCCGCGGCTGTCAAGGCGCCGGTGCTGGTGCTGTGGGGCGACAAGGACGCGCTGTTCGACGCCAGCCACCAGGAACCGCTCAAGGCAGCCTATCCGAGCGCGCAATACGAGACCTTCACGGGGGCCGGCCACAACATGTTCTGGGAGTTCCCGGAAAAGGCCGGCTCGATCATCAAGGCCTTCCTCGACAAGTAACGGCACGCTGGCGAACGCAAAAACGGCGGGCCATGGCCCGCCGTTTTCGCATTTCGGTCGATCGCGTGGATCAGCTCGCGGCCGGCTCGGCCGCAGCAGCGGCGATGGCGGCGGCGGCGTCTTCCTGCGCCTTCTTGATGGCGGCAGTGCGCTCCTGCGCCTTCTTGCCCGGCTCGGCCTTCTTCGGGTTCGAGCGCGCATCGCGCTTGGAGATGCCAGCCTGGCCGAGGAAACGCAGCACGCGGTCGGTCGGCAGAGCGCCCTGGCCGAGCCAGTGCTTCACGCGCTCCTCGTCGAGCTTCACGCGCTCGCCGTCCTTCGGGAGCAGCGGGTTCCACGAGCCGACCGCCTCGATAAAGCGGCCGTCGCGCGGCGAGCGGACGTCGGCGACGACCACATGGTAGTAGGGGCGCTTCTTGGAGCCAGCGCGTGCCAGCCTGATCTTCAATGCCATTTCAATCTCCTGACTGATCTCTGTTCGGTATGATGTCTATGCCGGCTGGGTGCCGGCGGGTTTCGTCGCACCGTTGCCGGCCGCGATCTGCTCGTGGTGACGGATCACTTCCTTCACCACGAAATTGAGGAACTTCTCCGCGAAGTCCGGGTCGAGATGTGCGTCGTCGGCCAGCCGGCGCAGGCGCGCGATCTGCTGCTGTTCGCGCGCCGGGTCCGCCGGCGGCAGCCCGTGCGTCGCCTTCAGGACGCCGACCGCCTGGGTGCAGCGGAAGCGCTCCGCCAGCATGTGGATCAGCGCGGCGTCGATGTTGTCGATCGAGCTGCGCAATTCTTTCAGCAGGGCCTGGGCGTCGCTCATCTTCCCCTCACCGCTTCTTGCCAATTCCGGGCAGTCCACCGCCGAGGCCGGGCAGCTTCGGCCCGCCCAGTCCGGGGAGGCCGCCGGCGCCGAGGCCCGGCAGGCCGCCTGGCAGTCCCTTGGGCATGGCGCCGCCAAGGCCGGATGCCTGCACCTGCTTCTGCAGCGCTTCCAGCTGCGCAGGGTCCATGCTGGAGAGGTCGGGCATGCCGCCGCCCATCATCCCGCCCATGCCCATCTTTGAGGCGAGCCCGCCCATCAGGCCGCGCATCATGCCGCCGCCCTTACCCTTGCCGCCCATCGCCTTCATCATGTCGGCCATGCCGCGATGCATCTTGAGCAGCTTGTTGATCTCGGCGGCGTCAGTGCCGGAGCCGGCGGCGATGCGCTTCTTGCGGCTGTGCTTGAGCAGGTCCGGATTGGCGCGCTCGGCCTTGGTCATCGAGCGCACGATGGCGATCTGGCGGGAGATCGACTTGTCGTCGAAGCCGGCGGACGCCAGCTGGTCCTTCATCTTTCCCATGCCCGGCATGAGGCCCATGATGCCGCCCATGCCGCCCATCTTCTGCATCTGGCCGAGCTGGTCGGCGAGGTCGTTCAGGTCGAACTTGCCGGCCTGCATCTTCTTGGCGATCGCCGCGGCCTTCTCCGCATCGATCGTCTCGGCCGCCTTCTCGACGAGGCTGACAATGTCGCCCATGCCGAGGATGCGGTCGGCGACGCGGCGAGGATGAAACTCCTCCAGCGCGTCCATCTTTTCGCCGGTGCCGATCAGCTTCACCGGCTTGCCGGTGACGGCGCGCATCGACAGCGCCGCGCCGCCGCGGCCGTCGCCGTCCATGCGGGTCAGCACGAGGCCGGTGAGGCCGACGCGATCGTCGAAATTCTTGGCGAGGTTCACCGCGTCCTGGCCGGTCAGCGAATCCGCCACCAGCAGCGTCTCGTGGGGGGAGGAGACGGCGCGGATTTCCGCCATCTCCGCCATCAGCGGCTCGTCGATGTGGGTGCGGCCGGCAGTGTCGAGGATGACGACGTCATGGCCGCCGAGCTTCGCCGCCTGCACGGCGCGCCGCGCGATGTCGACAGGCGTCTGGCCGGCGATGACCGGCAGCGTGGCGACGCCGGTCTGCTCGCCGAGCTGGCGCAGCTGCTCCTGCGCGGCGGGACGCCGCGTGTCGAGCGACGCCATCAGGACCTTCTTGTTCTGGCGGTCGGTCAGGCGCTTGGCGATCTTGGCGGTGGTGGTCGTCTTGCCCGAGCCCTGCAGGCCGACCATCATGACGACCACAGGAGCCGGGGCATTCAGGTCGATCGCCGCGCTGTCGGAGCCGAGCATGGCGACGAGTTCGTCGTGCACGATCTTGACGACCATCTGGCCGGGCTTGATCGACTTCAGCACGTCGGCACCGACGGCCTTGGCGCGCACGCGATCGGTGAAGGAGCGCACGACGTCGAGCGCGACGTCCGCCTCGATCAGCGCACGCCGCACCTCGCGCAGCGCCGCCGACACGTCGGCTTCGCTCAGCGCACCGCGGCCGGTCAGGCCGTTCAGAATGGAGCCAAGGCGGTCCTGCAGGCTCTCGAACATCGATCTTCCTCTTGTCCCGGTTCAACTGACCGGGAGGTAGTGTTTACGCGGGCAAGTCCCAACAGCGCAAAGCCCAAAAGCACCCGGGGGCGCATCGCGCTGCCGGGTGCTGACCTCCGGGATCGCTCGCCTGCTTGGTGCAGATCGTCCCGGTCGGCTGCTCGGAGTGTCGAAACTCGTCGCGGAATTGGTCGCTCTAAGACAGGAAAAGGCCGCCGAAGTCAAGCCGTGACAGGTCGCGCGAAGCGCCAGCGGCTCAGGCGGCAGGCACAACCGGCGACTTCACCTGGACCCGCCGGCATCGCCCGCCGCCGACATCCTGCGAGGGATCTCGTGCCGGACTTCTCTGCTCAGGTAGGCGCTCACCTCGCGCGGCGGCATCGGCTTTGCGATGAAGTAGCCTTGCGCCTGATGGCAGCGCCCGGAAATCCACTGCATCTGCTCGGCATTCTCCACACCCTCGGCCGTGACCGAGATCTCCAGAACGCGCGCCATCTCCAGGACCGCTTCCACGATCGCCTTGCTCTTCGCATTGCCAGGGGCATCCATGATGAAGGAGCGGTCGATCTTGAGTTTGTCGAACGCGACGCGCTGCAAGTAGCCGAGAGATGAGTAGCCGGTGCCGAAATCGTCGAGGGCGAGCCTTACTCCGAGATCCCGGATCGCCTTGAGTATTGGCAGGTTGGCCTCATGCAGCAGAGCCGATTCCGTGATTTCCAGTTCCAGCCTGCGGTGGTCGAGTCCGCTGTCCATCAACGCCTGGACGATCGTGTCGACAAGGCTGTGATCGGAGAATTGACGCGTCGAGAGATTGACTGCCACCGATATGCCTTGCGGCCAGGAGGTCGCTTCGGCGCAGGCGGTGCGAAGCACCCATTCCCCGATCGAGACGATGAGACCGCTTTCTTCTGCCAGGGCAATGAACTCATCCGGACGAACGAGCCCGCGAACCGGATGCCGCCAGCGCACCAGCGCCTCGAAGCCGGCCGTGCGCTGGGAGGCGATGTCGAGCAGCGGCTGGTAGTCGAGTTCGAGTTCTCCCTTCTCGACCGCACTGGAAAGGTCGGCGAGAAGCTCTTTCCGATCGCGCATGCGCGCTTCCATCGCCGGACGGAAGACCACAGCCTCGCCGTTGCTGGATGCCTTTGCCTCGTACAGTGCAATGTCGGCCTTGGTGAAAAGCTCCAGCCCCGCAGCAGTGCTGTCCGTGGAGGCTATGCCGATGCTTGCTCCGAACGACAGCACTTCGCCGTCCACCACAAAGGGACGCGAGAGCGCAGCGGAAATGCGCTGGCCCAGCGCAGCCACCTCCGGCAGCGTGGAGTTCTCCGCGATCACGGCGAACTCGTCGCCGCCGATGCGCGCCACCAGGTAGCCGTCGGGCACCACTTCGCGCAGGCGCGTCGCGACGCTTGCGAGCACCGTGTCGCCAACGGTGTGGCCAAGGGTGTCGTTGATCTCCTTGAAGGAGTCCAGATCGACAAGAAGAACCGCTGCAAAGGCCTTCGGATCCATGCCCTGCAGGCGCTGGGTAAACACCGCGCGGTTATGGAGTCCCGTGAGAAAATCGAAGTGGGCCAGGCGTTCCAGCTCGTCGCGGATGCGCCGCTGCTCCGTGACATTTCGGAAGAAGAGCGACAGGCCCTCTCCGGTCGCATAGGCGCGCAGCTCCACCCAGAATTGACGCTGCTCGTTGAAGGTGTCGATTTCGAGTGGCTGGCCGGTCCGCAAGACCTCTTCGAACCTGGCTCCATAGATTTCTCGTTCCTGCGGCCGAAGAAGGCTCCAGAACTTTCCGCCTATTCCCACCTCGATGAGTTCAGGGACCAGATCGACAGCCTGATCGTTGAAGAAGCGGATATTCCAGTCCGAATCCAGCACGATCACGCTGTCGCTCGTCGTATCAAGCACGGACGTCAGTCGCCGCTCGCTCCCGATCAGGCGGTGAAGCCGTTCGTCGGCGATCTTCTGAAGCCGATCGCGGGCGCTGACGATCCAGTTCTCCCGCAGTCCGACGGTTATGGCGAGGATGATCGCGAGGGATGCGGCAAAGATGCGGTACAGCCCGGTGCCGAAGGCTCCGGTGATGCTGCCGGTGATGAGAATCACAAACAGGATGGCGGCAGGCGCCAACGCCTCACCCAACGCCACCGGTGACTTGGCGGGGGCTGCCAGCAGTTCATTGCCGGCCCTGGCAACGAGAGCGTGTTCCACCGCGGCCCAGGCGACCAGCGATGCCGACATCATCCACAGCAGATGGGGCCATCCGCCGTTCGCGAAGGTCCCATCCATCAACTGCGACGCATAGATGAAGTCGCCGGTCCCCTCCAGCGCCATGGCCACGACGAGGATCGAGAACGGCAGCAGTCGCGGACCATGCCTGTAGATCACCAGCAGGACCAGGCCGAGCGCAGCGACGCTGCACCAGAGGGCGGGGTAGAGGAACGCCACGACGGTCGCCGCTTCGCCGATCACCGAGCCCTTGATCCTCTGGTGCAGCAGGAAAAGGGTGCCGAGGATGGTTGCTCCGTACAGCAGGATGAAGTTGTACGTGCTCACCACCGGCGAGCTTCGCTCGCGCTGCCCGTAGATCATGATGCCCAGGCCGAACAGCAGTGCCATGATGAAGAAGGCGCCATCGGCGGGCGTGGGGAACGGCGCCCCCTCTTTCGCGAGGGCGACATAGGCCACGTTGGCGCCGACGTAGACCAGCCCGCCAGCCGAGATCAGCATCCACGCCGCGCGGTCACGCGCTGAACTCACATAGGCAGCCACCATGGCACACGCTGCGGCCACCGCCGGCATTGCGACCTGAACCGAGGCGAGCCAGTTCAGCGCGTCAGCATCCTCCCAGCCGAACACTCGCGGTATATTCCAGAGCGCGGCCGCCGTGGAAGCAACCAGCGTCGCAATGAGCAATCGTGAAACTATCATCACCAGCCTTTGCGGGCAGGTTATCTGCAATTGACTTTCAGTTTCCTAACGACTCAGCTTCGGACGGGGATCCCGGACGTCGTTATATCGCTGCGAACTGAACTTGGCGTCTTATTGAATTAAATCATGAGCTTAGTGCTGCTGCGCCAGAGAACATCGGCGTCGTCAGCGGTTCTGAAAACAGCATCCGGGCGCGGATCATCGTGCCGCTGCGACAAGGTGGCGCTACGGCAGGTTGGCTTGCGCGCTCAAGCTGTCGGGCTCGTCCGTGGCTGGCTCAACGCAGCAGCGCCAAACTTGCCCGCGCTCAGAGCGTGCCGTCGCCAGCCTGGGCCGCGCGAGATCTTGCGGACTTCCTCACGTCGGACTTCGCAGGGACGTCATCGCTTCCTTCCGTCCGGTCCCGGTAAAGCGCCGCGCGAGCCGGAAGCATGAGGGTCACCGGGGTGGTGACGGTG
>JBFXFO010000168.1:0-7758 GCA_050178915.1 Rhizobiaceae bacterium | reverse complement strand
CGCGATCGTGGTTGCGGTCGTCGCCACCAGCCTGCTGCTTGGCCTCGGCGCACCGGCCTAGGGCAAACGCGATTCAGCCCTGCCAGGGCTGAATCATCCGGGCCGCCGGAACTGGCGACGTTCCAGTTCGCAAACCTGCCGGCAGACGCAGCCTTCGAGGTGGTCGTTGACCAGCCCCATCGCCTGCATGAAGGCGTAGATCGTCGTTGGCCCGACAAAACTCCAGCCGCGCTTCTTCAGCTCACGCGACAGGTTGATCGAGGCCGGCGACGTGGTGTTTGCCAGCAGCGTCGGATGGTCGATGCGGCGCGGCCGCTCCTTCGGCTGCGGCTCGAAGCGCCAGAAGAAGGCCCCGAGCGAACCCGCCTCGTCGACCAGCTCCTTAGCCCGCCTGGCGTTGTTGATCACTGACTCGATCTTGCCGCGATGGCGGACGATCCCGGCGTTGCCGAGCAGCCGCTGCACATCCTTGTCGGTGAAGTAGGCGATCCGCTCGAAGCGGAAACCGTCGAAGGCCTCGCGGAAATTCTCGCGCTTGCGCAGGATGGTGATCCACGACAGGCCCGACTGGAACCCCTCCAGACACACCTTCTCGAACAGCCGTTGATCCTCGGCGACCGGCCTGCCCCATTCATGGTCGTGGTAGTCGCGGTAGAAATCGTCATTGCCGTGCCAGGCGCAGCGCAGCGCCCCGTCAGGCCCTTCGATCAACCCGTTCTTCTTCTCGTTCATGCGGAAGGCAAGCCTCGTGACCGGTTTACCGCGCCTTTACCAGATTTCTGAACCGCCCGGTAACCACACCAAAGGGTTTACGCGGTTCGCCCTCTTTTATGCATTCCGATTCACGTTTTCGTTGCCGCCCGCGCGCAGATTTTCCCAGGCGAGCCGGCAACAGACCGGCCGCGCTGTGTGTGACGAGCGAGTGAAGAGTACGTCCCATGATGATCCAGAAAGCCCTGCTGGCCGGCGCCGCCGCCATGCTTACCCTCACCTCCACCGCCGCTGAAGCAAGCGACCGCTATGCGCAGCGTCCGCCTGTCCTCGTCAGCCCCGATCTTTCCGCGCCGTGGGTGATGCAATTGCGTGGCACGGCGACGCGCCGCTCCGGCGTGGTTGCCGAGCAGCCGCGCATATTGAAGCGCCGCTCGGGCGAATCCGGGCTGCGCCACTACGTGTTGCCCGGGAAGCCCGACCCCATGCGCACGGCTGCCGTGCCGAAACCGGTCAAGCGCGCCGCGCCGCAGATGGACCCGCGCTTCCTGCCGCAGCAGGTCGAATATGGCGGCCCGGAAAAGGCCGGCACCATCGTCATCGACACGACCCAGAACTACCTCTACCTCGTCGAGTCCGGCGGCAAGGCGCGCCGCTACGGCGTCGGCACCGGCAAGCCTGGCTTCGAATGGGCCGGCGTCCACAAGGTCACCCGCAAGGCGGAATGGCCGGACTGGCGTCCGCCGGCGGAGATGATCGTGCGCGAGCGCGCGAAAGGCCGCGTGCTGCCCGCATTCCTCGCCGGCGGTCCGGAAAACCCGCTCGGCGCCCGCGCCATGTATCTTGGCTCGACGCTCTACCGCATCCACGGCACCAACCAGCCATGGACCATCGGCGGCGCCGTCTCGTCTGGCTGCATCCGCATGCGCAACGAGGACGTGATCGAACTCTACGAGCGCGTGCAGATCGGCGCGACCGTGAAAGTCATCTGAGCGACGAAGTCGCGGATTGCAGCTGCGACCTCGTCCGGCTTCTCGTGCAAGATCCAGTGGCCGGCGCCCTGCACCGGCCGCTGTTCCAGTTTCGGCGCAAAGCGCTGCAGGTCCGCCATGCAGCTTGGCCGCAGCGCCGTGTCAGCCTGCCCCCAGAGCAGCAGGTGCGGCACCTTCACCACGAAGCTTTCCGGCGCCAGCCTGGTGATCATCGTCTCCGGCGCGGTCTCGCCCGGCGCCGGCACCACCACAGGCGACGCGCGGTACCAGTTGAGCATCGCGTCGAGCGCGCCCTCCTTCCCCCACGCCTCGTGGTAGCCGGAGCGCATGGCGTCGCTCATCCAGTCCGTCGCCGAGAAGCCGGAAAACATGCGGTCGAGCCGCGCGAAATCGTTCTCCGCCAGCCGCTCGGCCATGCCGGGCTCGCGCAACCGGTTCATGTACTGGCTTGCCGCGCGCTGCTCCGGATCGTCGAGGATCGCCGTCTGGAACGTCCAGGGGTGCGGGCCGTTCGCCACGACGAGATGCGTCAGCCGCTCTGGATGCGCGATGGCATAGGCGTAGGCCACCGATGCGCCCCAGTCATGACCGGCGAGGATGAATGGGCGTCCCGGCGACAGCCGCTGCGCCAGCGCATCGAGGTCCGCAACCATGTGCTTGACGCGGTACCGTTCGACGCCGGACGGCTTGCCGGAAAGATTGTAGCCGCGCTGGTCGGGCAGCACGACGTGGAAGTCGTCCGCCAGCCGCTCCGCCACATCCTTCCATCCGATCCAGTATTCGGGAAAGCCGTGCAGGCAGACGATCAGCGGCTTCGACGGATCGCCCACGGACGCGACATGCAGCCGGATCGACCCCGTATCGACGTAATCGAACCTCATTTCCATCCTCCCGATGCCGTCGCCGACATGTCGCATCCCGGTTTACGCCCCAAGACCCTCTTGCTATAGGGGCCGCGACGCTTTCCAGCCCATTTGCGGCTCCTCCCGGCACAGACGAAAACGAGGCATTTCATATGGCGAAGATCAAGGTGGCAAACCCGGTCGTGGAAATCGACGGGGACGAGATGACTCGCATCATCTGGCAGCTCATCAAGGACAAGCTGATCCACCCCTATCTTGACATCGACCTCGACTATTACGACCTCGGCATTGAGAACCGCGACGCCACCAACGACCAGGTGACGATCGACTCCGCCAACGCCATCAAGAAGCACGGCGTCGGCGTGAAGTGCGCCACCATCACCCCCGACGAGGCGCGCGTCGAGGAGTTCAAGCTGAAGAAGATGTGGAAGTCGCCGAACGGCACGATCCGCAACATCCTCGGCGGCGTCATCTTCCGCGAGCCGATCATCATGCGCAACGTGCCGCGCCTCGTGCCCGGCTGGACGCAGCCGATCGTCGTCGGCCGCCATGCCTTCGGCGACCAGTATCGCGCCACCGACTTCCGCTTCCCCGGCAAGGGCAAGCTGACCATCAAGTTCGTCGGCGAAGACGGCAAGGTCATCGAGCACGAGGTGTTCGACGCGCCGGGCTCCGGCGTCGCCATGGCCATGTACAACCTCGACGACTCGATCCGCGATTTCGCGCACGCCTCGTTCAACTACGGCCTGATGCGCAACATGCCGGTGTACCTGTCGACCAAGAACACCATCCTGAAAGCCTATGACGGCCGCTTCAAGGACATCTTCCAGGAGGTGTTCGACGCCGAGTTCGCGGCCGAGTTCAAGAAGCGCAAGCTCACCTACGAGCACCGCCTGATCGACGACATGGTCGCCGCCTCGCTGAAGTGGTCGGGCGGCTACGTCTGGGCCTGCAAGAACTACGATGGCGACGTGCAGTCCGACATCGTGGCGCAGGGTTTCGGCTCGCTCGGCCTGATGACCTCGGTGCTGATGACGCCGGATGGCAAGACCGTCGAGGCGGAAGCCGCACACGGCACCGTCACGCGCCACTATCGCCAGCATCAGAAGGGCGAGGAAACCTCGACCAACTCGATCGCCTCGATCTTCGCCTGGACGCGCGGCCTCGCGCACCGCGCCAAGCTCGACGGCAACGCCGAGCTGAAGCGCTTCTCCGAGACGCTCGAGCGCGTCTGCATCGAGACGGTCGAATCCGGCTTCATGACGAAGGACCTGTCGCTGTTGATCGGCCCCGACCAGAAGTGGCTGTCCACCACCGGCTTCCTCGACAAGGTGGACGAAAACCTCAAGATCGCGATGGCCGCCTGACCAATCTTTGGCAGAGCCGCTCGACCCGGCCGACGAAGAGACCGCCGCAACGCCGGCGGTCTCGCAAGTGAAGCCGGTTTCGCTCCGCGCGGCCTTCGCTTCTGGCCCGCTGGCATCTCTGCAGCGACCGTGAGCCGGCTATCCGATCTGGCAGACTCACTTAGTTTCTCCCGTGCTTTTCGCACTGGAGGGAAAATGACCAAAAGACTTGCGGCCGAATTTTTCGGCACGTTCTGGCTGGTGTTCTGCGGCTGCGGCAGCGCGGTCCTTGCGGCGGGCTTTCCCGACGTCGGCATCAGGTCTGCTCGGCGTTTCGCTGGCCTTCGGCCTCACCGTAGTGACGATGGCCTATGCCGTCGGCCGCATTTCCGGCGGGCATTTCAACCCTGCAGTGTCGGTGGGCATGCTGCTCAGCGGGCGCATGCCGGCCGGTGACTTCATCGGCTACGTCATCGCGCAGGTGGTCGGCGCCATCGCGGCCGCGGCGGTGCTTTATGCGATCGCGTCGGGCAAGGCCGACTGGGTAGCCGGCGGATCAGCGTCGAACGGCTACGGAGAACTGTCGCCCGGCAAATATTCGCTGACGGCGGCGCTGCTCATCGAGGTGGTGATGACGGCGTTCTTCATCTTCATCATCCTCGCGACGACGTCGGCGCGCGCCGCGCCCGGCTTCGCTCCGCTCGCGATCGGCCTGACGCTGGCGCTGATCCATCTGGTGTCGATCCCGGTGACCAACACCTCGGTCAATCCTGCGCGCTCGACTGGCGTCGCGCTGTTTGCCGACACAGCCGCGCTTCCGCAGCTCTGGGCGTTCTGGGTGGCGCCGATCGTCGGCGCGGCGATCGGAGCGATCGTCTGGCGCGGCCTGTTCAGCGACGACGAGTAAGCCAGCTAAAAGATGCGGGGCGGTTCGCCGCCCCGCGTCTCACGCCGCGGCGGCGATCGCCGCCTTGACGGCCGCCACTGCATCGTCGGCCTTGGAGCCATCCGGCCCGCCGGCCTGCGCCATGTCAGGCCGCCCACCACCGCCCTGCCCGCCGAGCGCCGCCGAAGCGGCGCGCACCAGGTCGACCGCGCTGAAGCGTTTCACCAGATCGTCAGTGACCGCGACGACGACGCTCGCCTTGCCGTCCTCGCCGCTGCCGACGAACACGACCACGCCCGAGCCGAGCGCCTTCTTGCCCTCGTCGGCGAGACCCTTGAGATCCTTCGGCGAGACGCCGGCCACGACGCGGCCCACGAAGCCGACGCCGGCCACGGTCTCGGCCTTCTCTTCCGCGCCGGCAGAACCGCCGCCGCCCAGCGCCAGCTTCTTGCGGGCGTCTGCCAGTTCGCGCTCCAGCTTGCGCCGCTCTTCGACCAGCGCCTCGACACGCGCCAGCGCATCGGCGGCCGACACTTTCAGCGTTCCCGCAATCGCCTTCAGGCGGCGGTCCTGCTCATCGAGATGCCGACGCGCGGCATCGCCGGTCAGCGCCTCGATGCGGCGCACGCCCGCTGCCACCGCGCTGTCAGAAAGGATGCGCACCAGTCCGATGTCGCCGGTCGAGCGCACATGCGTGCCGCCGCACAGCTCCACCGAGTAAGGCCGGTTGGCCTTTGCGCCATGCAGGCCGGTGCCCATCGAAACCACGCGCACCTCGTCGCCATACTTCTCGCCGAACAGCGCCATCGCGCCCTCGGCAATGGCATCGTCCACCGACATCAGGCGGGTGGTGACCGGGCTGTTCTGCAGCACGATCTCGTTTGCCATCTGCTCGACCTGCTCCAGCTCTTCCGGAGAAATCGGCCGGTTCTGCGAGATGTCGAAGCGCAGCCGCTCCGGCGCCACCAGCGAACCCTTCTGAGCGACATGCGTGCCGAGAACCTCGCGCAGCGCCTCGTGGATCAGGTGCGTGGCGGAGTGGTTCGAGCGCAGCCGGCCGCGCCGCGCATGATCGACCTCGAGTTCCACCGCAGCGCCGGTTTTCACGCTGCCCTTTGCGACCGTCCCGTAATGCACGATCAGGCCATCAGCCTTCTTCTGCGTCTCGGTCACGTCGATGCGGAAACCTTCGCCGCTGATGCTGCCGGTGTCGCCCATCTGGCCACCGGACTCGCCGTAGAAAGGCGTCTGGTTCACGACCACGGCGACCGTATCGCCCTCGCTTGCGTCGCCGACTTCCTTGCCGTCGCGCACCAGCGCCGTGACAATGCCTTCGGCCTTTTCGGTGTCGTAGCCGAGAAACTCGGTCGCGCCGAGCTTTTCGCGCAGGCCGAACCAGATCGTCTCGGTCGCCGCCTCGCCGGAGCCGGCCCAGTGCTTGCGCGCCTCGGCCTTCTGCCGCTCCATCGCCGCCTCGAAGCCGGCGAGGTTCACGGAGATGTTGCGCTGACGCAGCGCGTCCTGGGTCAGGTCGAGCGGGAAGCCGTAGGTGTCGTAGAGCTTGAACGCCGTCTCGCCGTCGAGCATGTCGCCGCTGCCGAGCGTCTCGGTTGCGTCGTTGAGCAGGCCGATGCCGCGCGCCAGCGTCTTGCGGAAGCGCGTCTCCTCAAGCTTCAGCGTTTCGGCGATCAGCGCCTCGCCACGCGTCAGCTCGGGATAGGCCTGCCCCATCTCGCGCACCAGCGAAGGCACCAGCTTCCACATCAGCGGCTCGGACGCGCCGAGCAGCTGCGCATGCCGCATCGCGCGCCGCATGATGCGGCGCAGCACGTAGCCGCGTCCCTCGTTCGACGGCAGCACGCCGTCGGCGATCAGGAAGCACGACGACCGCAGATGGTCGGCAATGACGCGATACGACGCGGCATTGTCGGCATCCGGCCCGTGCCCGATGGCCGAGGCCGTTGCATCGATCAGATGGCGGAACAGATCGGTGTCGAAGACGCTGTCCGCGCCCTGCAGGATCACCGCCATGCGTTCCAGTCCCATGCCGGTGTCGATCGACGGGCGCGGCAGCGGCACGCGCTCTTCCTTCGTCACCTGCTCGAACTGCATGAAGACGAGGTTCCAGAATTCCAGGAACCTGTCGCCATCCTCTTCCGGGCTGCCGGGCGGTCCGCCCCAGATATGCTCGCCACGGTCGATGAAGATTTCCGAACACGGGCCGCACGGACCGGTGTCGCCCATCGCCCAGAAATTGTCCGACGTCGGGATGCGGATGATCCTGTCGTCGGCAAAGCCGGCAATCTTCTTCCAGAGCGCCGCTGCCTCGTCGTCGGTGTGGTAGACGGTGACGAGCAGCTTGTCCTTCTTCAGCCCGAACTCCTTGGTGATCAGGTTCCAGGCGAGCTCGATGGCGAGCTCCTTGAAGTAGTCGCCGAAGGAGAAGTTGCCGAGCATCTCGAAGAAGGTGAGATGCCGCGCCGTATAGCCGACATTGTCCAGGTCGTTGTGCTTGCCGCCGGCGCGCACGCTCTTCTGCGCCGTCGCGGCGCGCGAATACGGACGCTTTTCCAGGCCCGTGAAGACGTTCTTGAACTGCACCATGCCGGCATTGGTGAACATCAGCGTCGGATCGTTGCGCGGAACCAGCGGGCTGGAGGCGACGATCTCGTGGCCGTTCTTCTTGAAGTAGTCGAGGAAGGTCGACCGGATTTCGTTCACGCCGCTCATTGCAATGCCTTCGAAACGCTAGGACCCGTGCCGGCAAACGACACGCCCGGCCTTGTAGACGGCCCGCAGCGCAAATGTCCAGAATTTCGGGGTTTTGGCGACCCCGTCACGCCTCGGCGGCGTCGGTCAGCCGGAACTGCGCCGACTTGGCGCCATTGAAGTAATTCGCCGAGATCGACCCAGCCGCATGGATGGTGGCGCCGCGCCGGCCGAGCAGGAAGCGGCCGAGG
>JBFXFO010000167.1:0-7835 GCA_050178915.1 Rhizobiaceae bacterium | reverse complement strand
GAAGGATCGTTGTCTTGCCGCATCCGGAAGGACCGAGAAACGAGAAGAACTCGCCCGGCTTTATCTGGACGGAGACATGATCGACCGCCCTGAAAATTCCGAAATCCGCGCAGACTCCGTCAAGATCGACTTCAGCGCTCATACACGCGCCTGTTCCCCGTTATTTGTTGTTAAATCGATCTAAGCAGCAGGGTTTTCGCAACGCAACAAAAAACCGCCGGACCCTTTCGGAATCCGGCGGCTCTGTTGCAGCCAGGCGATCAGGCCGCCTTATACTTGTCGGCGTACTCGCCGCGCTTGGCGATGAACTCGGCGGTCTGCTCCGGCCACCACCACAGCTTGGCCAGCGCCTCGTCGTTGAAGGTGCCGTTGTAGTAGGTCTTCACGTCCGGATCCATGAGATCGACGGCGCCCTTGCCGACGGCGTTGGACGAGAAGGCGGTGGCCCAGCCGGCAGCGCCTTCCGGGGTCGACACGAACTTCATGAACTCGTGCGCCTGGTCGATGTTCTTGGCGTTCTTCATCAGCACGAAGCCCTGGTGCCAGGCGAAGGCGCCTTCCACCGGAGCGATGTACTTGTAGCCGTCATTGCGCAGGTTGTAGCCGGTCGAATCCCAGTTCAGGCCGAGCGTGGCGCCGTTGGCGGTGAAGCCGGCATTGGCCTCGTTCTCGCCCGACCACCACTGCACGACATTACCCTTGGCCTTGATGGCTTCGGCGAGCGCGATGTCCCACAGCTGGACCCCATGTCCTTGTAGCCGTCGATCCACGGGCGCGGCAGCTTGCCCTGCGCGTCGAGGTAACGGCCCATGGCGGCGACCGTCGAGTGCGGACGCACCACGACCTGGTTCTCGGGGTTGAACAGGTCGCCGAGCGACGGCGGCGAGGAGAGCTTGGCGTCAGAGTCCTTGGCGACGAGCGCTTCCGTGCCCCAGTTGGACGGGACGTAGTAGAGCTTGCCGTCCTTGCGCGAGTTCTCGCCGGCGGCGCCGTCAGCCAGACCGGGCAGGTAGTTGCCCATCGCCAGCTTGGCTTCGTCGAGCGGCTGCAGCAGGCCGTTGGCGTTCCAGCCGCCCCAGCGGTCGATGGTCGGCTCGATCACGTCGATGCCACCGGCCTCGACCGCCACCTTCGCCTGCGCGAACATCGCGTCCTGGTCCGGCAGTTCGGTGAAGTTCACCTTGATGCCCGTGGCCTTCTCGAAGGCCGGGAACACGACTTCGGCGAGCTTCGGATAGCCGGCCCAGCCGGTGAAGTTCACTTCGCCCGACGAAGCGAGCGCCTTATGCGAGATGATTGCGGGAGCGGCGAGGATGCCGACGCCCGCCGCCGACGCCTTCAGGAAGGTGCGGCGCGTGGTGATGAATTTCGTCACGAAGAAATCTCCCATTGTCTGCCCATGAACCTGTTGCGCACTCCAGGTGGAACCCCTCGGTCACCCGGAAAGTGCTGGCATAGCTGTCGATTGCGAAGATGCCGTGACGTGTTTTGTTCGGTGATTGCCGGCGAAGCTTTGCCATCTACAGCAAGGACCGGGGTCGGCCCTGTGATAAGTGCCGGGACGAAGCAAATGCCAGACAATTGCGAAAGTCAATCGACAGCACGCGAAGCAAGCGTCAAGATCGTTCGCTCACCTGATAGGCGGACCTGGCCAGCCATTCGGGCCTGACCTCGACACCCCAGCCCGGCCGGTCGGCGACCGTCACCTGCCCGGCCTCGACATGGTAGGGGGAGTCGACAAACAGATCGTACTGCCAGGGGTAGTAGTCCGGTCCCTCGATGGAGAATTCGAGATATTTGCCGGCGCCTTCGATGGCGCGCAGCAGATGCATCGTGAAGAGCGTCACCAGCCCCCAGTTGGCGGCGTGCGGGGTGACCGGCAGGCCGGCGGCGTTGGCGAGCCTGCAGACCCGCAAGGTACGGCTGATGCCGCCGAGATAGAGGATGTCGGGCTGCACGATGTCGACGGCGCGCAGCTCGATCATGCGTCGCCAGGTCGGGATCTCGCAATCCTGCTCGCCGCCGGTGACCGCGATGTCGAGCGCGTCGGCCACCTCTTTGGTCTGCTCCAGCTCCCAGTAGAGGCACGGCTCCTCGAAATGCTCGACGCCATTGTCCTCGAGCATGCGGCCGACCTCGATGGCACGCTTCGGCGAGAAGCCGCTGTTGGCATCGACCAGCAGCGCCGCGCCGTCGCCGAGCGCCTTGCGGACCGTCGGCACGATCTCCTCGGTGCGGCCCGGCCATTCGTCCACGTCGTGGCC
Organism: Rhizobiaceae bacterium; assembly: GCA_050178915.1. Taxonomy (GTDB): domain Bacteria; phylum Pseudomonadota; class Alphaproteobacteria; order Rhizobiales; family Rhizobiaceae; genus JBFXAF01. Next base: position 5,571 of record JBFXFO010000167.1, on the reverse strand, counting down.
GTATTCGGCGGCGACGCGGAACTTGAAGGCGTCGAATCCCTGCTCGCCCTGCAGGCGTTTCAGCCGCTCGGCCTCGTCCTTCGGCGTGATGTCGCGACGCATGGAGGACGCGTAGGCGCGCAGCCTGCCGGGCGCGCCGCCGAGCAGGCTCACCACCGGCTTGCCGGCCTGCCTGCCGCGCCAGTCCCAGATGGCAGTGTCGAGGCCGCCCAGCGCACGCTTCATGTAGGAGCCGGGGAATTTGTGCTCGCGCTCGATGACCCTGTCGGTCAGCGCGTCGATGTCGTCGAACCCGACGCCCAGCACGTGAGGCGCGACCTGCCGGTGAAGGACCTGGCAGGTGATGTCGGAATTGTAGGTGGAGACCTGGCCCCAGCCCTGGCTGCCGTCCTCCGCCGTCACCCGCACGAAGCCGATGAACTGCGACGTGAACGTCTCGATGCGCTTGATCCGCATGGGCAGCCTCCGGTCGCCATCGGGCGAAGACCAACGGGCCGTAGCCGATCAGGAGGCGCGACGGCAAGGGCCGCCAAAACGAAAACCGCGCGCCTCACGTGAGGCGCGCGGTCGATGGTCAGCCAGACTGGATCAGGCGCTCTTCCTGCGCCGTGGCGCGGCAGCCGCGACGGTCGGCTTGCGGCCCAGACCGGTCGCCTTGGCGAGTTCCGAGCGGGCGGCGGCGTAGTTCGGCGCGACCATCGGATAGTCGGCCGGCAGGCCCCACTTCTGGCGGTACTCGTCCGGCGTGATGCCATAGGCGGTGCCGAGATGGCGCTTCAGCGACTTGAACTTCTTTCCGTCTTCAAGGCAGACGATGTAGTCCGGCGTGATCGACTTCTTCACCGCAATGGCCGGCTTCGGCGGCTCCTTCGCGACCGCACCGCCGGCGCCGAGCGACGCCATCGAGTGGTGCACCTGGCCGATCAGGGTCGCGATATCGCCCGCCGCCACCTGGTTCTTGGTCACGTAAGCCGCCACGATGTCGGCAGTAAGCGAGATCAGAAGCTGGCTCTTCTCGTCGTTCTGCATAGGTCTGCACTCCGGATTGTCGCGGGGCGGGTTTGCCCCGATGGAACTGGCGCCGCCCGAAAGACGGCTGGCGCACGGATTGGTGCGCGCTGGTTGCACCGTGCACGCCACTCATGAGTGCACGTGCGGTGAAGGTTGACGTGAGATGACCGGCGTCATGCCGAGCGCAAGGTCAGCAAAGAAAGCGTCGGCGCGCACCTGAAGAACGCGCGCAATAGCGAGCATCTCCTGCGCCGGGATGCGCCCGCGACCAGACTCATAATCTTCCAACCTGGATTTTTCCACGCCGGCCGCACGGGCGAGATCAGCCGACGCAAGATCTCGCGCAACCCGCAGGGCGCGGATTCTCTTCCCAATGAGGCGGTCGATGAAATTGGTCAACGAAGCTGCAGCGGTCTAGGCGTGAATCACAGATTCAAACTCATCCAGGCCCGCGGCTAATCATAATTAGAAAATCTAATTGTAGTTTCGTGTTTTTGGAACATGGCTTTCAGCCGACAATATTTCCAGCACGCGCCGCCATTTGGCGCAACGGCGGAAATCGCGCCGCTCGATGGCATGCTGGGCTCGCAGGGCGGCATAAAGCCGGGCTTCCACGCCGTATTCGTCGGCAAGGAGTTGCGCCTCGTAGCGCGCGTCGCGCTCCTCCTCGTCAAGCATGCCCCTTCCTTTCCATCTGCTGGAGCCCGACGGCGAGGCAGCTGACGATGACCAGCACCGCGCCGACCGCCGCGATGTGGCTGAGGTGCTCGCCCGAAACCACGAGCAGCGCGGTCGATCCGATCGGAGTGAGGTAGCCGAGGATGGCCATGCGTCCGCCGGTGTCGCTGCGCATCGCCTTCGACCAGAGCACGTAGCCGAGCCCCATCGGTCCGGCCCCGAGATAGAGGCCGGCCAGGATCGTGCCGGCCGACGCGGAGTGCAGGCCATCGGCGATCGCCCAGATGAGCGTGCCGGCCAGTCCGATCAGCGCAGACGGCAGCAGGAGCTGCTCGGGCGGCACCGTGCTGCGCCCGATCATGAGCGTGTACCAGGCCATGCACAGGGCGGAGCCGATCGCGGCTGCGTAGGCGTGCAGTTCACCGGCGAGCGTCAGCCCGCCGCTGCCGCCGGTGATGACAAGCGCGGCTCCGGCAAAGCCGGTCAGCGCCAGAACCGCCAGCCGCAGCGGCCGCGCGACTCGGCGCGCAAGGATCAGGCCCGCGGCGACCAGCAAAGGCCAGGTGTAGGCAATCAGGTTCGCCTCGATGACCGGCATCGAGGCGAAGGCGAGGTATTGCAGCACCATCGTGCCGACGAGCCCAACCAAGCCGAGCGCCAGACCGCCCGCCCTCACGCCAGCCGGGAACGGCCGGCGCTGGTGGTTGATCATATGCATGACGGCGAAGACAAGCGTTGCTCCCGCAAACTGAAGGCACTGCACCAGCGAGACCGGCAGGTCGGCCAGCACGAGCTTGGCCGTGACCGCGTTGGTTGACCACAACGCGATCGCGGCAAGCGCGAGGAGCAACGCGCGTTCCACTACCAGACCGAACGCGGCTCGGAGACTGCGCTCTCGACGAGCGGAGCGGCTTCGCGCTGGGCGTGGTCTTCTTCCCAGCGACGGTAGGCCGGAAGCTGGTTGTTCCACACGTCCTGCGCCAGTTCGTCGACCCAGCTGCGGTCGACGTCGTTGTCGGCGGCCAGGTAGAACATGCGGTTGTCGTCGACGAAGGGCTTCACGGTCGAGCGCTGGTTCAGCACCAGCGTGACGCGGTCGCCGAGGCGGATCGGCGCCGTGCGATGCAGCACGCCGACGAACTGCCCGAGCGTGGCGTAGTTCATCTTGTGGTCGATCTTGAGGATCTTGTTGCGCGGCAGTTCGCGGCCCTGCTCGAGAATGGCGCGGCCCTGGTCGGCATTGTCGCAGTAAATCTCGAGGTGACCGCCGACGATGGGGTCGCTGATCGACAGCGGCACGAGTTCGGTCACCGGCACGCCGTCCGAATGCCAGTCGACGGCGCCATCGGTCGGGTTCATGAACGTCACGGTCGAGCCGACGATCGACAGCGGATAGGGCTCGAGCTTCGTACCCATCATATCGCTGAGGCGCTCCAGACGGAGCCTGTCGTTCATCAGTTCGCGGATTTCCGGGATGTAGCGGTCGGCACCGGTGATGAAGGTCAGGTCGAGGTGCTTGTGCACCGCATACTGTTCCTTCAGCTTGAGAGCGGCGACGCGAATCGCCTCAAGCAGCACGGGATCGTAGCCGTGCAGGTACTGCGCTGCCCCGAAGTTGGAGATCTTCCAGGCGGTGTCATGCCCGATGATGGCTTCGCGACTGATCGCGTAGCGCAGATCAGGGATCGTATGAGCGTTCATATTGTTTCCTCGCGCTTGGAACGGCGGCGCCGCCCTACCAATCACGAGTTGAACGAAAAGCATTACGCCTGTAAATTTAGATTAGATAGAGGCAGAGTTAGCCCAGCTTAAGGTGACGCTTGCAGGTCCTTCGGCAGATGAATCTCAACTCGCTCAAGATCGTCGAGAGCGCGGCGCGACACCGAAATTTCACACGGGCGGGTGAAGAACAGTTCATCACCGCATCGGCCGTCAGCCAGCGCGTGAAGGGGCTGGAGGAGCAGCTCCGGTTCAAGATTTTCCGACGGCAGAAGAACGCCGTCTCGCTGACGCCGGAGGGCGAACGCTTCGTCCAGCAGGTGCGCGAGGCGCTCGACCGCATCGTCGAGGCCGGGCTCGAAGTGCGCAAGCGCGACTACGAGCACATGCTGAAGATCTCGGTGCTGCCGACCTTTGCCACGCGCTGGCTGCTGCCGCGCATGCACCGCTTCCAGGACCTGGAGCCCGACACGCACCTGCACTGGACGACGTCGTATGACCAGGTGGATTTCCGCAACGCCGACGTCGATCTGGAGATCCGCTACGGCGACGGCCGCTTCCCCGGCCTGCATTCAGAGCTGCTGCTGCGCGAGGACCTGACCCCTGTCTGCAGCGTCGACCTGTTCCGGCGCGTGCTCGGCAACAACCGGCCGTTCAGTTCGCTCACGCCTGCCGAACTGTCGCGCTTCACGCTGCTGCATTCGGACACCTGCACGCGCAACTGGCAGTCCTGGCTGGAATTCACGAAGGCGCCGGAGGTGCTCGACGAAGCGCGCAGCATGTCCTTCGATTCCTGCATGATGTCGTTCCAGGCGGCGAATGCCGGCCTCGGCTTCGCGGTCGCCAACCGCGCCTACATCCAGAACGACGTGGACGAAGGCCGGCTGATCGCGCCGTTCACGGTGCTGCACCCGAACACGATGGGCTGGCACTTCGTCTGCCCGCGCGGGCATCTGGGCGCGCCGAAGCTGGAAGCGTTCCGCGCCTGGCTGGTGAAGGAGGCCAAGGCGGCGCAGGCCGAACTCGACCTCAAGAAGTCGTACAATCCCGACTGGCGTCCGCCGCTCGCCGCCGAGTAGCGGGCCGATGCTCCGGCGCCGCAAGGGCGCCGGAGGCTCGTCGCACCGCGATCAGCCGCGCAGTTCGCGGCGCAGGATCTTGCCGACATTGGTCTTCGGCAGGTCGGTGCGGAACTCGATCGCCTTCGGCCGCTTGTAGGCCGTCAGGTTCTGCTTGCAGTATTCCATGACCTGATCGGCCGTGAGGCTCTGGTCCTTCTTGACCACGAACAGCTTCGGCACCTCGCCCGACTTCTCGTCCGGGATGCCGATCGCCGCGACCTCCAGCACACCCGGCATCTGGGCGACGACGTCCTCAAGCTCGGTCGGATAGACGTTGAAGCCGGAGACGAGGATCATGTCCTTCTTGCGATCGACGATCTTGGTGTAGCCGTCCTCGTTCATGAAGCCCATGTCGCCCGAGCGGAAGAAGCCGTCGGCGGTCATCACCTTGGCGGTCTCGTCGGGGCGGTTCCAGTAGCCGGCCATGACCTGCGGGCCGCGGATGCAGATTTCGCCGACCTCGCCAAGCGCGACGTCCTTGCCGTCATCGTCGCGGATGGCAATCTCGGTGGAGGGGATCGGCAGGCCGATCGTGCCGGAGAACTCATCGGCGTCGAAGCGGTTGCCGGTGGCGACCGGCGAGGTTTCCGAGAGGCCGTAGCCTTCGGAGATCACGATGCCGGTGAGCTTCTTCCAGCGCTCGGCGACGGCGCTCTGCACGGCCATGCCGCCGCCGAAGGTCAGCAGCAGGTTGGAGAAGTCGAGCTTCTGGAAGTCGGCATTGTTGAGCAGCGCGTTGAACAGCGTGTTGAGGCCCGGGAACACGTTGAACTTGACCTTGGCAAGCTCCTTGACGAAGCCGGGGATGTCGCGCGGGTTCGGGATCAGGATGTTCTGGGCGCCCTGCTGCATGCCCATCAGCGCGTTCACGGTGAGCGCGTAGACGTGATAGAGCGGCAGCGCGCAGACATAGACGAGGTTCGCGGGACGCGGCCTCTTGATGTAGGCGCTCTCCACCCACAGCGCGTTCTGCGCGATGTTGGCGAGGATGTTGCGATGCGTGAGCGTCGCACCCTTCGAGACGCCGGTCGTGCCGCCCGTA
>JBFXFO010000166.1:0-7936 GCA_050178915.1 Rhizobiaceae bacterium | reverse complement strand
GCTTGAGGCGCAGGCGCGCGACGTTCTCGGGATCGCTCTTGGCGTAGAATTCCTGCGCGGTCTTCAGGGCTTTCTCGCGCACCGCGCTGGTCGGCCTGCGCGGCGGCCCCTGCGGCTTCTCGGCCACGACCGGCGCCTCGATCTTCAGCCTGCGCTTGAGGTCGCCGCGTCCGCTGCCGGCGAGCAGCGGCCAGGCGATTGCCGCACCGCCGGCGAGCAGCAGAAGCATGCCCGGCAAAAGCAGCGAGTTGGGGGCCAACGAACCCAGCAGGGAGAGAATGCCGTCTTCCATCGTCAGAACCGGAAGTTGGACATCTTGAACATCATCAGATTGCCCAGCATCAGCCAGGCGATCGAGCCGCCGAGGAGATACCAGGTCATCGCCTTGTCCCACACCGTCTCGTAGAACTGCGGCATGAACACCATGATACCCGCCATCAGCAGGGCCGGCACGGCGGTGAGGATATAGGCCGACATGCGGCCTTCGGTGGAGATGGCGCGCACCTTGCGCTTCAGCTTGCCGCGCTCGCGGATGACATTGGACAGACCGTCGAGAATCTCGCGCAGATTTCCGCCTGACGTCGCCTGGATCGAGACGGCGGTGACGAACAGCGGCAGGTCCTCGTGGCCGACGCGCTCATGCATGGAATGCAGCGCCGAGACGAGGTCGGAACCGTAGGTCACTTCGTCGGCCATCACGCCGAATTCGGTGCCTATCGGGTCGGCCATCTCGCGCGCCACCATGGAGATCGCGACCGGCACCGGGTGGCCGGCCTTGAGGCTGCGCGTGATCAGTTCCAACGCCTCGGGCAGCTGGATGCCGAACAGCTTCAGCCGGCGCTTGCGCAGATGTTTGAGCGCCACGACAGGGATCAAGGCGGCAAGGGGCGGGATGAGCAGCAGGCCGTAGAGGAGCGGCACGCCCTTCACAATCGCAGCCAGCGAGGCGGCGGCGGCGATACCCGTGGTGATCGTCAGGAAGCGCGGCAGCGGCATGACCAGTCCGGACTGCGTGCGCAGTTGGCGCAGCGCATCGAGCGAGAAGCGGGAGGCACCGTCCAGCCCGCGCTCCTTGCGCAACTGGATCAGCACCTGCTCCTGGCTGATGCGGCCATCCTGCAGCTTCATGCGGCGGTTGATCGACTTGCGGCGGTCCGAGCGGCCGGCAAACAGCAGATAGATGCCTTCCGCCACCATGATCGCGGCGAGCGCTGCGGCGCCGTAGATGATCCAGACCTCGTCGATGCCGCCAAACATCTTCTATTCCTGCGGACGACCGGGCTCGAAATACTTGCCGGGAAACTCGATACCCATCGCCTTCAGATCATCGAGGAAACGCGGGCGGATGCCGGTCGCTTCGTAGTGGCCGAGTATCTTCCCGTCCGACTCCATGCCGGTGCGCACGAAGCGGAAGATCTCCTGCATCTGGATGACGTCGCCTTCCATGCCGGTCACTTCGGCCACCGAGGTCACCTTGCGCTTGCCGTCGGCGAGGCGCGTCAGCTGCACGATCAGGTCGAGCGCCGAGGAAATCTGGCTGCGGATCGACTGCACCGTCATCGGCATGCCGGTCATGCCGAGCATCTGCTCGAGGCGGGCGATGGCGTCGCGCGGCGTGTTGGCGTGGATGGTCGCCATCGAGCCTTCATGGCCGGTATTCATCGCCTGTAGCATGTCGAACGCCTCCTCGCCGCGACACTCGCCGAGGATCACGCGGTCGGGGCGCATGCGCAGCGCGTTCTTGACGAGGTCGCGCTGCTTCAGTTCGCCATGGCCCTCGATGTTGGCGGGGCGCGTCTCCATGCGTGCGACATGCGGCTGCTGCAGCTGCAGCTCGGCAGCGTCCTCGATGGTGATCAGCCGTTCGTCCTCCGGAATGAAGGCCGACAACGCGTTCAGCATCGTCGTCTTGCCGGTGCCGGTGCCGCCCGAGATGATCGTCGTCTTGCGCGCATGCACGGCCGCGGCAAGCACCTCGGCCATGTTCTGTGTGAGCGCGCCGAACTCGACCAGCCTGTGCAGGCCGAGCTTGTTCTTCGAGAATTTGCGGATCGACACCAGCGGTCCGTCGACGCCCACCGGGCGGATGGCGGCGTTGAAGCGCGAGCCGTCGAGCATGCGCGCATCGACCATCGGGGCGGACTCGTCCACGCGCCGACCGACCGCCGCGACAATCTTGTTGATGATGCGCAGCAGGTGCGCCTCGTCCTTGAACGGGATTTGCACCTGCTGGAGCTTGCCCTTGCGCTCCACAAAGCAGTTCTGGTGCCCGTTGATCAGAATGTCGTTGATCTCGGGATCCTTCATCAGCGGCTCGAGCGGCCCGAGACCGACCATCTCGTCGACAATGTCATCGACGAGCGCGTCCAGCTCGGCCGAATTGATCGCCATGCGCTCGGCATGCACCTTTTCGGAAACGAAGTCGAAGACCTGCCCGCGCATCTCGTCGCGCGGCAGGCGCTCCAGCGCCACGAGGTTGATCTCGTCCAGCAGCATGCGGTGGATACGCATGCGCGCGTCGAGCACGCGGTTGGCGGGCTTGGCGCTGCCGGCATCCGGCTTCGGCGCAGCAGCGACAGCGCGCGCGTTCGGGATCACCACCGCCGGCGACGGCGCCCTCGCCGACTCGGCATAAGGGGCCGGAGCCAGCGCCGCGCGGTTCTGGTGGACGCTGAAGCGGCTCATCGCGAAGACTTGCGGCGGAAGCCGAAGAGCGAGCGGCGCTGCGGTGCAGCCGCGACTTCTTCCGGCAGAATGACGCGCTTCAGATCGGCGATGACGTTGGCGTTGGCGTCGATCTCGTGGAGCGGCACGCCGCGATCGACCGCCTCGCGCACCAGACGGTAGTTGTTCGAGATCCCACCGACGAAATGCGCGCCGAGAATCTCCTGCACATCGGCCTGGCGGATGCCGTTCTCGAACATCTTCTGCTCGAAACGGTTGACGATCACGTTCGGCCGCACCTCCTTGCCGACTGCCTCGTCGATGGCGTGGATCAGACGCTGCGTGTGGCGCAGGCACGGCACCGTCATCTCGGAGACGATGTAGAGCTTGTTCGAGCCGAGCAGCACCGTCTCCGTCCACGGAAACCAGGTACGCGGCATGTCGATCACGACATTGTCGAAATAGGCCGAGACGAGATCGAGCATGCGCACGACGACGTCGGTGTTGAAGCTGCGCATCTCCGACGGCCTGGTCGGCGCTGCGAGCACGCAGAGCCCACTCGAATGCTTCGACAGCATGACGTCGAGCAACTGGCGATCGAGACGCTCCGGCTGGCTCTCGATCTCGGCGAGGTCGAAGCGCGGTTCGAGGTCGAGGTATTCCGCGCACGAGCCCTGCTGGAAGTTGAGGTCGACCACACAGGTCGAAGAGCCGCGCGTCACCGAGCGATGCAGCAGGAACGCCGTCTCCAGCGTCAGCGTGGTAGTGCCGACGCCGCCGGCGGCCGGCATGAACGTATGGATCTGCGCCTCGCGATGCTCTTCGCGCCCTGCTCCGTGCAAAGCGCGCAGGCACGAGCGAACGAGGTCGGCGGTGGTCAGAGGCTTCACGAGGAAGTCGGCGACCTGCAGCTGCACCAGAATGCGCGCGGCGGCGGCGTTGAACTCCTGCGTCACCACGACGACCGGTGCGCGGCCTTCGAGCCGGCGCATCAACCGCTGCAGCGCCTCAATCTCGTCCAGCTTGCTGGCATCGAGGTCGATCACCACCGCGCCGCAGTCAGCCTCATGCACCTCGCCGCGCAGTTCGCGCACGTTCTTCTCGACGCAGACGAGCTGCGCCTGATGATTTGCGGCGAACGCCGCGCGGGCATCCTGGACAAACGCCTTGTCGGCCGAGGCCAGGATGATACGGTTGGCGCCTTCGGCCATGGGCTAGTTGTCCTTGCCGGTCGAGGTTGTCTTGGAGCCGTCGGCCTTCGCGTCGCCTTCTGCCGAAGCGGCCGAGGCGGCGCGCTCGGCCGGCACCTTCAGGTCGGTGTGCTGAACGCCATACTGCCAGGGATCGACCATCTGCATCACCGTGTTCGCCGCGATCGCATCGCCGACGCCGTAGGTCATGCCATCGAGCCGCTGCGTGTCGTCGGTGGTGCAGCCGGCGAGCACGACGAGGGTTGCGAATGCGAGGAGCTGGCGCATCAGTTGCTCTCCAGTTCGAGATAGTGGCCAACGGTGACGGTGCCCTCGACCGATGCGAAGGCGCGTACTGCCGCGCCCTTGCTGTGCTCCTCGGTGTTGCCGAGGAAGTAGTCGACCTGGCTCGCCGCGACGGAGCCATCGGTCGGCACCGCCGGCTTCTTCGACGGGTCGATGGGCTTCACGAGATAGGGCGTGACGATGATCACGAGGTCCGTCTCGCGGCGTTGATAGGCCTTCGACGAGAACAGCGAGCCGAGCACCGGCAGCTTCCCGAGACCGGGGATGCGCTGCGTGTTGATGTCGTTCTGCGTCTGCAGCAGCCCGGCCATCATAAAGCTCTGCCCGCTCTTCAGGTCGATCGACGTGCGGGCGCGGCGCACGATGAAGCCGGGGATCGAGATGTTGCCCATCTGGTAGGAGGCCGAGGTGTCGATGGACGACACTTCGGGCTCGATATCGAGGCTGATCAGGCCGTCGTTCAGAACGGTCGGCGTGAAGTCGAGGCTGACGCCGTACTTCTTGTACTCGACGGTGATGCGGTTATCGTCCTCGGACACGGGAATGGGAAACTCGCCGCCCGCGAGGAAGCTTGCCTTCTCGCCCGAGCGCGCGATCAGGTTGGGCTCCGCCAGCCGGCGCGCGACGCCGCGATCCTCGAGCGCGCGAATGGCGACATCGACGGAGAAATTGCCCGAGATGAGCCCGCCGATCATCTCCGCCGCAGGCATGCTGCTCGAGGCGGCAGGCGCCGAGTTGAACGACACACCTCCGGCAGGCGTCATGTAGGCGGCGGAGATCTTCGTGCCGAGTTCGCGGCCTGCGGCGCGGTTGATCTCGACGAAGCGGACATTGAGCTGCACCTGCTGCGAGGTCGAAATCTTCACCGAATTGATGACGTCCTCGTCGCCGGCGAAGCGGCTGGCGATCTGTTTGGCGCGGTCGGCCGCCACGGCGTCCTTGGCCTCGCCGGAAAGCACCAGCCGCCCGTTGGCGGAATCCACCTTGATCTGCGCGTCCGGCACGTTGTCGCGGATGGCGCTTGCGAGGCGGTCGGTGTCGAGTGTCACCTCGATGTCGATGGTGCCGACGAGCTGCTTGCGGTCGTCGAACAGGGCGATCGCCGTGGTGCCGAGATTGTTGCCGAGCACGTAGAAGGACTGGTCGGTCAGCGGGCTGACGTTGGCCACCTCCGGATCGCCGATGACGATCTCATAGAATGGCATCGAGGTGCGCAGCGTCTGCGGCTTGCCCTTCGCCACGCTGATCGTCGTCGTCCGCTCGGACGACACCTGGATCACCTTGCTTGACGCGTTCCCCGAGGCGGTCGGCACGAGCAAGGCAAGGGCTGCCGCGAGCAGAGCCCAGCCGACGCGGCGCGCCGGCCGCATGCGCTTGTCGTTCATGATCATCGTTCCCCAACGATGCCGCGTTTCAGCGGTCGCCGTTCCCCTGTGCCGAGATGACTTCGTAGGTCTGCGGTTCGAGACCGCGCGTGACGATCACCGTCTTCAGCTGCGGCGGTTCCACCGACGCCGGCGGCGCGATCGAGGAAACCTCCTCGTTCGTCACCGACGGCACCGGCTCGGCGACCGAGCCGCCAAACGACGAGATGGTGGTGAGTCCAGCGCCGGAAGTGCCGTCGCCGCCGGCAGCCCGAAGCGACAGCGACAGCACCCCGACGTTGCGGGCGAGCGCAACCTTGCGCGCGCCCTCCGTTGTCACTTCTATGGTGACTGAACTGACGATCTGCGGCCCGGTCTGGCGCTCGTCGGCGCCCTGCCCGACGGTCAGGACCTTGGCGTTTTCGACCACGATTTCCGTGGCTATGGAGGAGCCCGTCGCGCCTTCGGCGTTCTTCGCCACCTCCTGGATTTCGCCCGCGTCGCGCGTCAGCACTACATCGACGCGGTCGCCCGGCGCAACGAAGCCACCGACGCCGGCGATCTCGTCGGTCTTGATGGTGACGGCGCGCATGCCGGGCGCCAGCAGGTTCGAGAGCGTCGCACGACCGTTCGGCCCGGAGAGCTTCGCGAGCAGAACCGGCTCGTTCGGTTCGATCGGTGACAGAACGACGCGCGAGCCTTCGCCCATCAGCGCATCGATGCTGCCGAAAGCACCTGCTGGCAGGGACTCCTGCGGCCACGGGATTTCCGTCAGCATCGCACGATCGATTTCCTGGCCGAAGCGCAGCGGCGCGTTGGCGACGACGATGTGCTTGAACTCGACCACCGGCGCGGCCGGCTCGATCTTGACCTCGCGAACGACCTCCTGGCTGCGCGCATTCGCCTGGTTCTTCAGCCACACGTCGGCGACGAAGATCGCTACCGCCCCGAAAACGGCGGCAATCCCGATCATGGTGATCGCTCTACGATTCACGTGTCCAGCCCCCACGGCCCAATTGTCGCTATTTGAGGGGAAGCTAACGCGCCAAGCTTGAACAAACCGGCAGGGAAATAGCGCAAATTTGACCGAACGCGGCAGTCGTGCTTATCGACATGCGCGTTTCCCCAAACCCTGCATCACGATTGAACGGAACGGGAACTCCTGTCGCGCGAGAACCCGTCGCATGGCAGAATGGCAGACGATTCGGCGGACATCCCCCATGGACGACAGCAACGATCTCTTCGGCAGTTTCGACAAGCCGGCCGGCACGGCGCGGGCCGCCCAGCGCGCGGCGGACCCGCTGGTGCGCGCCGCCGCCAAGAAGCCTGCCGCCGCCAAGGATAGCAGCGAAGGCTATTCGGCCGCCGACATCGAGGTTCTGGAGGGGCTGGAGCCCGTCCGCCGCCGTCCGGGCATGTATATCGGCGGCACGGACGAGAAGGCGCTGCACCACCTCTTTGCCGAGGTCATCGACAACTCGATGGACGAGGCGGTGGCCGGCCATGCCACCTTCATCGACATCGAGCTGGGTGCCGACGGCTTCCTGACCGTAACCGACAATGGCCGGGGTATCCCGGTCGACCCGCATCCGAAGTTCAAGAACAAATCGGCGCTTGAGGTCATCATGACCACGCTGCATTCGGGCGGAAAGTTCGACTCGAAGGTCTATGAGACGTCGGGCGGCCTGCATGGCGTCGGCGTCTCCGTCGTCAACGCTCTGTCGGACCATTGCGAGGTCGAGGTTGCGCGCGGCCGGCAGCTCTACCGGCAGCGTTTTTCGCGTGGCAAGCCGCTCGGCCCGCTGGAGCAGTTGGGCGAAGTCCACAACCGCCGTGGCACGCGCACGCGCTTTCATCCCGATGGCGAGATCTTCGGCAAGGGTGCGGCGTTCGAGCCGGCGCGGCTGTACCGCATGGCGCGCTCGAAGGCCTACCTGTTCGGCGGCGTCGAAATCCGCTGGTCCTGCGACCCGTCGCTGATCAAGGAAAAGGACACGACGCCGGCCAAGGCGGTGTTTCATTTCCCCGGCGGCCTGAAGGACTATCTCGGCGCGCAGCTCGGCAGCGAGATGCAGGTGACGCGCGAGGTCTTCGCGGGCAAGAGCGAGAAGCAGTCTGGCCACGGCTCGGTCGAGTGGGCGGTGACGTGGTATGGCGGCGACGGCTTCGTCAACTCGTACTGCAACACCATCCCGACCGGCGAAGGCGGCACGCACGAAGCCGGCTTCCGCAACGCGCTGACGCGCGGCCTCAAGGCCTACGCGGAACTCACAGGCAACAAGCGCGCCGGCATCGTGACCTCGGAAGACGTCATGATCTCGGCGGCGGGCATGCTGTCCGTCTTCATCCGGGAGCCCGAATTCGTCGGCCAGACCAAGGACCGCCTGGCGACCGTCGAGGCGCAGCGCATCG
>JBFXFO010000165.1:0-7956 GCA_050178915.1 Rhizobiaceae bacterium | reverse complement strand
GTCGATCTCGGCCGTGACGTGGTCGAGCGCGGCGCGTTCGCGCGCTCGCTGAAGGAGCGCGGCGCGAGCGGCATCCGCATGCTGTTCCAGCATGATCCGAACGAGCCGATCGGCACCTGGACAGACATCCGCGAGGATGAGCGGGGCCTGTTCGTGCGCGGCCGGCTCGCCGGCGGGGTGGCCAGGGCGCGCGAGGTGCTGAGCCTGATGCGCGGCGGCGCGCTCGACGGGCTGTCGATCGGCTTTCGCGCCGTGCGCAGCCGCAAGGATGCCGGCAGCGGCGTGCGCCGCATCATCGAGGCCGATCTGTGGGAGATCTCGGTGGTGACCTTTCCGATGCTGCCCGGCGCCCGCGTCGAGAGCGTCAAGGCGGCGCACCTCCCCACCACACGCGAATTCGAACGCTGGCTCACGCGGGATGCGGGGCTGACGCGCGGCGAGGCGAGGACCGTGATCGCCAGGGGCTTCGCCGAACTCACCCGCGAGCGGGACGCCGCGCGGAACACGCCCGAAGGTCTGGCCGGCATGATGCGCCGCGCCGCCGCGGCGATCAGGACCTCAACCAATCAAGGACACTGACGATGACAGACACCAATCTTGCAGCGGAGACCAAGTCGGTCGCCGGACTTCCCGACGCGTTCGACGAGCTGATGGCGTCGTTCGAGAGCTTTAAGGAGAACAACGACCGGCGCCTCGGCGAGATCGAGCGGCGCATGAGCGCCGACGTGATCACGACGGAGAAGGTCGACCGCATCTCCCGCGCCATGGACGAGCAGAAGCGCGCCATCGACCGGCTGGCCCTGAAGCGTGCGCGGCCGGCGATCGACGGACAGCAGCCGCTCGCCGCCAGCGAGCACAAGCAGGCCTTTGACGCCTATGTGCGCTCCGGCGACGAACGCCAGCTGCGCGCGCTGGAGCAGAAGGACATGTCCTACGGCTCCTCCCCCGACGGCGGCTATCTGGTGCCGGCGGAGGTGGAGACCGAGATCGGCCGCCGCCTGGCGAACATCTCGCCGATCCGCTCGATCGCCTCGGTGCGGCAGGTCTCGTCGGCGGTGCTGAAGAAGCCGTTTGCCGTGACCGGGCCGGCGACCGGCTGGGTGGGCGAGACGGCGGCGCGGCCGAAGACCAACTCGCCGACGCTGGCCGAGCTGCAGTTCCCGACAACGGAGCTCTACGCCATGCCGGCGGCCACCCCGACGCTGCTCGAGGATGCCGCTGTCGATCTCGACCAGTGGATCGCCGCAGAGATCGAGGCGGCCTTCGCTGAACAGGAAGGCACGGCGTTCGTCACCGGCAACGGCACCAACAAGCCGCGCGGCTTCCTCGACTACGACCAGGTCGCGGAAGGCAGTTGGGCCTGGGACAAGATCGGCTACATCGTGACCGGCGTGTCCGGCGCTCTGCCTGCGTCCAACCCGTCGGACAAGCTGATCGACACCGTTTACGCGCTGAAAGCCGGCTACCGCCAGAACGCGTCCTGGGTGATGAACCGCAAGACGCAGGCGACGGTGCGCAAGCTGAAGGACGCCGACGGCAACTATCTGTGGCAGCCGCCGGCGGCACCCGGCCAGCGCGCCATGCTGATGGGCTTCCAGGTGGTCGAGGCGGAAGACATGCCCGACGCGGCGGCCGACACGTCGCCGATTGCCTTCGGCGATTTCCAGCGCGGTTACCTCGTGGTCGACCGCACCGGCGTTCGGGTGCTGCGCGATCCGTATTCCGCCAAGCCCTATGTGCTGTTCTACACGACCAAGCGTGTCGGCGGCGGCGTGCAGGACTTCAACGCCATCAAGCTGCTCAAGTTCGGCACGGCGTAAGCGGGCGGGGGCGTCGTCTCCTGCGCCCCTCTTAGCCCTGCCGTCCGAAACGCGGCCCTGGCTTTCACCCCCAGCCGGGGCCGCGACCGTCTCAATCTGGATGATCCGATGACCCTGTTCAGAACCGTCGACCCAGCGGCCGAGCCGGTGACGCTCGCCGCCGTGAAGGAGCATCTGCGCCTGAGCCACGCCAGCGAGGATGTGCTGCTCGAGGGGCTGATCCGCGCCGCGCGCGACGAGGTCGAGCGCTCGACGGGCGTGGCGCTGATCGAGCAGAGCTGGCGGCTGGCGCTGGACGGCTGGCCGGCAGCGGACACGGTGGCGCTGCTGCGCCATCCTGTTCGCGAGATCCTGTCGGTGACCGTCTATGGCGCCGATGGCGAAGCGGCGCTGCTGCCGCCCGACGACTATCTTGTCGACGGCCAGTCGCGGCCGGCGCGGCTGCATTTTTCCGCCAGGCCGGAGACGCATAGGGTGCTGAACGGCATCGAAATCGACTTCGTCGCCGGGTTCGGCGAGGCGGGCACCGACGTTCCCGATCTGCTCCGCCGCGCCATCCTGGTGCTGGTGGCGCACTGGTACGAGTTTCGCGGCCATGCCGAGCCGGAGCAGCATCCGCTCTCCTATCCTGCCGGCTACGAACGCCTGCTCGCCGGCTACAGACTGAGGCGGCTCTGATGTGCGCGCTGTCGCTGGATCCCGGGCGGTTCAGGCGCGCGCTCGATCTCGAACAGCAGGTGCGCACGCCCGACGGCGCCGGCGGCTTCGCCGAAAGCTGGACGATGCTCGCCACCGTCTTCGCCGAACTCACGCCGCTCGCCGCGACGAGCACTGTCAGCGCCGACCAGGAGGTCGAGAGCGTCACGCATCGCGTGCGCCTGCGCACGCGCACCGGCGTGAGCGCCGGCATGCGTTTTCGCGAAGGGACGCGGGTCTACGAGATCGTGACCGTTCACGACCCTGACGAGACCGGCCGCTATCTTGAATGCCGCGCGCGGGAGAGACTGCCGTGAAGCTGAGCATGGAACTGACGCTCGACGGTCTGCTGCGCGGCCTGCGTGCCGAGGCACACCGGCTGGCGGACGAGCTTGAGGCCGGCTACGGTCGCGCCACTCCGGGCGATCGCAAGCGACGACTGGCGCTTGCGGATGCGGGCGAGGCGGACGAGGAGGCTCGCGATGATGACGCCGGCCGTTGATCTGCAGAAGGCGATCTTCGCCACTCTGACCGGCGACGCGACGCTGACCGGCCTTCTGGGCGGTCAGCGCGTCTACGACCACGCACCCCCGAGCGCGGCGTTTCCCTACATCACCTTCGGGCGCACCAGCCTGTTCGACTGGAGCACGGGGACGGAACGCGGCTGCGAGCAGCTGCTGACGCTGCATGTGTGGTCGAAGGCCAAGGGCAAGAAGGAAACGCTCGACCTGCTCGGCCGCGTGCAGCACCTGCTGGACGGGCAACAGCTCGCGCTCGACGACCATGACCTCGTCAACCTGCGGCAGGAATTCGCCGAGGCCAGGCACGACGACGACCTCTCCCTCTATCACGGCCTGGCGAGATTCCGGGCCGTGGTCGAGGAGAACTAGGCAGCAGACGATCGGGCTGCAGTTCGAGCTCGTTACTGCTTGGCAGTGAGCCAAGGGCGCTGCGGCGCCCTTTGTCGTCTCGACCGGCTGCCGCCTGCCGCACTCAAACAAGGAGCCAACCATGGCCGCACAGAAGGGCAAGGACCTTCTCCTGAAGCTGTATTCCGGCAGCGTCTTCGCGACGGTCGCCGGCCTGCGCAGCAAACGCCTGGCGCTGAACAGCGAGACGGTCGACATCACCGACGCCGACTCCAGCGGACGCTGGCGCGAGCTGCTTGCCGGAAGCGGCGTGCAGCGGGCGTCGGTGAGCGGCTCCGGCATCTTCAAGGATGCGCAGTCGGACGCCGACATCCGCACGCGCTTCTTTGCCGGCGAGATCCCGGCCTGGCAGCTGGTGGTCCCGGGTTTCGGAACGATCGAGGGGCCGTTCCAGATCACCGCGCTTGAATACAGCGGCGTGCATGACGGCGAGGTGGCGTTCGAGATCGCGCTGGAATCGGCCGGCGCGCTCAGCTTCACGGCCGCGCCATGAACCCCAACCGTTACCGTGGCGAGGTAATCGCCGAACTCGACGGCGCGCCATATCGGCTTTGCCTGACACTTGGCGCGCTGGCCGAACTGGAGGGGGCCTACGAGGCCGGCGACCTCGCTGCGCTGGTGTCGCGCTTCGCCTCCGGCAAGCTTTCGGCGACCGATCTGATCCGCATCACCGGCGCGGCGCTGCGCGGCGGCGGCATGGCGATCGCCGACGAAGCCGTCGCGCGGATGCAGTGCGCGGGAGGGGTGGCAGGCTTCGCGACGCTCGTCGCCGAATTGCTGACGGCAACCTTCGCGCAGGGCGACGGGGCGCAACCGCCAAACCCTTGAGCGCCGCGGCGCGCGGACCGGAAGACTTTCCCTGGGCAGCGTTGATGGCTGGCGGCTTCGGCCTGCTCAGGCTCTCATCGCACGCCTTCTGGTCGATGACGCCGCGGGAACTGGAAGCCGCGTTCGGGCTGTCGGCACCGAAAGGCCACCCACCGCCAGCCCGTAGCGAACTGGCGGCGCTGATGCGCGCCTTCCCCGATACGACAAAGAAGGACGCGAGGCATGGCTGAGACCGGCACGGTCGCGGTGAAGGTCGACACCGACGCCTTCGAGGATTCGCTCAAGGATCTGGAGAAGCTGGCTGCGCGGTTCGGCACGCAGATGCTCGGAGCGCTGCGCAGCGCGACAGTCGGCGGACGTGAACTGGAGGATGTGCTGCGAGGTGTCGGCCTGAAGCTTGCCGACATGGCCCTGGCACAGGGGCTTGCACCGCTCGGGAAGCTGGTGCCCGGAGCGCCAGCGCTGTTGCAGGGCCTCACCGGCCTGCTGCCCTTTGCCAGGGGAGGCGTGCCCGGCGTCACGCCCTTTGCGAGCGGCGGCGTGGTGTCTGGTCCGACGCTGTTTCCAATGGCGCGCGGGCTCGGCCTGATGGGCGAGGCAGGCGCGGAAGCGATCCTGCCGCTGCAGCGCTCCGCCGACGGCCGGCTGGGTGTCGCTTCGGCAGGAGGTGCGGGTGGCGGCGTAAGCGTGGTGTTCAACGTCAGCTCGCCCGACGCCGCGTCGTTCCGCAAATCTGAGGCGCAGATCACCGGCATGCTGGCGCGCGCCGTTTCGCGTGGCGCACGGACGATGTGAGGCGAGGATGAGCGACTTCACCAGCTTCCACGACGTTCGCTTTCCCGTCGCCATTTCGTTCGGCGCCACCGGCGGACCGGAACGGCGCAACGAGATCGTGCAGATGACGTCGGGCCGCGAGCGGCGCAACACGCGCTTCGCGCATTCGAGGCGGCGGTATGATGCCGGCACGGGCCTTCGCTCGCTCGACGATTTGCATGAGGTGATCGCCTTCTTCGAGGCGCGGCGCGGCTCGCTGCATGCGTTCCGCTTCCGCGATCCATTCGACATGAAATCATGCCGGCCGGCAGATGCCGTCGATCCGCTCGACCAGGAGATCGGCGCGGGCGACGCGATCCGGCTGCGTTTCGCGCTGCTGAAAACCTATGGCGATGGCGACGACGCCTATCAGCGCGGCATCGTGAAGCCGCTGTCCGAGACGGTGCGCGTGGCGGTGGACGGTTTCGAGCGCATCGCCGGTGCGGATTTCAACGTCGATTCCGACACTGGCGAGATCGTGTTCGAGCCGGGCGAGGCGCCAGCAGAGGGAGCAAACGTGACGGCCGGCTTCGAGTTCGACGTGCCGGTGCGCTTCGATATCGAACATCTGTCGGTGAGCCTCAGCGGCTTCCGCGCCGGGCAGATCCCGTCCATCCCGCTGGTCGAGGTGACGCTGTGACGACGTACCCGCCGGCACTGATCGCTCACCTGGGCGGCGAGGCGACCTCGATCTGTCATGCCTGGCGGCTGATACGCGTCGATGCAACCGTGTTCGGCTTCACCGACCATGACCGGCCGCTCAGTGTGGGAGGGACCGACTGCAAGCCGCAGAGCGGGTTCAGCGCCAGCGAGGCGCGCGACTCGCTCGGACTTGGCGTCGACACCGTCGACATCGAGGGTGCGCTGTCGGCGGTAGAGCTGAAGGAAGAAGAGATCGTCGCCGGCCTCTATGACGGAGCGAGTGTCGAGACCTGGCTTGTGAACTGGCGCGCACCTGAACAGGCGGCGATGATCCGCAAGGCGACGATCGGCAGGATCACGCGCGCCGACGGCCGCTTCACGGCGGAACTGGAAAGCCTGGTGCACACGCTCGACCGCGTGAACGGGCGTTATGTCAGGCGCACCTGCGACGCCGAGGTGGGCGATGCGCGCTGCGGCGTGAACATCGAGCACGTTTCGTTTCGGGGAGAGGGAACGGTTGCGAGCGCGCTGTCGGCGGAACTGCTGACCGTGGCCGGTATCGGCAGTTACGCATCTGCCTGGTTCTCCGGCGGCGTGCTCACCTACACGAGCGGCGCGAATGCAGGTCGCAAGGTGCGTGTGCTCGATCACCTCGCCGACGCGTCGGGAGTAACGCTGACGCTCTGGCCGGATTCCGGTGCTGCGCCTGCGCCGGGCGACGCCTTCGCCGTCACGGTCGGCTGCGACAAGAGCTTTGCCACCTGCAAGGCGAAGTTCGCCAACCCGCTCAATTTTCGCGGCTTCCCGCATTTGCCGGGTAACGACGCAGCCTATGGCTATGTCACCGACGGCGTGATCTTCGACGGGAGCCCGCTGGTCCCGTGAGCGACGAAGAGGTGATGCTGCGCCAGGCGATCATGGCCGAGGCGCGCGCCTGGATCGGCACGCCCTATCGTCATCAGGGCGCGACGAAGGGCGTCGGCTGCGACTGCCTGGGGCTGGTCCGCGGCGTGTACCGTGCGGTGCTGGGGCGCGAGCCCGAGCAGCCGGGACCGTATGCGCCCGACTGGGCCGAATCCGGCGGCCGCGATCTGCTGCTCGACGCGGCAGGACGTCACTGCCGAACGCGGCCGGCAGGCTCGATGCTGGCGGGCGACCTGATCGTCTTTCGCTGGCGACCCGAACTGCCGGCCAAGCACGCCGGCATCCTGACCGGGCCGGAAAGCTTCGTGCACGCCTACAGCGGCAGCGCCGTGGTCGAATCCGCGCTGGTTCCGCACTGGCGGCGCAAGATCGCCGGCGTCTTCGCGTTCGCGCACGCCACCTGAGATCCTCAACGAGAGCCTCCATGGCAACGATCGTCCTGCAGTTGGCGGGTGCCTTTCTGGGCGGCATGCTCGGCCCGGTCGGTCTGGCCGTGGGCAAGGCCGCCGGCGCGCTCGCCGGCTATGCCATCGACCGCGCGCTGCTGATCAGCACGCGCCACGACGAAGGTCCGCGCCTGACCAGCGCGCGGCCGTTCACGGCGGAGGAGGGTGCCTCGCTGCCGCGTGTCTACGGGACAGTGCGGCTGGGCGGCACGCTGATCTGGGCAACACGCTTCGAAGAGGTGAGCACGACACGCCGACAGGGTTCGAAGGGCGGGCCGCGCGTTACCGAATACAGCTACTTCGCCAATGCTGCCTTCGCCGTGGCCGAGGGAGAAATCTCGTGCGTGCGCCGGATATGGGTGGACGGGCGCGAGCTCGACCGCAGCCTGTTCGAGATCCGCGTGCACGCGGGCAGCGAAAGCCAGGCGGTCGATCCGCTGCTCTCGACCAAGCAGGGCAGCGGCAACGCGCCGGCCTATCGTGGCACGGCCTATGTGGTGATCGAGCGCTTCCCGCTCGCCGACTATGGCAACCGCCTGCCGCAGTTCGAGTTCGAGATCGTTCGCGCCGTCGGGAGCGTCGCGCGCTCGGTGCGGGCGATGACCCTCATTCCCGGCTCGACCGAGGTGGGCCTGTCGCCGCGTCTGCAGACCCGTCAGCTGCAGCCCGGCGCCGATGTCGCGCTGAACCGCCACGTGCTGCATGCCGGCACCGACATCGAAGCCTCGCTCGACGAATTGCAGGCGGTATGCCCCAACCTTGAACATGTGGCACTGGTGGCGACCTGGTTCGGCGACGATCTGCGCGCCGGCAACTGCCGCATCCGCCCGATGGCCGTGGACAATGGCGTTGATGGCT
>JBFXFO010000164.1:0-8208 GCA_050178915.1 Rhizobiaceae bacterium | reverse complement strand
TGCACCTACTGCATGGCGGAAGACATGACCTTCCTGCCCAAGCGCGACCTGCTTTCGCTGGAGGAACTGGAGCGTCTCTGCTCGGTCTTTATCGACAAGGGCGTTCGCAAGCTGCGCCTCACCGGCGGCGAACCGCTGGTGCGCAAGAACATCATGCATCTGGTGCGCCAGTTGTCTCGGCACCTGCAGTCCGGCGCACTGGAGGAGCTGACGCTTACCACCAATGGTTCGCAGCTGGCTCGCTTCGCCGCCGAACTCGCCGATTGCGGGGTCCGCCGCATCAACGTGTCGCTCGACACGCTCGATCAAGAGAAGTTCCGCGCCGTGACGCGCTGGGGCGACCTGTCGAAAGTGCTCGCCGGCATCGACGCGGCGCAGGCCGCTGGCCTCAAGGTCAAGCTCAACGCTGTCGCGCTGAAGGGCTTCAACGACGCCGAGATTCCAGAGCTCATGCGTTGGGCGCACGGCCGCGGCATGGACCTGACGCTGATCGAGACCATGCCGATGGGCGAGATCGAGGCTGACCGGACCGACCAGTATCTGCCCTTGTCGCTTCTTCGCGCCAGTCTCGAGCGCCAGTTCACACTTGCCGACATTCCGTACAAGACCGGGGGCCCCGCCCGTTACGTGCAGGTGGCGGAGACTGGCGGGAGACTAGGCTTCATCACGCCGATGACCCACAATTTCTGCGAAAGCTGCAACCGTGTGCGCCTGACCTGCACCGGCACGCTCTACATGTGCCTCGGCCAGGAAGACGCCGCCGACCTGCGCACGCCGCTGCGCGCTTCGGAAGGCGACGAACTCGTCTCGCGCGCCATCGACGAAGCGATCGGCCGCAAGCCCAAGGGACACGACTTCGTCATCGACCGGCAGACGCGCCGGCCGGCCGTATCGCGCCACATGAGCGTCACCGGCGGCTGATGCTGCGGATGCGCCGACTGGCCGCCCTTCACGCCGCCGTCCTGGCGCTGCTGGTCGCCGCCCCGGCGCACGCCGATTCCCTGACCTACGTGAACGAGCGGTTCGGCACGACGGTCACCTTCCCGGCAGAGTTGTTCGACACGCGGCTGCGGCCACCCGACAATGGCGACGGGATGACGTGGACTTCACCCGACGGCGCCAGCCTTGCCGTCTACGGCACCAACAATGTGCGGGACCTCGACCCGGCCGGACTGGCCGACGAGGTCGGGGCCACGCCGGGGGTCGAGATAACCTACCGCAAGGTCGGCAAGGGTTGGGCTGTCGTCTCCGGCTTCCAGGATGGGCTGATCTTCTATCAGCGCTTCGAGTTCGGCGCCGACAACGTCATCCACGTCGTGCTCATCAAGTATCCGAAGGCGCAGCACGCGCGCTACGACCACGCCTCGGGAGAAATCGCCGGAAGCCTCGGCGGGCCATAGCCGTCTGCTCCCGGACTGGTTGGTCCAGTCGATTGTCGTTGCCGAATCCCTTGCCGATGCTACATCCGCCCGGCAACAAGGTTCTCCCGTTGGCTCTTTCGCCCAACATGCAAGGCGCCCTCCTGATGGCGGTCTCGATGGCCGGCTTCACAGTGAACGATATCCTGGCGAAGTCCGCTTCCGCGTCGATGAACATGGGCCAGGTGATGCTGGTGCGTGGCGTGTTCGCGTCGCTGCTGGTGATCGCGCTGGCGTGGTACCATGGCGCGCTGAAGCGCCGGAACCTGAAGTTCCATCCCATGTTCGGCCTGCGGATCGTCGGCGAGGCGTCCGCGACCGTGTGCTTCCTGCTCGCGCTGGCGCACCTGCCGATCGCCAACGTTTCCGCCGTGCTGCAGGCGCTGCCGCTGGCGGTCACCATGGGCGCCGCGCTTGTCTATGGCGAGCAGGTCGGCTGGCGGCGTTGGCTCGCCATCGTGGTCGGGTTCGCCGGTGTGATGGTGGTGGTGCGGCCCGGCTTCGAAGGCTTCAGCTCATACTCGTTGCTGGCACTTCTCTGCGTCGTCTGCTGTACGGTGCGCGACCTTGCTACGAAACAGATACCCCCCGAGATACCGTCGCTGGTCGTCTCGTCCGGCACGGCGATTGCAGTGACGCTGTGCGGCCTGGTGCTGTTCCAGCCGTTGGGCGGCTGGTCTCCGCTGACCGCCTCCAATGTCGGCATGCTGGCCGCGGCTGCCTGCATGCTCCTCGTCGGCTACCAGGGCATCATCATGGCCATGCGGGTGGGCGAGATCTCCTTCATCGCGCCCTTTCGCTATACCGCCCTGCTGTGGGCGCTGCTGCTCGGCTACCTCGTCTTCAACGACGTTCCGGACGTGCCGATGTATATCGGCGCGGCACTGATCGTCGCCTCCGGCATCTACACGCTCTATCGCGAGCAGTTCGTCGGACGCCGCAGGATCGTCGCCGAGACGACCGAGCAGTCGATGGCGCCGGACGGGCTCTGACATGTCCAACCGCCTCTTCGACCGGGCGTCACCGCCGCAGATCGTCACGCTGGTGCTGGCGACGGCCACTTCGGCCCTGACGCTGAACGTGTTCCTGCCGTCACTGCCGGGCATGGCCCTGCATTTCGAGACCGACTACGCCATCGTCCAGCTTGCGGTGACACTCTACCTCGCCGCCACCGCCATGTTGCAGGTGCTGATCGGCCCGGCCTCCGACCGGCTTGGCCGCCGGCCGGTCATGCTGGGGTGCTTCACCGTGTTCATGCTGGGCACGATCGCCGCGATCTACGCGCCGAACGTCTGGGTGCTGCTCGGCTGCCGCCTGCTGCAGGCGTTCTCCGCTGCCGGCATCGTGCTTTCGCGCGCCATCGTGCGCGACACGGTCGGGCCGACCGAGGCTGCCAGCAAGATCGGCTACGTGACCATGGGCATGGCGCTGGCGCCGATGATCGCACCGGTCATCGGCGGCTTCCTCGACGAGGCATATGGCTGGCAGTCGACCTTCGTGCTGACGCTCGCCTTCGGCGTCGTGGCACTGCTGGCCATCTACGTCGACCTCGGCGAGACGAACCATAACCCTTCGAGCAGCTTCGGCGCGCAGTTCCGCGCCTATCCCGGATTGCTGCGCTCGCGCACCTTCTGGGGCTACACGCTGACCGCCTCGTTCACGTCCGGCGCGTTTTTCGCCTTCGTCGGCGGCGCACCCTACGTCTCGACCGAGATGCTCGGGCTTTCGCCATCCGCCTATGGCGGTTACTTCGCCATCGTTTCGGTCGGCTACATCCTCGGCAATTTCTGCTCCGGCCGCTGGTCGACACGCGCCGGCATCAACCGCATGATGTTTGCCGGCAATGTCGTCACCGCCGCCGGGCTGGCCCTTGCCATGGCGCTGTTTGCCGTTGGCATCTCGCATCCGCTGGCGCTGTTCGGCCCCTCGATCTTCCTCGGTATCGGCAACGGCATCACGCTGCCCAACGCCAATGCCGGCATCGTCAGCGCTCGCCCCGACCTCGCCGGCTCGGCATCGGGACTGGGCGGCGCGCTGCAGATGGGCGGCGGCGCGGTGCTGTCTTTCGCCACCGGCGCGGCACTGTCGCCGCAGAGCGGTCCGTATCCGATGCTGGCGCTGATGCTCGCTTCCGCGCTGCTGGCGCTAGTGAGCACGTTCTACATCATGCGCCACACACGGGCCGGGTGACCGATGGCTGCGCGCAACGACATCGCGGCGATCGTGCTCGCAGGAGGGCTGGGGCGGCGGATGGGCGGCGGCGACAAGCCGCTGCAGCAACTCGGCGGCCGGCCGATCCTTGCGCATGTGCTGGACAGGCTGGGACCCCAGGTCGGGCGGATGGCGATCAACGCCAACGGAGAGCCGGCGCGCCTCGCCTCGTTCGGCCTGCCTGTCGTGGCTGACACCATCGAAGGCTTTCCGGGACCGCTCGCCGGCATATTGACCGGCATGCAATGGGCCGCAACGCTTCCGGGCGTCGGGCTTCTGCTGAGCGTCGCCGGCGACACGCCGTTCTTCCCTGCCAATCTGGCCGAGCGGCTGGCCGAAGCCGCCGCACCCGGGACGATCGTGCTCGCGACGACAGCCGGAGTGCCGCATCCGACCTTCGGCCTCTGGCCGCTCGCGCTGGCCGACGATCTCAAGGCTTATGTCGAGACGGGTGGGCGCAGGGTGATCGACTACGTCGCGCGCCATCCGCATGTGCATGTCGATTTCCCCGTCGAGTACGGGCTCGACCCCTTCTTCAACATCAACACGCCGCACGAACTCGCCGAAGCCGAGCGGCGTGTGGTTGCCACACCGCACGTGCTCGGCATCACCGGCTGGAAGAACTCCGGCAAGACGACGCTGACCGAACGGCTGGTCAGCGAGCTGACGCGGCGCGGTTATGCCGTCTCCACCGTCAAGCACGCGCACCATGATTTCGACATCGACCAGCCCGGCACCGATTCCTTCCGCCACCGCACCGCCGGCGCGCGCGAGGTGGCGATCGTGTCCGACAGGCGCTGGGCGCTGATGCACGAGCTGCGCGGCGAGGACGAGCCGCCGCTCGCCGCCGTGCTGGCGCGCCTGTCGCCCTGCGATCTCGTGCTGGTCGAGGGCTACAAGCGCGAGGCGCATCGCAAGATCGAGGTCCGCCGGCTTGCGGCCAAGGACACCGCGCCGCGCACGGCGGTCGATCCGGCAATCGTGGCAGTCGCAGCCGACCATGCCATTACCGGCGAGCGTGTTCCGGTGTTTTCGCTCGACGACATCGATGCGATAGCCGGCTTCGTCGAAACCTTGCTCGGCCTCAAGCAAAGCTAGGCGCGTCACGCTCAGGCAACTGCGAACACGGTTGCTTTTTCGCGGAAAACAATGGGAATATCGTCTCCGGCGGACGGCAAAGTCGTCCGGCTCTGCTGCCTTTGGCGGCAGCGAAACAAGAAAAGAGGGACATCATGCGTAATTCAAAGCGTCTGGCTTTTGCTGCGACCGTTGCCGTTGCGGCGATGATCGGCGCGGCACAGGCCGAGGACCTCAACCTGAAGATCGGCACCGAAGGCGCCTACCCGCCCTTCAACAACCTGACCACCGACGGTCAGTTGGTCGGCTTCGACATCGATATCGCCAACGCGCTCTGCGAAGAGATGAAAGCCAAGTGCGAATTCGTCACGCAGGACTGGGACGGCATCATTCCGGCACTGCAGGCCGGCAAGTTCGACGCCATCATTGCCTCCATGTCGATCACCGACGAGCGCAAGGAGAAGGTCGACTTCACCGACAAGTATTACAACACCCCGTCGGCCGTCGTGGTCCCGAAGGATAGCGACCTGACCGCCATCTCCAAGGAAGCGTTCGCCGGCAAGACCATCGGCGTCGCCACTTCGACCACGCACTACAACTACGCCGAGAAGACCTACACGGACTCGACCATCAAGGGTTATCCGTCGAGCCAGGAGTTCATGCTCGACATCGCCAACGGCCGCCTCGACGCGGTCGAGGACGACGTGATCGTGCTGCAGACGTTCCTCGACTCTCCGGAAGGGGCCTGCTGCAAGCTGCTTGGCCTGCCCGACCCGCAGCCGGTCGAGATCTTCGGACCCGGCGCCGGCATCGCGATCCGCAAGGGCGAGACCGCCCTTGTCGACAAGTTCAATGCCGCCATCAAGGCAATCCGCGCCAACGGCAAGTACAAGGAAATCAACGACAAGTACTTCAAGATCGACGTCTACGGCGCCGAGTAGCACGTGCGTCTGAAGCAGCGGCCCCCCGGGCCGCTGCTTTCGCATTCGCGCCAGCCCGCCAGCCGGAACGCCCGATGGAACGATATTGGACGCTGATCAGCTGGGGGGCCGAGGGCTGGCTGGACGAGATTGCGCACGGCATCTTCGTCACCGTCAGCCTGGCGCTCGCCACCCTGCCCTTCGGACTGCTGATCGGCTTTCTCGTCGCCCTTGCGAAGCAGTCCGAGGAGCCGATGCTGCGGCTCGCCGGCAACATCTACACCACCATCTTTCGCGGCCTGCCCGAACTCCTGACCTTGTTCGTCATCTTCTTTGGCGGACCGCTCATTCTGCAGGCCGTCGTCCAGCTGGTCAGCCCCGGCACGACGGTCGAGGTCAACAGCTTTGTCGCCGGCATGGTGGCGCTCGGACTGGTGTTCTCCTCCTACGCCAGCGAGGTGTTCCTTTCCGCCTTCCGCGCCATTCCCAAAGGCCAGTATGAGGGCGGGTATTCGATCGGTCTTTCCTATGGCACGACCATGCGGCTGGTCGTGCTGCCGCAACTGGTTCGCATCGCGCTCCCCGGCCTTTCCAACCTCTGGCTGATCCTGCTGAAGGACACTGCGCTGGTGCAGGCGATCGGCCTCTCCGACCTGCTGCGCCAGACCTACATCGCCTCGCGCGTCAGCAAGGAGGCGTTCCTGTTCTACGGCCTCGCCTGCCTCATCTATCTCGTGCTGGCGATCGTCTCGTCGGTCTTCATCAACCGGATCGAGCGCTCCGTCGGCCGCCGCGAGGCCGCACGATGAG
The DNA here is from genome assembly GCA_050178915.1 of Rhizobiaceae bacterium. Classification (GTDB taxonomy): domain Bacteria; phylum Pseudomonadota; class Alphaproteobacteria; order Rhizobiales; family Rhizobiaceae; genus JBFXAF01. Next base: position 1,772 of record JBFXFO010000164.1, on the reverse strand, counting down.
CGCTGTCACAACATCGGTGGAGCGCCCGCCGGTCGTACCCCGCCCGCTGACCTGGACGCGCATCGCCGGCTACGTCGCGATGGCCTTCTGGGTGCTTGCCGGCATCGGCATGCTGGCCTTTCTGGTCACCGCCTGGAACCCCGAGCTCTTCGACCGCTGGGCGATGCCCTATCTGAAGGGGCTTGGTGTCACCATGCTGCTCGTCAGCGTGTCGATCGTCATCGGCGCCCTGCTGTCGCTGCCGATCGCCTACGGCCGCATGTCGAAGAACCGCGTGGCCAACGCGGTCACCTACGCCTACGTCTACTTCTTCCGCGGCACGCCGCTGCTGGCGCAGACCTTCCTCGTCTACTACGGGGCCGGCTCGTTCCGGCTGGAGCTTGAATCCGTCGGGCTCTGGTGGCTGTTCCGCGACGAATGGTACTGCGCCATCATCGCATTCTCCCTCAACACGGCCGCCTACCAGGCCGAGATCCTGCGCGGCGCGATCCAGAGCGTGCCGAAGGGACAGTGGGAGGGCGCGGCCTCGCTTGGCCTGCACAGGCTGCAGACGCTGCGCAAGATCATCCTGCCGCAGGCGATGATCGTCGCACTGCGTCCCTACGGCAACGAGATCATCCTGATGATCAAGGGCTCGGCTATCGTGGCGCTGATCACCGTGCTCGACCTGATGGGAACGACGCGGCTGGCCTACTCGCGCAGCTTCGATTTCCAGACCTACATCTGGGCGGGTATCATCTACCTTGCGATCGTCGAGCTGCTGCGCAACATCGTCGAGCGCATTGAGCGGCGCCTGACACGGCATCTGGTCCGCTGACGCGGGCAATCATCTTTGAGGAACGCATGGCATCGGTTGCATTCATCGGTCTCGGCGTCATGGGCTATCCCATGGCCGGTCATCTGCGGAAGAAGGGCGGCCACGACGTCACCGTCTACAACCGGACGGCCGCGCGCGCCGAGAAATGGGTCGCGGAGTTTGGCGGCAAGGCAGCAGCCACCCCGGCGAAGGCGGCGGAAGGTCAGGATTTCGTCTTTGCCTGCGTCGGCAACGACGATGATCTGCGCAGCGTCACCACGGGCAAGGACGGTGCATTCTCCGGGATGAAGAAGGGCGCGATCTTCATCGACAACACCACGGCCTCCGCGGAAGTCGCGCGCGAGCTTGCGCAGGCGGCAGAAAGCGGCGGCTTCGGGTTCCTCGATGCGCCCGTCTCCGGCGGCCAGGCGGGTGCCGAGAACGGCGTGCTGACTGTCATGGTCGGCGGCGACGAAAAGACCTTTGACACCGCGCGACCGGTTATCGACGCCTATGCCCGAATGGTCGGCCTGATGGGACCGGCCGGCGCCGGCCAGCTCACCAAGATGATCAACCAGATCTGCATCGCCGGGCTGGTTCAGGGTCTCGCCGAAGGCATCCACTTCGGCAAGAAGGCCGGGCTCGACATCGAGAAGGTGGTGGAAGTGATCTCCAAGGGCGCCGCCGGCTCCTGGCAGATGGAGAATCGCCACAAGACCATGAACGCCGGCAAGTATGATTTCGGCTTTGCCGTCGACTGGATGCGCAAGGACCTTGGCATCGTGCTCGATGAAGCCGACCGCAACGGTGCAAAGCTGCCGGTCACAGCCCTTGTCGATCAGTTCTACAAGGATGTTCAGGCAATGGGCGGAAAACGCTGGGACACCTCTTCCCTGCTTGCGCGACTGGAAAAATAGGTGGCCGACGCGATCCTTCTCTCGCCCGCTTCGACAGCCGGAGAGGTGATCGCCTACCT
>JBFXFO010000163.1:0-8322 GCA_050178915.1 Rhizobiaceae bacterium | reverse complement strand
TCGACACGTCGCGCTGCCAGTCGGTGTTGTCGGGATCGGACGCGGACAGGCGCGCCGAGATCTCCATGGCGGACTCGAACGACTTCAGCGCACCGATATTGTCGGCAATGATCTTCAGCATGTCGCCGACGCGGTTGTACGCGATGGCGAGTTCGCGCTGCAGGCCGGCATTGGTGACGTCGGAAGCGGCCAGCTTTTCGGTGACGGCCAGCGCCGAGCGATAGAACTCCAGCGCTCCGGTCGGATTGCCGAGCACGCCCCACATCTCGCCAAGCTTGGTGTCGCTGTAGGCGACATCGCGCTGCCACAGCGTGTTGCCGGGATCGCTGGCGGCAAGCCGCGCCACCGTTTCCTTGGCGAACTCGAACTCGGCCTGCGCCTCCGATAGGCGGCCGAGCAGGCGCAGCGCCTCGCCGATGCGCTGGCTGCTCATGGCCAGGTCGCGCTGCCAGCCGGTGTGGGCCGGATCGGCCTCGACCAGCTTCTTGCGGATCGCTCGGCTCTCCTCATACGACTCCAGCGCCGCCTGCAGGCCACCCTGCGCCATGCGCACGTCGGCCAGGCGCTCGTAGCTGAACGACAGGTCGCGCTGCCATTCCTTGTTGGTCGGGTCCATCGCGGCGATTGCCTGGCGCAGCTCGAGGCTCTGCCGGTAGGCCACGAGGGCTGCCGCCAGATCGCCGCGGGCGAACTGCGCGTTGCCGATGCGTTCATGGCTGATCGACAGGTCGCGCTGCCAGCCGACGACATTCGGCTCTGCCTCGACGAGACGCGCGACGATGTCCCGCCCTTCCTCATAGGCCTGCAGCGAAGCTGCAAGCCGGCCCTGCTGCGAACGCACGTCGCCGATGCGGTTCAGCGTGATCGAGATGTCGCGCTGCCATTCGCTGACCTGCGGATTGGCTGCCGACACCTCGCGCATGATGGCAAGGCCGTCCTCGTAGGACTTGGCGCTCGCGTCAAGCTTGCCCTGCTCCATCTGGATGTCGCCGATGACCAGGTGCGAGGCATAGATCTCGCGGCGTGCATTGAGGTCGCCCGGCAGCGCGGCGGAGTTCTCCTGCGCCAGATCGTTGGCGGACACGTAGAGCTCCAGCGCGCGGTCGAGCCTGCCTTGCGCACGCACGATGTCGCCCTGTCCGAGCGTCGCCCAGATGCGTTGCGATACCGTGCCGTCCTGCGCCGCCAGCCGGGTCGCCTCGCCATAGGCGCGCAACGCCTCGCTGGTGTTGCCCGAGGCCTGCGATGTCTGCGCGTAGTCCATCCAGGTCTGGATGTTGTTGGGATCGTAGCGCGTCGCCTCGCCGAAATACTTCGCCGCCTTGGCGACGTCCTTCGGCCAGGCCAGCGCGGCGAGGTGCCGTGCGGATTCGGCTGCCTTGGTGAGTTCGCTCGCCGCGCCTTTCGCGCGCTCTTCGAGTTCCTGCTCGAACAGCGCGGCGGCTGCGTTCTCGTCACCCTGCTTCAGCGCCGCCAATGCCTGCTCGCCGGCGCTGTCATTGCGCTCGCCAAGCGCGCGGCTGGCCGAGACGATGCCCTTGAAGAAGGAATCGCGCTGGTCCGCCGGCAGTTCCTCCAGGCTGGTGTAGCCGGCGCTGCGCAGCATCGTGGTGACGATTTCCTCGTATTCCTGGCTGCGCTCGTTCTCCACCTTGAGCGCTGCCACCTCGTTGCGCAGCGCAGCGCCTTCGGGATCGGTGGAGCAGTCGCCCGACAGGCACGATTCCGGCGCACCGCCGCGGATCAGCACCTCCGGGACCTGCGTAAACTTGGCTTCGGTGGAGCGCTCGATCACGCGCTTGGCGACGCGGTCGAGCAGTTGGTCGAAATAGGCGTTCGGCTGCTGTTCCATCCAGTAGAACAGGCTCTCGGCGAAGGGTGAATGCGCGCCGGGCAGGCCGTCAGCGGCGAACTGGCCGGGCTTGGTCGAGCTCATCAGCAGGAAGCGCGAGTCGCTGTCCGGCACGGCGATGGAGCCAAACGAGAGCGAGCGGCCGCCGCGCTGGGCGCATTGCTGCGCCTGGAAGGGGTCGTTGCGGCAGGCGTCGATGATGATGATCTTGTCCTTGGCGTCCGACAGCGCGTCCATGACGTTGTCGAGCATGGTCGCCTTCAGCGGGTCGAGCGTGTCGCACGACAGCTCCATGTTGACCGGCGCCAGCACGTTGCCCTTCGCCGTCTGCATGCCGTGCCCGGCATAGAAGACCATGGCGACGTCGGCGCCGCGCGCCTTCAGCTCGAAGGCCTCCAGCGCATCGGTCATGCCGCTGCGGTCGAGGTTGAAGCATCCCGGCTTGGCGCCGTCGCAGCTCATCACATCGAACCCGTTCGCCGCCAGCATCTGCGCCATGCGCTCGGCGTCGATCACCGGGTTGCTGAGCGGCGAGAGCTTCTCGTAAGCGGCGTTGCCGATGACGAGCGCCACGCGCGTTTCGGCCACGGCGATGCCAGCGGTACACAGGAATGTCGCCGCGCTCAGCGCGGCATATCCCAACAGCTTTTTCGATCTGGTCATGATCCACCACCTGTCGCAGCGGCAACAAAATAGCCGTGCGATTGGGAAAAAACCATGGCCGCGCCAGGCCGTGCCGCACAAGGGTTCAGCCGACGCCTAGGCAGGACGGGCGATTCCTTTGCCACAATTGGAGAATTCTTTTGCGCCCCGGACACGGCGCCGCTGCCGCTGCGGTACGGGCCGATGCCGCGTTGATCTCGCCACAATGTTGCGGCTAGCGTGCGCGCCATGATCCGTACTGCGTCGTGGCCAGCCGTGTTCTGTCTTTTTGCCGCTGGTGTTGCGCTTGCCGGCTGCGCTTCCAGCGACAAGGTGGCGACGCCGCTCGATCCCGGCCCGTCGCAGCCGCGCACCGCCACCTATTCCTGCGCCGATGGCGGCAACATCACCATCGAGAATCTCGGCGGCTCGATCCGCCTGCTTGAGGCCGACGGAAGCACGATTGTCTATCCGGCCAACCCGGCGGGACAGCAGAACCGCTTCGGCGACGGGCCGAACGCGGTGGTCATCGAGGGCAGCGATGCCCTCGTCATGCACGGCAACATGTCGCCGCTGGTGTGCACGCGCTGAGGTGGCCTTCCGCAGCGTGACCGGAGGCCCGCGGATCGGGCGCCCGGGATAAAATCGATTCGACGCTTAAGCCGTGGCCTCCGATGGCCTTTTCTGGCTTTGACGCGCTGCGAGATCGGCACTAAGAACCTCCCGGCCGATGCCGCTGTGAAGGAATTCCTTGCCGTTTTCCCGATTGCTGACCCGGCCGCCGAACTGGGGGAGCCATGAGCAAGCCGACAGCCACCCGGGCGAGACCACTTTCGCCACACCTGACCATCTACCGCTTCCCCTTCGCCGTCGTCATGTCGATCGTGCATCGCATCACCGGCGGTGCGCTCTATTTCGGCACGCTGCTCGTCGCCTTCTGGCTGGCTGCCGCCGCCGCCTCTCCGGCTCTCTATGACTGCGCGCAGTGGATCTTCGGCACCTGGATCGGCCGCCTCGTCCTGCTCGGCTACACCTGGGCGCTCGTGCACCACATGATCGGCGGTATCCGACACCTGATCTGGGACACCGGCATCGGCATGGCGAAGCACACCTCCACGCTGTTCGCAAAGATGACGCTCGTCCTGTCGATCACGCTGACCATCGCCATCTGGGTGATCGGCTATTTCGTGCGGGGAGGCCTCTGATGGGTGACATGCGCACACCGCTGGCGCGCGTCCGCGGCCTCGGCTCCGCCAGGGAAGGCACCGATCATTTCTGGCGCCAGCGCCTGACGGCCATCGCCAACGTCCCGCTCATTCTGTTCTTCATCGGCCTCGTCGTGGCACTGTCCGGCGCCTCCTACGAGGAGGCACGCGCCACGCTTTCCAGCCCCTTCGTGGCGCTGCCGCTGATCCTGGCGCTGATTTCGGTGCTCTACCACATGCGCCTCGGCATGCAGATCATCGTCGAGGACTACGTGCATGGCGAACTGCTCAAGATCGTCATCCTCGTGCTCAACACCTTCTTCTGCATCGCCGTCGGGGCGGTGACGATCTTCTCTCTGCTCAAGCTGGCTTTCGGAGGCTGACCGCGTGGCTCAATCTGCATCGGCCCCGGGCGTGAACGGCAAGGCCTACACCTATGTGGACCACAAGTTCGACGTGGTCGTCGTCGGCGCCGGCGGCGCCGGTCTGCGCGCCACGCTCGGCATGGCCGAGCAGGGCCTGAAGACCGCCTGCATCACCAAGGTGTTCCCCACCCGCTCGCACACTGTTGCGGCACAGGGCGGCATCGCCGCCTCGCTCTCCAACATGGGTCCCGACAACTGGCAGTGGCACCTCTACGACACCGTCAAGGGCTCGGACTGGCTGGGTGACGTCGACGCCATGGAATACATGGTGCGGCAGGCGCCGGCCGCGGTCTACGAGCTGGAGCACTACGGCGTGCCGTTCAGCCGCACCGAGGCCGGCAAGATCTACCAGCGCCCGTTCGGCGGCCACATGACCGAATTCGGCGACGGCCCGCCGGTGCAGCGCACCTGCGCCGCCGCCGACCGCACCGGCCACGCCATCCTGCACACGCTCTACGGCCAGTCGCTGCGCCACTCCGCGCAGTTCTTCGTCGAGTATTTCGCGCTCGACCTGATCATGGAGCCGGACGGCACCTGCACCGGCGTCGTCGCCTGGAACCTCGACGACGGCACCATCCACCGCTTCTCGGCGAAGATGGTGGTGCTGGCGACCGGCGGCTATGGCCGCGCCTATCTGACGGCCACCTCGGCGCACACCTGCACCGGTGATGGCGGCGGCATGGCCGCGCGGGCCGGCTTCGCGCTGCAGGACATGGAGTTCGTGCAGTTCCACCCGACCGGCATCTACGGCGCCGGCTGCCTCATCACCGAAGGCGCGCGCGGCGAGGGCGGCTATCTCGTCAACTCCGAGGGCGAGCGCTTCATGGAGCGCTATGCGCCGTCGGCGAAGGACCTCGCCAGCCGCGACGTCGTCTCGCGCTGCATGACGCTGGAAGTGCGCGAAGGGCGCGGCGTCGGCAAGAACAAGGACCACATCTTCCTGCACCTCGACCATCTCGACCCGGCGGTGCTGCACGAGCGCCTGCCCGGCATTTCGGAGAGCGCCAAGATCTTCGCCGGCGTCGACCTGACCAAGGAGCCGATCCCGGTGTCGCCGACCGTGCACTACAACATGGGCGGCGTGCCGACGAACTACTGGGGCGAGGTGCTGAACCCGACCGCCGACAGTCCCGACCGCGTATCGCCCGGTCTGATGGCCGTCGGCGAGGCCGGCTGCGCCTCGGTGCACGGCGCCAACCGCCTCGGCTCCAACTCGCTGATCGACCTCGTCGTGTTCGGTCGCGCCGCCGCCATCCGCGCCGGCCAGGTGGTCGACCGCGACGCGCCGATCCCGGACATCAACGCGGCCTCGGTCGAGAAGATCATGACCCGCTTCGACCGCCTGCGCCACGCCAATGGCAGCCAGCCGACGGCCGTCATTCGCGACAAGATGCAGCGCGCCATGCAGGAAGACGCCGCCGTCTTCCGCACGCAGGAATCGCTGGAAAGCGGCTGCCGCCGCATCTCGGAAGTCTGGAAGGACCTGCCGGACGTCAAGGTCTTCGACCGTTCGATGATCTGGAACTCCGATCTGGTCGAGACGCTGGAACTCGAGAACCTCATGGCCAACGCCATCACCACGGTCTACGGCGCCGAGGCGCGCAAGGAGAGCCGTGGCGCGCACGCGCGCGAGGATTTCTCCAAGCGCGATGACGAGAACTGGCGCAAGCACACGCTGGCCAAGGTCGACGAGGCCGGCAACGTCACGCTGACCTATCGTCCGGTGCACACCGAAACGCTGTTGCCGCAGTCCGATGGCGGCATCGACCCGAAGAAGATCGCGCCCAAGGCGCGCGTTTACTGAGCGAAGGCAGACAGATGGTCGAACTCACGCTCCCCAGGAACTCCAAGGTCCGCGCCGGCAAGACCTGGCCGAAGCCGGATGGCGCAACCAATCTGCGCGAGTACCGCATCTACCGCTGGTCGCCGGACGACGGCGAGAACCCGCGCGTCGATACCTACTTCGTCGACCTCGACGATTGCGGCCCGATGGTGCTCGACGGCCTGCTCTGGATCAAGAACAAGATCGATCCGACGCTGACGCTGCGCCGCTCCTGCCGCGAGGGCATCTGCGGCTCCTGCGCCATGAACATCGATGGCTCCAACACGCTGGCCTGCACGCGCGGCATGGACGAGATTTCCGGCGCGGTGAAGGTCTACCCGCTGCCGCACATGCCGGTGGTGAAGGACCTCGTTCCCGACCTCACCAACTTCTACGCCCAGCACCGCTCCATCGAGCCGTGGCTGAAGACCGTCTCGCCCGAGCCGGCCAAGGAATGGCTGCAGAGCCACGACGACCGCCTCAAGCTCGACGGCCTCTACGAGTGCATCCTCTGCGCCTGCTGCTCGACCTCCTGCCCGAGCTACTGGTGGAACGGCGACCGCTACCTCGGCCCGGCAACCCTGCTGCAGGCCTATCGCTGGCTGATCGACTCCAGAGACGAAGCCAAGGGCGAGCGCCTCGACAATCTGGAAGATCCGTTCCGGCTCTATCGCTGCCACACCATCATGAACTGCGCGCAGACCTGCCCGAAGGGTCTCAACCCGGCGAAGGCCATCGCGGAAATCAAGAAGATGCTGGTCGAACGCCGGGTGTAGGCATGTCCGACGAACTCCTGATCCTGTCTCCTGCCGAGGCGCGTGTCCTCGGCTGCCTGATCGAAAAGAAGGAGACGACTCCCGACGTCTATCCGATGACGTCGAACGCGCTTGTTTCCGCCGCCAACCAGAAGACCTCGCGCGAGCCGGTTATGGCGCTCGAACTCGCCGAAATCACCCGCGCGCTCGCGACGCTGCAGCAGAAGGGGCTGGTGCGCCAGCAATTCGCCTCGCGGGTCGAGCGCTACGAGCATCAGCTTGCGCAGAAATTCTCGCTCACCCGCAATCAGAGCGCGCTGGTCGGCCTGCTCCTGCTGCGTGGGCCGCAGACCATCTACGAGCTGCTCGCCCGCTCCGAGCGCATGGCGAACTTCGCCGATGCGGATGCCGTGCGCGCCGAACTCGACATGCTGATCGGCCGCCGCCCGCCGCTGGTCAAGGAGATCGGCCGCGCGCCCGGCCAGCGCGAGGACCGTTTTGCGCATCTGCTCATGGGCGACGTCATTGCCACGACGCCCGAACCGCGCGCCTTTGTCGCCGCCGCGCCCGCCCCGTCTGACCTGGAAGAGCGGGTCAAGGCGCTGGAGGAACAGCTGGCCGAGCTGCGCGCCCGGCTTGAAGCGATCGGCGGCTGATCCCTCTACCTATCTCGCATCGCCACGCGCCACCGCGGCCCTGAAGGCCGGGCGTTGCTGCACGCGCTCCTGCCATGCCGCGAAGTTGGCGTAGGGCGCCAGCCGCTCGAAACGCTTCGCCAGCGCGCTGACGTCGTACAGCATGATGTCGGCGGCGGTGAACAGATCGCCGAGCAGATAGTCGCGACCCTCCAGATGCCTGTCGATGTAGCCAAGATGGTTGGCGATCTCGGATTCGATGCGTGGCGACAGCGGCGCCACGGCGTCGCCCAGCCGGATCGTGTAGAGCCGCAGCAGCAGCGGCAGCATCGCCGAACCTTCGGCGAAATGCAGCCATTGCTGGTAGTCGTCATAGGCCGGCGTCGCCGGGTCGGGCTGCAGCCGCCCGCCGCCATGCCGGCGGATGATATAATCGAGGATCGCGGCGGACTCGATCAGCGTGCGCCCGTCGTCGACGATCACCGGCGACTTGCCGAGCGGACTGACCTTTTTCAGCTCGGCCGGCGCCAGCCGGGTCTGCGCGTCGCGCTGGTACGTAACCACCTCGTAGGGCAGGCCGAGTTCTTCCAGGAGCCACAGCACGCGGTGCGCGCGCGACGCGTTGAGATAGTGGACCGTGATCATCGGCACCTCCCCCTCGCCGTCCGTCCGGAACTGCCCGCTCGCATCCTATAGCACCCCACTGGTCCTATCGAAGGGCATTGGTCGCGCACGCATTCGCCCGTAGATTGGCGTCTACATACAGCGGGCGACGGGCATGCTTGCCGAATTTTTCGACGGCATCGCGCAGGACTGGCAGGTTCTGGCGCTGAGCAGCGGCGCGATCTTCATCGCGGCGATCGTGCGCGGATTCTCCGGCTTCGGTTACTCGCTGCTCAGCATCACCGCGATCTCGCTGATCCTGCCGGTGCAGGACATCGTGCCCTCGATCTTCCTGCTGGAGGTGGCGGCGTCGCTCAACCTCA
>JBFXFO010000162.1:0-8577 GCA_050178915.1 Rhizobiaceae bacterium | reverse complement strand
CACCGCCACCCGGCTCCGCTACGGCTGCACCTGGGTCAACACGCATTTCATGCTCTGCAATGAGATGCCGCATGGCGGCATGAAGCAGTCGGGCTACGGCAAGGACATGTCGCTCTATTCGCTCGAGGATTACACCGCCGTCCGCCACGTGATGGTCGCGCACGGCTGAGGATCTCCGCCAGCCCATCTGGTCCGACCAGATTTTCCGGTCTAGTCTTGCCCCACTTGCGAAGCGGGGGGAGGCTGCCGGTGAAGATCGGTTTCAACATGTTCCTGTGGACCACCAGCGTCTCGAAGAAACACGAGGCGCTGCTGCGGGACATCAAGGCGGCAGGCTATGACGGCGTCGAGGTGCCCGTCTTCGAAGGCAGGCCAGACGATTTCCGCCGCACCGGCGAGATGCTCGACCGCATCGGGTTGCAGCGCACCGCCGTCACCGCGATGGGCGATCCGTCGATGAATCTGATCGGCGCCGACGCCGCGACGCGTCGTAGAGGCGTCGACTACATGAAATGGGCGCTGGACTGCTCCGAGGCGATGGGCGCGAAGCTCATCTGCGGGCCGATGCACTCGACCCTGGGCGGCTTCTCCGGCGCCGGCCCGACCGCGCAGGAAAGGAAGCGCTCCGTCTCCTCACAGCGCGCCATCGGCGATCATGCGGCCAGGCGCGGGGTCACCGTCACGCTGGAGGCGCTCAACCGCTTCGAGTGCTACCTCCTCAACACCATGGCCGACCTGTCGGCGCATATTGACGAGATCGGGCATCCCAACATCCGCGCCATGTACGACACCTTCCACGCCAACATCGAGGAAGCCGATCCGATCAGGGCTTATACGAAGCACCTCAGGAACATCGCCCACATCCACATCTCGGAGAACGATCGCGGTGTTCCGGGGCGCGGCAACATCCCGTGGCCGGAGACGTTCAGGGCGATCCGCAAATCGGGCTACGATGGCTGGCTGACGATCGAGGCGTTCGGCCGTGGCCTCGCCGACCTAGCAGCCGCGACCAAGGTCTGGCGCGACTTCGCCGAGAGCCCCGAAGCGGTGTATCGCGAAGGCATCAGGCACATCCGGCGCGAGTGGAAGAAGGCGGCTTAGGCGCGCAAATTCGATACTCCTGCGGCTTGGTAGGGGACCACGCGGGCGGCGTTTCCCACCGAACAGCGGTGGAAAGGGCGGCACAGACGCTGCATGCATAAGAGCAGCATCTTATCATGAGAGGCAAATACGATGTCGCCGCTTGAACAAAAATTTAGCGAAGCGATGTTCAATATCTACCAGAAAGCCAAGAACGAGGCCGGATACAACGCTACCATTTTTCTTGGCATGTTAAGCAGTCGCGGCGGTATCGCGACCGCAAGGTATCTGATCAACGCGGCCAAGCCATCAGATGGATATACAGCGCTGTTTGAGCGAGGGCGCCTCGACCTGACAGTCGAGGCTATGATTACTGAGAATGCAGAATGGCACGCTCTGTTCTCGGCCGAAGAGATCGCAAGGGCGCTGAAGCGCCTCGATCAATACGGGTACAGCCGCAAGAAGTAAAAGTTTGAGTCTACCCCTGGCTGGCCGCGATCCTCGATTTGGTTTCGCCCATCGCCTCGCCCTTGTCGCCCGGCACGCCGGCATTGGCCTGACGCTCCTGCTCGGGGCTGACCGGTGCATCCGGGCGGCGGATGGTGTGCGATGCGTCGAGCACGATCGGTTTCAGCGTCTGGCCGCCGGCATCGACGATCTCGAAGAACATGCGCCGCATGCGCGGCTCCCAGAATTTGTTGATGTGCTCGGCAACGCCGGCGACGCCGAGATCGTGCGGCTTCGACTCGAAGAAGGTGCCGATCTGGTTGGCCATGCGCACGATCTTGTCGCGCGGGCTGGCACGGTGTGTGTCTTCGTCGTCGAAGCTGTCATGCGACATGGCGGGTGGCTCCTTCGGTCACGCGCTCGGGCCGCGTGAAGATGTCGAAATCGTCGCCGCGCACCAGCGCGACGAGGGTCATGCCGGCGGCGTCTGCCGTGCGGATCGCGAGCGCCGTTGGCGCCGATACGGCGAGGATGAACGCCGCGCCGATGGCTGCCGTCTTCTGCACCATTTCGACCGATACGCGGCTGGTCACGACCACCGCGCCGCTGGCGCCGTCGATGCCGGCCTTGGCGAGCGCCCCAGCAAGCTTGTCCAGCGCGTTGTGGCGCCCGACATCCTCGCGCGCTGCGACGATGCCCTTGCCTGGAACATAGAACCCCGCCGCGTGCACTGCGCCGGTTTCGGCGTGCAGCGGCTGCTGTCTGGAGAGCAGGCGTACCGCCTGCGCCACGTCGGCAGCAGAAAGCGTCAGGGTCGCATCGCCGACCGCATCGACCGAGCGCATCGCTTCCTCGATCGACTCGATACCGCAGAGCCCGCATCCGACCGGACCGGCAAGCCTTCTGCGGCGCGCCTGGAAGCGCGTGTTCGCCTTGTCGAAGAGCCTGATCTGGATATCGATGCCGGTGCCGAGATCCTCGACATCGACGCTCTCGATTTCCTCAGGCGACCCGACGATGCCTTCCGTCAGCGAGAAGCCGAGCGCGAAATCGTCGAGGTCGGCGGGCGACGCCATCATCACCGCATGCGTGGTGCCGGCATAGGAGAGCGCCACCGGCGTTTCCTCCGGCACCATGCGCGGCGCCGACGCCGTGCCGGAGGCACGGCGGGTGAGGCGCGTCGTGGGGCTGACGGGTGTCTTCACGCCGCAAGCACGCGTATCGAGGTCGGAGCACCTAGCAACTTGCACCGTTGGGGATCATGCGGCCATCCGGGCAGGCGAAGTACGGGTTGCCGAGGCACCCCTGGATACAGTTGAAGTGCACCCGGTTCGCCTCGCTCTTCGGCTTGATCGCCGTCTTCAACGGTTCGCAGCTCAGGCCGCATTGCTTCGGAACGATCTCCGTCGGGCAGCAATAGACATGGTTCTTGTCGCTGGCCTTCTTCTTCTGCTTCGAGCCGGACGGGCAGCTCGCGCTGAATTTCTGCGAGCACCAGGCGGCGGTCTTCAGGCCCTGGCCCTCATACAGGCAGAGGCCGTTGCCCTTGTAGGCGGAGAACACGGTACCGGGCGGGCATGCAAACGCCGCCGTTGATCCGAACAGCACCGAAAACGCAAAGACGAGACAGGCGAAAAATCGACCCAGCATGCGCGTTCCTCCAGAGAGACGGACGTCGAGCATAGTCAGTCCCGGTGCCGGCAGGAAGAACTTCGCTACTCCGCCGCTTCCAGGCGCCCTTCGATGCGGCGGCTGCGTTTGGCCAGCGCTTCGTATTCCTCCTGCCATTCGGACGGTCCGTTCGATGGCGAAATCTGCACCGCCGTCACCTTGTATTCGGGGCAGTTGGTCGCCCAGTCCGAGAAGTCCGTGGTGATGACGTTGGCCTGCGTGTCGGGGTGGTGGAAGGTCGTGTACACCACGCCCGGCGACACCCTGTCGGTCACGTCGGCGCGCAGCGTCGTCTCGCCGGCGCGGCTGCGCAGCCGCACCCAGTCGCGATGCCGGATGCCGCGCTGCTCGGCGTCGTGCGGATGGATTTCCAGCACGTCCTCCGAATGCCACATCACATTGTCGGTGCGACGCGTCTGCGCGCCGACATTGTACTGCGACAGGATACGGCCGGTGGTAAGCAGCAGCGGGAAGCGCGGACCCGTCTTCTCGTCCGTGGCGACATACTCGGTGCGGATGAACTTGCCCTTGCCGCGCACGAAGCCGTCGACATGCATGATCGGCGTGCCGTGCGGTGCCTTTTCATTGCACGGCCACTGCACCGAGCCCTCGCGCTCCAGCTTGTCGTAGGAGACGTAGGCGAAGCTCGGCGTCGTCTGCGCGATCTCGTCCATGATCTGCGACGGGTGCGTGTAGTTCCAGTTCAGGCCCATGGCCTTGGCGAGTTCCTGCGTCACTTCCCAGTCGGCGAGACCGTTCTTCGGCGACATCACCTTGCGCACGCGGTTGATGCGGCGCTCGGCGTTGGTGAAGGTCCCGTCCTTTTCGAGGAAGGTCGAGCCCGGCAGGAAGACGTGCGCGTAATTGGCGGTCTCGTTCAGGAAGAGGTCGTGCACGACGACGCATTCCATTGCTTCGAGGCCGGCCGAAACGTGTTTGGTATCCGGGTCGGACTGCAGGATGTCCTCGCCCTGGATGTAGATGCCCTTGAACGTCCCCTCGACGGCGGCGTCGAGCATGTTCGGGATGCGCAGGCCCGGCTCGTTGTCGAGCTTCACGCCCCACAGCGCCTCGTAGATGTCGCGCACCGCGTCGCCGGACACGTGGCGGTAGCCCGGCAGTTCGTGCGGGAACGAGCCCATGTCGCACGAGCCCTGAACGTTGTTCTGGCCGCGCAGCGGGTTCACGCCGACGCCGCGGCGGCCGACATTGCCCGTCGCCATGGCGAGGTTGGCGATCGCCATGACCGTGGTCGAGCCCTGGCTGTGCTCGGTGACGCCGAGGCCGTAATAGATCGCGCCGTTGCCGCCGGTGGCATAGAGGCGCGCCGCGCCACGCACCAGTTCGGCCGGCACGCCGGTGAAGGCTTCCGTCGCCTCGGGCGAATGGGCCGGATCGGCGACGAAAGACGCCCAGTCCTCGAACTCCGACCAGTCGCAGCGCTCGCGGATGAACTTTTCGTCGAACAGGCCTTCTTCGACGATCACATGCGCCAGCGCGGTGACCACGGCGACGTTGGTGCCCGGCTTCAGCGGCAGGTGGAAATCGGCCTTGGCGTGGACGGAATCGACCGTCTCGGTGCGACGCGGGTCGAGCACGATCAGCTTGGCGCCGGCGCGGATGCGCTTCTTCATGCGCGAGGCGAACACCGGGTGCGCCGCCGACGGGTTGGCGCCGATCACCATGATGACGTCGGATTCTTCGACCGAGTCGAAATCCTGCGTGCCGGCCGAGGTGCCGTAGGTCTGGCCGAGGCCGTAGCCCGTCGGCGAGTGGCAGACGCGGGCGCAGGTATCGACGTTGTTGTTGCCGAAGCCGGCGCGGATCAGCTTCTGCACCAGATAGGTTTCCTCGTTCGTGCAGCGCGACGAGGTGATGCCGCCGATGGCCGAGCGGCCATACTGGTACTGGATGCGCCGGAATTCCTTGTTGATGTGGGAGAACGCCTCTTCCCAGGTCACTTCCTTCCACGGGTCCGAGATCTTTTCGCGGATCATCGGGTTGAGGATGCGCTCCTTGTGGGTGGCGTAACCGTAGGCGAAACGGCCCTTCACGCAGGAATGGCCGCGATTGGCCTTGCCGTCCTTCCACGGCACCATGCGCACGAGTTCGTCGCCGCGCATCTCGGCCTTGAACGAGCAGCCGACGCCGCAATAGGCGCAGGTCGTCACCATCGAGTGCTCGGGCTGGCCGATCTGGATCACGCTCTTCTCGGTCAGCGTCGCGGTCGGGCAGGCCTGCACGCAGGCGCCGCAGGACACGCATTCCGATTCCAGGAAGGGCTGGTGCATGCCCGGCGAAACGCGCGAGTCGAAGCCGCGACCCTCGATGGTCAGCGCAAACGTGCCCTGCACCTCTTCGCAGGCGCGTACGCAGCGCGAGCAGACGATGCACTTGGCCGGGTCGTAGGTGAAGTACGGGTTCGACTCGTCCTTCGCCATCCAGCGGAAGTTTGCCTCGCCGTCATTCTTCTTGAAGACGTGGTTCTCGCCCTCATAACCGTAGCGCACGTCGCGCAGGCCGACGACGCCGGCCTGCGTCTGCAACTCGCAGTCGCCATTGGCGGCGCAGGTCAGGCAGTCGAGGGGGTGGTCGGAGATGTACAGCTCCATGACGCCCTTGCGCAGCGTCTTCAGCCGCTCGGTCTGCGTCTTCACCACCATGCCCGGCATCACCGGCGTGGTGCACGAGGAGGGCGTGCCGGCGCGGCCCTCGATCTCCACCAGACAGAGCCGGCAGGAACCGAATGCATCGACCATGTCGGTGGCGCACAGCTTCGGGATCTCGATACCCGCTTCCATCGAGGCGCGCATGATCGACGTGCCCTCGGGCACCGTCACCGCAAAGCCGTCGACCGTCAGCGTGACCTGCTTGGCCGATTTCGAGGCCGGCGTGCCGTAGTCGATTTCGTGGATCAGGCCCATCAGACGGCTCCTGTGAAGCAACGGGCGTTGTGCATGGTCATTCCGCCGCCTCGGCCACGCTGCGCGGCGCAAAATCGTCGGGGAAATGTTTGATCGCGCTCATCACCGGGTACGGCGTGAAGCCGCCCAGTGCGCAAAGCGATCCGAACTTCATGGTGTTGCAGAGGTCGGTGACGAGTTCGAGATTCTTCTGCGGCTCGATGCCGTCAGCGATCTTGTCGATCGTCTCCATGCCGCGCGTCGAGCCGATGCGGCACGGCGTGCACTTGCCGCAACTTTCGATGGCGCAGAACTCCATCGCAAAGCGCGCCATCTTCAGCATGTCCGACGTCTCGTCGAACACGGTGATTCCGGCATGGCCGATCAGGCCGTCGCGCTTGGCGAATTCCTCATAGTCGAACGGCGTGTCGAACATCGCCGGCGGGAAATAGGCGCCGAGCGGTCCGCCCACCTGCACCGCCTTCACCGGCCGGCCGCTGGCCGTGCCGCCGCCGATGCCTTCGACGATCTCGCCGAGCGTCATGCCGAACGCAGCCTCGAACAGCCCGCCATGCTTCACATTGCCGGCGATCTGGATCGGGATCGTGCCGCGCGAGCGGCCCATGCCGAAATCTCTGTAGTGCTGTGCACCCTTGTCCATGATCACCGGCACGGATGCGAGGCTGATCACGTTGTTGATCACCGTCGGCTTGCCGAACAGACCCTGGATGGCCGGCAGCGGCGGCTTGGCGCGCACCACGCCGCGCTTGCCCTCCAGCGAATTCAGCAGCGAGGTTTCCTCGCCGCAGACATAGGCCCCTGCGCCCATGCGGATCTCGATGTCGAAGGCGTTGGGCGAACCCAGAACGGTCAGGCCAAGCACGCCACGCTGGTGCGCCAGCTCGACCGCGCGCCGCATGGTGCGGATCGCGTGCGGGTATTCGGAGCGGATATAGACAAAACCCTTGGTGGCGCCGGTCGCGATGCCGGCAATCGCCATGCCCTCGATGAGCACGAAGGGGTCGCCCTCCATGATCATGCGGTCGGCGAAAGTGGCGCTGTCGCCCTCGTCGGCGTTGCAGACGATGTATTTGCGGTCGGCGGCCGTATCCATGACCGTCTTCCACTTGATGCCGGTCGGGAAGCCGGCGCCACCGCGCCCGCGCAGGCCGCTCTCGGTCACCTGGCTGACGATCTCGGCCGGCGTCATCGCAACCGCGCGCTTGAGACCGGCGAGCCCGCCATGCGCTTCGTATTCGTCAAGCGACAGCGGATCGGTGATGCCGCAGCGCGCGAAGGTCAGTCGCGTCTGTTTCGCGAAGAAGGGAAGGTCGTCCGCCTGGCCGAGCGACAGCGCGTGCTGGCCGCCCGTGAGGAAATCGGCTTCGAACAGCGAGGCGACATCCTTCGCCCTGACAGGTCCGTAGGCGACACGGCCGGCAGCCGTCTCGACTTCAACCATCGGCTCCAGGAAGAATGCGCCGCGCGAACCGTTGCGCACGATCTGCGCGTAGATGCCGCGCGCCTCGAGTTCTTTCGCGATAGCCTTCGCGACCTTGTCGGCGCCGAGCGACAGCGCGCCGGAATCGCCGGGAACGAAGATCCGCGCGCTCATTTGCGCACCGCCTCGACGATCTCGTCGATTGTGTCCTGATCGACGCGGCCCAGCACCTCACCGTCGAGCATCGCCGACGGCGCGCAGGCGCAAAGCCCGAGGCAGTAGATCGGCTCCAGCGTCACCGAGCCGTCCTTCGACGTCTCGTGGAAGCCGATGCCGAGCGCCTGCTGCACCATCGCGGCGATCCGGTCGGAGCCCATCGACTGGCAGGCCTCCGCCTGGCAGATTTTCAGCACGTGCCGCCCCGCCGGTTCCTTGCGGTAGTCGTGGTAGAAGGTGACGACGCCGTGAACTTCGGCGTTGGAGATGTTCAGCGCGCGAGCGATCGCGGGAAGCGTTTCGGTCGGTACATAGCCGAACTCGTGCTGCATCTCGTGCAGGATCGGCAACAGCGGACCTTCGAGGCTCTTGAATTCCTCGATGATCGCCGCCGCACGCTCGGCTATCTTGGTACCTTGCGGCTGCAACGACATGCAGCGCCCTCCCTTGCACCGGATACTCGCCCGGCTAAGTCCTTTCAAAGCCAGAGAAATCGGCGAAAATCAATAAAGCCGATCCGTGGTTCGATAGGAATCTTCTATCGAGCGGGCTCTTGCGGAAGGGCTTAATTCAGCCCTGCGGGCGGAAATCGCTCGCCAGCCCTATCGCCTCTTCCAGAAACGCCGAAACCAGCGGTGTGTGCGGATCGCGCTGCGCCGCCACAAGTCCGACCGTGTGGCTGGCGTCGGGCCCGACGATGGGAATGGCCCGCACCGGCTCGGAAAAACCGAATGTTTCCGCGAGGTTGAGCGGCATGATCGAAGACCATTTGCCACTGCGGATGTGGCTGAACAGCACAATCATCGAGTTCGATTCGAG
>JBFXFO010000161.1:0-8592 GCA_050178915.1 Rhizobiaceae bacterium | reverse complement strand
CGTCAGCACCGTGCCGGCGCCGACCAGCGCCCTTGGCAACAGCCGCCCCAGCGCGGCGATGGAAACAAACGGGTCGGGCGAATTGAGCGGCACCTCGATCGCCTCGATGCCGGCATCGTAGATGGCCTGTCCCACCGCCTCGGCCTCCTCCGGCCTGATCCCGCGCAGGATGGCAACAAGGTTGCGGCGCAGTTCGGGGAACGAGGTGCTCATGCCTTGATCATTCCCGCCCGCCCCGCCGCCTCGAACAGGCCGATGCGGACGGCGTCGTCGGCATCGACCAGGTGAACACCGTGATTGGCGAGTTCCAGAGCGCGCTCGTAGAGGTCGCGAAGCCGCCCCGACGCGACCAGCGTCACGACACGCTTGTTCAGCCCGAACAGCCGATCGACCGCGGCGATTTCGCCGCCGATCAGCAGGCCGGAGAGCAGCGCGGCGGATTCGTCGGCCTTGCGGTCGAACAGCAGCCCGCCGGCGCGGATCGAAAAGAGCGAGCCGAGGGCGCGCGCCTGCAGGCCGCGCTCGACGCCGGAAGCGAAGGCGGCGCTGCCGGCATCCACGGCGGCCGCGCCATCGAGCGAATGCTTCAGGATGGACTGGCCCGAAAGCAGGGCGAAGAGTTCGCCGGTCAGCATGGTGCGGAACTGCGTGACCGCGCCGCCGGCGATCTCGACCCACTTCGAATGCGTGCCGGGCAGGCAGGCGACGCCGTCGCCGCCAAGCTTCGCAGCCGCGCCGGCAAGCTGCGTTTCCTCGCCGCGCATCACGTCGGGCGCGGCTTCGCTGCGCTGCGCCAGACCGGGCACGATACGGATGTCGCGCGCAACACCGGGCACGCGGATGGCGCCGGCCAGCACGTCGCCAAGCCGGGCCGGGACGGTGGCGTAGGGCGCCTCGATCCAGCCCTGGCGCGCACCGGCCATGCCGCAGACGATCGCCGGCAGGTCAGGGCCAGCGCCGAGTTCGCCAAGCATGCGTTCGAGGATGCCGGCGAAGCCGGTTTCGCGCGCCACCTGCATGCCTTCATGCGAGCGGCGCTCGCCGAGGATCGCGCCCGCCGCGTCGAGCAGCCAGACGCGCAGCGAAGAGGTGCCCCAGTCGACCGCCGCGATGGCTGCCGTCACAGGAAACCTCCGTCGACGATGATCGTCTGCGCCGTCAGCAGGCGCGAGGCATCGGAAGCGAGGAAGAGGCAGATGCCGATCATGTCTTCGGGCTGCATCGCCTGCTTGATGCACTGCTTGGCGATGTGGTTGGCGACACCTTCGCCGGTCGTCCACAGCTCCTTCTGCCGCTCCGTCATGACCCAGCCCGGCGCCACCGCATTGACGCGGATGTTGTCCGGCCCAAGCAGGCCGGCGAGCCCCTTGCTCAGGCCGACGATGGCGGCCTTGGCGGCGGTGTACGAGGGCATGCCGGGATGGTTGATGAGGAACGAGGTGGAGGTGAAGTTGATGATCGAGCCGCCGCCCGCCGCCTTCATGCCGGGCGCCACCGCCTGCGCGGTGAACACGTGCGGGCGGATGTTGATGGCCTGGTTGTTCTCCCAGTACTCGACCGTCAGTTCGGACAGCGCATGGCGGTCGTCCCACGCGGCATTGTTGATGAGGACGGTGATCGGCCCATGCGCCTGCGCCGCCTGATCGATCGCCGCCTGCAGCGCCGGCACGTCGCGCACGTCGGCCTTGAGGAACAGAGGCCGCTGTCCGGCCTCGCGCTCCAGCCGGTCGCACAGCGCCAGGCTCGGCTTCTCGGCAATGTCGACGAAGGCGACCCGGCAGCCCTGCCGCAGAAACCCTTCCGTCAGCGCCGCGCCGATGCCGGAGCCGCCGCCGGTGATCAGCACCGAGGCGCCTTCAAGGTCCGGAAAGCGGGCGGATGGCAGCATGCGGCGTTCTCCCCTGCTCGCCGCCTGATTGCGGTCGCGGCGATTTGTCAGACCAAACGCGTGATAGACGGTTTTCGGGCGCGCTGTCATCAGCCGAAAGCTGAGCCAGCTTGCGCCACGGCATGCCGAAACAGGCAGGGCTGGAACGTCGGATCAGGCGAGCAGCAGCGAGCGCGGTTGCTGCATGGAGGTGCGCAGGAAGCCGAGCGTCGCGTCGGCGTCCACCGGACGGCCGAACAGGTAACCCTGCCCGCCGCCGCAACCGAACTGCACCAGCCGGTCGGCCTGCGCCTCTTCCTCAATGCCTTCGGCGACGACATCCATGCCAAGGCCTTCGCACATTGCGAGGATGGCGCGGATGATGTGCTCGGACGGGCGGTCGTCGAGAATCGACGCGACGAAGGCGCGGTCGATCTTCAGCTTGTCGAAATGGAATTCGCGCAGGCGGCCGAGCGAGGACTGGCCGGTGCCGAAATCGTCGAGCGAGACACGGATGCCGCAACGCTTCAGGTCGCTGACGATCTTCTCGGCCGAGGCCGGGTCGTTCATCAGGCCGGTCTCGGTGATCTCGATTTCCAGCCGGCGCGGATCGAAGCCGGTGCGGTCGAGGATCGAAAGAATGTGCAGGCCGGTGTTCTGGTCGACCAGCTGCGAGGGCGACAGGTTGAACGACAGGAACAGGTCGGACGGCCAGCTGCGCGCCGCTTCGGCCGCCTTGCGCAGCACCAGCTGCGACAGCGGACCGATGATGCCGCGCTCCTCGGCGATCGGGATGAAGACGGAAGGCGCAACGAAGCCGAGGTCGCGGTCGTGCCAGCGCGCCAGCGTCTCGAAGCCGACGATGCGGCGGTCCTTCAGATTGACGATGGGCTGGAAGTGCGGCTCCACCTCGCCGGCGGAGACGGCGCGGCGCAGCGCCTGCTCGATGCGGGTGACGCGCTTGGCGGCATCCTCCATCTCGCGCGTGTAGACGACAACCTTGCCACGCCCCGAGCGCTTGGCCTGGTAGAGCGCGGTCTCGGCCTTGCTGACCAGGCTCTCTGTTGAGTCGTCATCGGAATAGAACAGCGAGCAGCCGACCGACGCCGACAGACGCGCCGTGCGTTCGCCCACATCATAGGGCGCCGACAGGATCTCGATCAGCATCTTGGCCTTCTCGGTCGCGGCCTCTTCGCTGAACACCATGGGATAGAGGAAGGCGAACTCGTCGGCGCCGATGCGCGTCACGGACGAGTGCTGGTCCATGGCGGCGCGCAGTCGCATCGCCACCTGCACGAGGATGTCGTCGCCGGCCTTGCGGCCAAACAGGTCGTTGATCGGCTTGAAGCCGTCGAGGTCGAGGATACCGATGGCGAAAGGTGCGGGATCTTCCGAACGGTCTGCGATGAGGCGCTCGACCTTGTCGAAGAAGCGGCGTTGGTTGCCCAGCCCGGTCAGCGGGTCGGTGAAGGCGAGGTCTGCGCTGTCCTTGTTTTGACCGACGCCAAAAAACGACGATTGCATCGGACTCCATGATTTCTTGTTGGCTGCTTTAGGGGAACCGTGCCCGAAAAGGGTTTATGAATAGTATCGGATGCGACTGTATTTGCGCCGTCAAAACCATGCGAAACATAGCGTTGCGTCAGATATTCGGGTCACCTGACCCGGTAGAGAACCAGGTCGCCGCCGCCGGAGACGGGCTCCAGCCATGCCGGCGGCTTTCCGGCAAGCAGCGCGGCCATCAGTCCGTCCGGCGCCCAGCCGGCCAGCACGCCGCTCTCGCTGTTGCCGCGGCAATGCGCCAAGAGCGTCACGCCATTGGCGCGCAGCGCCGCGGCCGCCGTTTCGGGGTTTCCCATGAGGGCGTCGAGCGCGAGCAGATTGCCGGCGACGTTGCGGTGATACGGTCCGGCCAGCGCGCGGTGCTGGGTGTAGCGCAGGATCGGCGCGCCAAGGTTCGAGACGGCGAGCACGGTCGTCGGCGGCAGCGCCGCAAGCTGCGCATAGTCCGCAGCAGTGTAGCAGGGGCCACCGGCCACGCCTGGCGCCGGTACCGGCTCGGCGAGGCCAAGCTGCTGTGCGGCGGCGCGCGCACCGCCCGCCCAGACGAGGTTGACCGACAGCAGCCAGGCAAGCGCCATGTGCAGAGCGGCACCGCTTTGCCGGCGCGCTGCCGCTTCCCGCGCCGCGGCGATCCAGGCGGAGAGCGGCACCACGGCCAGCGGTATGGCGAACATCGAGCCGCGCACCTGCCAGAAGCTGACCAGCACCGCCATTCCGAGGAACGCGGCGACCACCAGATCGACGCGCCGGATGCCGCCGCGCGTCAGCCGCAGCGCCAGCAGCAAGGCGCCGAGCAGCGGCGTGGCGTAGTAGCCGAAGATCATGACCGGACGGGTGGCGACGATGGTCCAGACCGGCAGCGCCTCGGTGACCGAATTCAGCCAGTAGGTCTTCAGCCGCGGGTCGAGATCGGCAAACGGCGCCGACAGGCATTGCGGGAAGAAGGCGACCGCCACCGCGCCAGCAGCGATGCCGATGACGGCAAGCCAGCCGAGCCGCATCCACCAGGCCGTGGACGGCAGCAGCGCTGCGAGCGCCAGACCGACGCCGCCAATGCCGGCGAGGGCGAATTGCGGCAGCGAGAACGCGTCGCATTCGGCCACGCCCCAGCGCGACGGCGCGACCGTGACGGCGAGGCAAGCGGCGGCGGTGGCGGCGAAGCCGATGCCGAAGGCGGCCGGCGCGGAGCGCTCGCCCCTGAACAGGAAGTGGCCGGCAGCCCACAGGCCGGCAACGGCGACATAGGGTGCGCTCTCCATGCCGACCGCCAGCATCAGCGACGAGCCGATGCCGGCGACGAGGGCGCTGCGCGCACCGCCATCGGCAAGCATGACGGCGACGGCGAGCGCCAGAACCAGCTGGACGTTGTGATGATCGATGCAGCCCGGCGCGAAGACGCCGGTGAAATGCAGCGCGGCAGCGCCGACGATTGCCGCCGGCAGCACCGCGCGATTCCCGCCGAACATGCGCGCCAGCCGCAGCAGCAACGCCATCGCCGCGACGGACAGCAGGAACGGCCACGCCACGAGGGCAAGGACTTCGCCGGCGGCGGCCGAGCCGGTGAGCGCGGTGCCGAGCATGACAAGCGCGGCGAGCGGGCCATCGACCAGCCGCGACCAGTGCATGAGGAAGCCGCCCTGCGGCCCCATGCGATACTGCATCAGGTCGAACCAGCCCTGCCCGCCGAGCAGGTCGCGCACTTCGACCAGCCGCAGCAGGCTGTCATTGTCGCCGCCCGCCGACTGCAGGGTCTGGAAACCGCCGGCAGCGTGCACGGCCAGCATGACCAGCGCGGCAACGAACGCAGGCAACGCATCGCGCCGCCAGCCACGCGCGGTCGGCCGTCGGGCGGCAGGCATCGAAGTCTCGGACAAGGCGGTCACGGGCGCGGGTTCGACGCTCTCAACATGCGTCTCTAAACCTAGCCTTAACCGCTTCAACAAATAGTAAAGCGCGAGCCGGGCCCGTCGGTCCGCGCAAGGGATTCCCGACATGAACCGCGAGACGACGAACCGCATCCGCTTCGTGCTGGAGGACATGCTGCCGCCGGTGGTGCGCGACTCGCGCCTGTTCCGCGGCGTGGCGCGGCTGGCCTGGGGCGATCACATCGACCGGCTGGCCTCTTTCCGCGCCCGCGCGCCTTTCCTCAGCGAAAGCGAGTACGAAGCGCTCTATCGCGACCATCCGCGCGTGCATGCGGGCACCGACAATTCGGACGCCTGCATCGAGCGCATCATCGCCGACACGTCGGGGGACTCGGTCTGCGACGTCGGCTGCGGCACCGGCGTGCTGCTGCAGCGCATCCGCGCCGTGCACGGCGCGGACAAGCGCTATGTCGGCGTGGATTTCGTGGTGGATGACGCGGCGAAGCTCGACGGCATCGAGCATGTGGCGGCGCGCATCGAGACGCTGCCCTTTCCCGACCGCGCCTTCGACACGGTGGTCTGCACGCACGTCATCGAGCACCTGCTCGACTATCGCAAGGCGATCGAGGAACTGCGCCGGGTGGCGGCGCGCCGGCTGATCGTGGTGGTGCCGCGCGAGCGCGAATACCGCTACTCGTTCAACCCGCACTTCAACTTCTTCCCCTACACGCACTCCTTCCTGCGCGCGATGCACCCGGTGCCGGAGCGGCACGAGTGCCTCGATATCGGCCGCGACATCTACTATGTCGAGGACAGGCCCGGGGCCTGACGGCAAGATGGGTGCGCTGCCCCTTCCGGTGCTGGCCGGGCTGTTGCTGACGCCGCTGCTGATCTCGGCGGGGCAGGTGCTGTTCAAGCTGACCAGCCGCCGCGCCGGCGACGTCGATGCCGCCGGCCTGCTGGCGCTGCTGACCGACCCGTATCTGCTGGTGGCGCTCGCCATCTACGGTTTCGGCACGATCGTCTGGGTCTATGTGCTGAAGTCGGTGCCGCTCACCGTCGCCTACCCGTTCATGGCGCTGACCTTCTGCGCCGTGCCGCTGCTCGCCTGGGGCTTTCTCGGCGAGACGCTGTCGCTGCGCTACGCCTTCGGCGCCGGTCTGATCATCGCCGGACTGCTTGTCGTCAACGGCTGAGTTTCCGACGCCGGCAAAGCCGCACGCGAGACCGCTCTTTACGTCCGCTGGAAACGCGCGGGCAACCCGCATGCCCATTGCCGCGTTTCAGACGTGGCGAAAACGGCTGAGCGAGGCGATGACGATCTCGGAACCGCGGGGCGGCGCGCGCATCGACCATCGCAGGGCACACCAGCCCGGACGCGGGCGCCATGCGCAATCCCCGTCGGAGATCCCGCGGCGCGGCTGGACGGACATATTCTGGCGCATGTGGGACGAGTTCAACACGGACCGTCTGCTGCTGATCGCGGCCGGCGCCACCTTCTATCTGCTGCTCGCCCTGTTTCCTGCACTCGCGGCATTCGTGTCGCTGTATGGCTTCGTCGCCGACCCGACGACCATCGCCGACCACATCGCCTTCCTGGGCGGATTGCTGCCGACCGGCGGCTTCCAGATCATCCGCGACCAGCTCACCGCCCTTGCCCGACAGGACCAGAGCGCGCTGTCGTGGGGTTTCGCAACCGGCCTGATCATCGCGCTGTGGAGCGCCAACAACGGCATCAAGGCGCTCTTCGACGGGCTCAACGTCGCCTATGGCGAGAGCGAGAAGCGCTCCTTCCTGCGCCTCAACCTGGTGTCCTTCGCCTTCACCTTCGGCGCGCTGATGATCGGCATCGCCATGATCGTCTCGGTCGGCGTGGTGCCGGCAATCTTCGCGCTGTTCCATGTGGACCACATGACCGAATTCCTGGTCGACTGGCTGCGCTGGCCGGTTCTGCTGGTGATGGTGGCGGCGGGCATCTGCCTGCTCTACCGCTACGGCCCGAGCCGCGAGCGCGCCAAGTGGCGCTGGATCAGCTGGGGCGCGGCGCTCGCCACGCTGGTCTGGCTGGTCGCATCCTGGGGCTTCTCGTTCTACCTGCAGAACTTCGCCGACTACAACGCGACCTATGGATCGCTCGGCGCGGTCATCGGCTTCATGATGTGGACGTGGATCTCCGTGGTCATCCTGCTGGTCGGGGCCGAACTCAACGCCGAGATGGAGCACCAGACCATCGTCGACTCCACCACCGGCGCGCCGCTGCCGCTCGGCGACCGCGGCGCGGTGATGGCCGACACGGTCGGCAAATCCGCCGACGAACCGTCGTTCCCCTGACCGGAGGCCCGGCTTGACAGGGCAAGGGGTGCGGCGTCATCTGCCACCCCGCCCCCGGGCCTCCAGGCCCGCGCCCGCCTCGCCTGACCGGAGCCTGCCATGCCACTGCAAGTCGCCGTCCAGATGGACCACGTCGCGACCATCTCGATCGCCGGCGACACCACCTTCGCGCTGATGCTGGAGGCGCAGCGGCGCGGGCACAGCCTGTTCCACTACACGCCCGACCGGCTGGCAATGCGCGACGCAACGGTCTTCGCGCATGTCGAGCCGCTGACCGTCAAGGACGAGAAGGGCAGCCACTTCGCGCTGGGCGAGCAGCAGCGGCGCGACCTCTCGGAGATGGATGTGGTGCTGCTGCGGCAGGACCCGCCCTTCGACATGAACTACATCACCACCACGCACATGCTGGAGCGCATCCACCCGAAGACCCTGGTGGTCAACGACCCGGCGTGGGTGCGCAACAGCCCGGAGAAGATCTTCGTCACCGAATTCCCCGACCTGATGCCGGAGACGCTGGTGACCAAGGATGCGCGCGAGGTCGCCGCCTTCCGCAGGGAGTTCGGCGACATCATCGTGAAGCCGCTCTACGGCAATGGCGGCGCCGGCATCTTCCATGTGCAGGATGGCGACCGCAACCTTGCCTCGCTGCTCGAAATGTTCGGCCAGATGTTCCGCGAGCCGTTCATCGTGCAGCGCTACCTGAAGGATGTGCGCAAGGGCGACAAGCGCATCATCCTCATCGACGGCGAGGTGGCGGGCGCCATCAACCGCGTTCCGGCAGATCACGATTCCCGCTCCAACATGCATGTCGGCGGCCGCGCGGAGAAAACCGGACTGACCGAGCGCGAGCGCGAGATCTGCGCCCGCATCGGTCCGTCGCTGAAGGCGCGCGGCTTCATCCTCGTCGGCATCGACGTGATCGGTGACTACATGACCGAGATCAACGTGACCTCGCCGACCGGCGTG
>JBFXFO010000160.1:0-8626 GCA_050178915.1 Rhizobiaceae bacterium | reverse complement strand
CGCGGATTGGCCATGATCTCGGCCGGCGAGCCCTGCGCCACCACCTGGCCGCCATGGATGCCGGCGGCGGGGCCGATGTCGACGACATAGTCGGCGGTGAGGATGGCGTCCTCGTCATGCTCGACCACGATGACGGTGTTGCCGATGTCGCGCAGATGCTTCAGCGTTTCGAGCAGGCGGGCATTGTCGCGCTGGTGCAGGCCGATCGACGGCTCGTCCAGCACGTAGAGCACGCCGGTGAGGCCGGAGCCGATCTGGCTGGCAAGGCGGATGCGCTGGCTCTCGCCGCCCGACAGCGTGCCCGACGAGCGGGTGAGCGTCAGATAGTCGAGGCCGACATCGTTCAGGAAGCGCAGGCGCTCGCGGATCTCCTTGAGCACGCGCACCGCGATCTCGTTCTGCTTCTGATTGAGCGCGGCGGGCAGCTCGGCGAACCAGAGATTGGCCTTGCGGATCGACAGGTCGGTGACCTCGCCGATGTGCCGGCCGGCGATCTTCACGGCGAGCGCTTCCGGCTTGAGCCGGAAGCCGTTGCAGGCCGGGCAGGGCGTCGCCGACATGAAGCGCTCGATCTCCTCGCGCATCCAGGCGGATTCGGTTTCCTTCCAGCGCCGCTCGAGATTGGGGATCACGCCCTCGAAGGTTTTTGTCGTCTTGTAGGCGCGCAGGCCGTCATCGTAGTTGAACGTGACTTCCTTCTCGCCGGTGCCGTGCAGCACGGCGTGCTTGGCCTCCTTCGAGAGCGCCGAAAACCTGTCGCCCAGCTTGAAGCCGTAGACCTTGCCGAGCGCTTCCAGCGTCTGGCTGTAATAGGGCGAGGTCGACTTCGCCCACGGGCTGACCGCGCCGTCGCGCAGGCTGACATTCTCGTCCGGCACGATCAGGTCGGGATCGATGGCGCGCTGCGAGCCGAGCCCGTCGCAGGTCGGGCAGGCGCCGGCCGGGTTGTTGAAGGAGAACAGCCGCGGCTCGATCTCCGGAATGGTGAAGCCGGAGACCGGGCAGGCGAATTTTTCGGAGAACAGGATGCGCTCGTGCGTCTCGTTCTTGGACTTGTAGGCGCTGCCGCCCGCTCCTGTATCTTCCGCCGCCAGCGGCCTGTCGGCGAATTCGGCGACGGCGAGGCCGTCCGCGAGCTTCAGCGCCGTCTCGATGGAATCGGCGAGGCGCGAGGCGAGGTCGGGCCGCACCACGACGCGGTCGACCACCACGTCGATGTCGTGCGTGTACTTCTTGTCGAGCGCCGGCGCCTCGGCGATCTCGTAGAAGGCGCCGTCGATCTTGACGCGCTGGAAGCCTTTCTTCTGCAATTCGGCGAGTTCCTTGCGGTATTCGCCCTTGCGGCCGCGCACCATCGGCGCGGTGATGTAGAGGCGCGTGCCTTCATCGAGCGCCAGCACGCGGTCGACCATCTGGGTCACCGTCTGGCTCTCGATCGGCAGGCCGGTGGCGGGAGAATAGGGCACGCCGATGCGCGCGAAGAGCAGGCGCATGTAGTCGTAGATCTCGGTGACGGTGCCGACCGTCGAGCGCGGGTTCTTCGACGTCGTCTTCTGCTCGATCGAGATGGCGGGCGACAGGCCGTCGATCTGGTCGACATCCGGCTTCTGCATCATCTCGAGGAACTGCCGCGCATAGGCCGACAGCGACTCGACATAACGGCGCTGCCCTTCGGCGTAGATCGTGTCGAAGGCGAGCGAGGATTTGCCCGAGCCCGACAGGCCGGTCATCACGACCAGGCTGTCGCGCGGCAGATCGAGATCGACGTTCTTGAGATTGTGCTCGCGCGCGCCGCGAATGGAGATGTGTTTGTGATCGGCCATGGCCGGTCCGCCGCCTTCGTATCTGCAATGTCGGGATGGCGGCGTGGGAACACCGGCCGGTCCCAATGTAGGTATTTTCGCCGCCGCGTCGAGAGTAGGGCGCGGGCCGACGCACGGTCTAGACGTGTTTCGCGGCTGCGCACAGCAAAAAGGAACAAAGGCCGAACGATCCTGACAGCCTGATGGCAGGAGACGATGGATCGGAACGCGAACATCCGTGCCTGTGAAATCCACCGTTTGGGTGATGACGATGGGGCAGGCCGCGCTAGAATGGCGCTCAGGGGACAGATCTGGAGAGGGGAATGCTGCGTCCGATCACGATGGCGATGACAGCGCTGTTCGCACTGTTCCTGGCGCTGGGTCCGTCGCTTGCCTACGAAAACAAGACCGACCGCCCCGGCGGCGACTACAAGAGCTTCGACATCGTCATTCCGAAGAGCGGCACGATCGTTTCAACGGCGACGATGTGCGAGTCCAAGTGCAAGAGCGAGCTTCAGTGCTACGCCTGGACACTGGTCGATCGCGGCGTGCAGGGCCCGAATGCGCGCTGCTGGCTGAAGAACAGCATCCCCGAGCCGCGGCCCTGCTCGTTCTGCACATCCGGATCATTCCGCCAGAAGATGATCCGCAACAGCTTCTGACCGGCGCGCGCCAGCGTGCGGCGTGCCGACCGTTTCGTCCGATCACATTTTCCTGCACAGCCGGCAAAGGGGTTGACGCCCCGGCATGCGAGTCCGACACTATCCGGGTCGAGAGGCGCAGAGCGCCCGTATCGAGAGCGCTCTCCGCGGCAATCGCCGTCCGCCCGCCGCAGTCGGATGGAGGCGGACACGGATCGAAAGCGCCGGATCGACACGAACCGCAACGGACGAAAGGAGGAGGCATGACCCCGCCGAAGAGTCCCGGAAGGCTTCACGCCTGACGTGAAGCCACGGCAGGAATAACGGAGCCGGACAAGCGCCGCCTGTCGAAAAACCCGAAAAACAGAGACCGCAGTCGGATCGTCGGCCGAAGCCGCGTTGCATCCGAAAAGATACCGGCACTTTGACGTCGGTAACCGAGAAATGCTCGGACCAAAGGCCCTGTGCGCCGAAAGGCGACAGGGCCGCTTTCTGTGCGAAATCGCGCATGCCACTTGTCGTCGGTGCGCGGACGAGATAGAACAAAAGAAGAACATAAATCATTGTGGACAGTGCGGCGATTTCGCCGCCGCTGCGATGGTCGATGGGCTAGGGAAAGACCGGTTTAGGATGAGCGGAGACAGAAGATGGCTGGCAGCGTCAACAAGGTGATCCTGGTGGGCAACCTCGGGGCGGATCCCGAGATTCGGCGGCTCAATTCGGGCGAGCCGGTGGTCAACCTGCGGATCGCGACGTCGGAAAGCTGGCGCGACAAGAATTCCGGCGAGCGCAAGGAAAAGACCGAGTGGCATCAGGTCGTCATCTTCAACGACAACCTCGCAAAGGTGGCCGAGCAGTACCTGAAGAAGGGCATGAAGGTTTATGTCGAGGGCCAGCTCCAGACCCGCAAATGGGAGAAGGACGGCGTCGAGCGGTATTCGACCGAAGTGGTGCTGCAGAAATTCCGCGGCGAACTGCAGATGCTGGATTCGCGCGGGCAGGGTGGTGAAGGTCAGGTCGGCTATGGCGGCGGTGGCGGAGGACGCTCCGACTTCGGCCAGTCGAGCCCCAGCGACAGCTATGGCGGCGGCCGTGGCGGTGGTGGCGGGAGCCGCGGCGGCGGTGGTGGCGGGAGCCGCGACCTAGACGACGAAATCCCATTCTGAGGCGCCAGGCGACGCGGCTCCGGTCGCGCCGCCTTTCTGCAAGGCGATGAGGGCGCGCTCATAGACGGGCGACTGCTCCACGAACCAGTCGATGGCGCGAGGCCAGTTGGCCTCGTCGCGCATGTCGGTGCGAACGCCGCCGCTGAGCGGAAAAGAGGTACCGAGTTTCAGGTCCGGCCTGCCCAGCGCCTGCGCCAGGAAGGCGCGGTGCGGGAACAGGAACTCGCGGATGAGCGGCGTGCGAACGCGGCGCGCGCCGCGCACGAAGATGCCTGCGCTGCCATTGGCGATGTAGTGCGCGATCACCAGCGGCATCGGGCCGACGGCCAGCCAGCGCGAATGTTCGGTGGCGTAGTCGGTGCGGCTGGCGAGCGCCGGCGCGGCGTCAGCGAGGGCTGCCCAGAAGGCGCGACGGTGGCGGTACAGATCCGAGACCATGCCGGATGGTGGCACGCGCTTTCTGTGGCCGCTAGGCGGCGATCAGCGCCTTGATGCCATCGGCGACGAACTGCACGGCAAGCGCGGCAAGGATGACGCCGAGCAGGCGTGTCAGGATCGAGCGGCCGGTGTGGCCGAGGAAGCGGTCTACGCGCTCGGCCAGCAGGAACACCAGAAAGGTCAGGAGCAGGCAGGCGACGATGATGCCGAGCAGCGCGGCCTTCGGTCCCGGCCCGGCGAAGCTGCCGGAAAGCAGCACCGTCGCCGAGATCGCGCCCGGCCCGGCGATCAGCGGGATGGCGAGCGGGAACGCCGCGATGTTGTGGATGTGATCGCGGCTGATCGCGGTGTCAGCGCTCTTCTCCTTGCGGTCGTTGCGCCGCTCGAACACCATCTCGAAGGCGATGAAGAACAGCAGAAAGCCGCCGGCGACGCGGAAGGCCGGCAGCGTGATGCCGAAGATCGAGAGGATGGCGGCGCCGGCCAGCGCGAACAGGGCCAGCACGCCGAGCCCGATGAGCGAGGCGCGAATGCTGACCTGCCTGCGCTCCTCGCGGTTCATGCCGCGCGTCAGCGCGAGAAACAGCGGCGCCAGCCCTGGCGGGTCGATGGTGACCAGCAGTGTCACGAAGGCATTGAACAGGCTGTCGTAGCTCGGCATGGCATCCCCTCCTGCCGCAGGCGACGGTAGCGCGTACGCGGGAGACTTGCCAGCCGCCCCCAGGCTCGATGAAGGCCAGCCCCATTCGCCTTGCGGGGCGCAAAAAGACACGCTCGCGCCGCAATTGCGCAGCGGCATTCCGACGCTGTTGCGACGCACTTTAGCATTCGATTGCAAGTGACGGAAATAAAAGCTGTTACGGGCTTACGAAAAAGGGTCTGAAAAGGCGGGAAAAGCGCCTGCGAGATTGGAGAATTGGCGCGCACTCCTATATAAGTGGGGTGTGATTCCTCCGACGTTTCAGTGATCCGATTTGACTGACCAGACGCCTCCCGGCTCGGACGACCCGAACGGCATCGAGCCGATCTCGATCATCGAGGAGATGCAGCGCTCCTATCTCGACTACGCGATGAGCGTGATCGTGAGCCGCGCGCTCCCCGACGTGCGCGACGGCCTGAAGCCGGTGCACCGCCGCATCCTCTATGCAATGCAGGAGGGCGGCTACCACTGGAACCGCAAGCACGTGAAGTCGTCGCGCATCGTCGGCGACGTCATGGGTAAGTATCACCCGCACGGCGACTCCGCGATCTACGACGCCATGGTGCGCATGGCGCAGGACTGGTCGCTGCGCGCGCCGCTGATCGACGGGCAGGGCAATTTCGGCTCGATCGACAACGATCCGCCGGCGGCCATGCGCTACACCGAGTCGCGCCTGACCAAGCTGGCGCACGAACTGCTCGAGGACATCGACAAGGAAACCGTCGATTTCCAGGACAATTACGATGCGTCCGAGCAGGAACCGCGCGTCCTGCCGGCGCGCTTCCCGAACCTGCTCGTCAACGGCTCGGGCGGCATCGCCGTCGGCATGGCGACGAACATCCCGCCGCACAACCTCGGCGAGGTTGTGAATGGGGCGATTGCGCTGATCGACAATCCGGCGATCGATCTGTCGGAGATGATGCAGCACATTCCCGGGCCGGACTTCCCGACCGGCGCTCTCGTGCTCGGCCGCTCCGGCATCCACAGCGCCTATTCGACCGGCCGCGGCTCGATCCTCATGCGCGGCCGGGTTCACATCGAGCCGATGCGCGGCGACCGCGAGATGATCGTCATCACCGAGGTGCCGTTCCAGGTGAACAAGGCGGCGATGATCGAGAAGATGGCTGAACTGGTGCGCGAGAAGCGCATCGAGGGCATCTCCGACATTCGCGACGAGAGCGACCGCCAGGGTTATCGCGTGGTGGTCGAGCTGAAGCGCGAGGCGGTCGCCGACGTCGTGCTCAACCAGCTCTACCGCTACACGCCGCTGCAGACTTCGTTCGGCGCCAACATGGTGGCGCTGAACGGCGGCAAGCCGGAAGTGCTGACGCTGCTCGACATGCTGCGCGCCTTCGTCGCCTTCCGCGAGGAAGTCGTCAGCCGGCGTACGAAGTACCTGCTGCGCAAGGCGCGCGACCGCGCCCATACGCTGGTCGGCCTGGCGATTGCCGTCGCCAACATCGACGCGGTGATCCAGCTCATCCGGCGCGCGCCCGATCCCGGCGCGGCGCGCGAGCAGCTGATGGAGCGACGCTGGCCGGCGGCCGACGTCGAGGCGCTGATCCTGCTGATCGACGACCCGCGCCACCGCATCAACGAGGACGGAACCTACAACCTCTCCGAGGAGCAGGCCCGCGCCATCCTGGCATTGCAGCTGTCGCGCCTCACCGCGCTCGGCCGCGACGAGATCGCCGACGAGCTGAACAAGATCGGCGCCGAGATCACCGACTATCTCGACATCCTGTCGTCTCGCGCCCGCGTGCAGTCGATCGTCAAGCAGGAGCTTGCCGACGTGCGCGACGAGTTCGGCACGCCGCGTCGCACCGAGCTGACCGACGGCGGCGCCGACATGGACGACGAGGACCTGATCCAGCGCGAGGACATGGTCGTCACGGTCACGCATGGCGGCTACATCAAGCGCGTGCCGCTGTCGCAGTACCGGGCGCAGGCGCGCGGCGGCAAGGGCCGCTCCGGCATGGCGACGAAGGATGAGGATTTCGTCACCCGCCTGTTCGTGGCCAACACGCACACGCCGATCCTGTTCTTCTCCTCGCGCGGCATCGTCTACAAGGAAAAGGTCTGGCGCCTGCCGCTGGCCAATCCGCAGTCGCGCGGCAAGGCGCTGATCAACCTGCTGCCGCTGGAACAGGGCGACCGCATCACCGCAATCCTGCCGCTGCCGGACGAGAGCGAGTGGGGCAATCTCGACGTGATGTTCTCCACCACGCGGGGAACGGTGCGCCGCAACAAGCTGTCCGATTTCGCCGACGTGAAGCGCAACGGCAAGATCGCGATGAAGTTCGAGGAGGAGGGCGACGCCATCCTCGCGGTCGAGACCTGCACCGACAATGACGACGTGCTGCTCACCGCTTCGAGCGGCCAGTGCATCCGCTTCCAGGTTTCCGACGTGCGCGTCTTCCAGAGCCGCGGCTCGCAGGGCGTGCGCGGCATCTCGCTGGGTGCCGGCGAACGGGCGATCTCGATGGCGATCCTCGAGCATGTCGAGGCCGACGCCTCGGAGCGCGCCGCCTATCTCAAGCGGGCAACCGCCGAGCGGCGCATCGCCGGCGCCGAAGGCGAGGATGAGGTCGCGCTGACCAACGAGGACGTCGCCGACGCGGATCTGTCGGAAGAGCGCTACGAGTTCATGAAGGCGCACGAGCAGTTTGTGCTGACGGTCACCGAGTATGGCTACGGCAAACGCTCGTCGTCCTATGATTTCCGGGTGATCGGCCGTGGCGGCAAGGGCATCCGCGCCACCGACGTGTCGAAGACCGAGGAGATCGGCGGACTTGTCGCCAGCTTCCCCGTTGCCGACGAGGACCAGATCATGCTGGTGTCGGATGGCGGGCAGGTGATCCGCGTGCCGGTGAACGGCATTCGCATCGCCAGCCGCGCGACCAAGGGCGTCACGATCTTCAACACGGCCGAAGGCGAAACCGTGGTGTCGGTCGAGCGCATCTCCGAGCCCGAGGGCGAAGAGGTCGACGAGGCCGGCGGCGGCGAAGAGCCCGAGGCCGCGGAAGCCGAGACGCAGGAACCCGCCGCCGACTGAGGCCGTTCAATGCAAATCCCCGCACCGCCTGTCAGCGGAGCGGGATTGTGCTGGTGTTATCGGGGGCGGAGCAGCCTTGGCGGGCGGGGATCGAAGGTGATGGCCGCCATGCGGTACGTAAGCATTACCTGGAAACGGGACCCGTCATAACCTGGAAACGGGACCCGTTATGCTCGCCGCACTGCAGGCCGGCGACGGCGATATTTGCGGCGGTGCCTGGCACCAGAGCGGGATTGGCGTCCCGCCCAAAGCTTTCCGGCCGCAACCCGATGGGCGGCCGAGTGGGAAATTACCGACCGAAGCCGGCCAGGCGGCGCTTGCTTTCGACCAGCCGCTCGTGCTGGGCTTCCTGATGCAGGCCGAAGACAGTGGCGATCAGCATGGCTATCGTCATGGCGATCGCGAGCATGAAAATCAGCATGTTTCTTTTCTCCTGCGGGCACTAACGACGAAAGTGCCGAATTGGTTTCACAGTAGTTCTCCTAGACTTGCTGCGCTGAACTCCGCCTGAGCTGTCCGTTCAGCCAGCGTTCAGGTTGGGGTGCTCCGGCAGCCTCAATTGCCTTTGGATTGCTGCCCGACTAGAAGGCGTCCCAATGACCAAGCGCATCGCCATCTACGCCGGCTCCTTCGACCCCCTGACCAAGGGCCACCTCGACGTCCTCAAGGCGTCGCTCGCCGTTGCCGACACCATCTATGCCGGCATCGGTATCCAGGCCTCGAAGACCCCGGTCTTCTCGCTGGAGGAGCGCACCAGGCTCATCGAAGCCGTCTCGCAGACGGAGTTCGGCGAGGACGCCAAGCGCATCAAGGTGATGTCGTTC
>JBFXFO010000159.1:0-8647 GCA_050178915.1 Rhizobiaceae bacterium | reverse complement strand
CAGCGACGACACGACCGGGATCAGCATGATGCCCATGACGAAGCCGGCGGTGAAGATCGACTGTCCCTGGATGAAGGGCGAGCCGCCGGCCAGCGCCGCGCTGAGATCGCGCTGGAACGGCCCGAGCGTCACCAGCGCGAAGATGCCGTAGACGATGGTCGGGATGCCGGCGAGCAGTTCCAGCGCCGGCTTTACGATGCCGCGCACCCGCTTCGACGCGTATTCGGACATGTAGACGGCCGACATGAGGCCGACCGGCACCGCCACGAGCAGGGCGACCAGCGCGATGTAGAGCGTGCCGGCGAGCAACGGAATGAGTCCGAACTGCCCTTCCGCGCCGCCGGCTCCTGCACCGGCGAAGCGGGGATCCCAAACCGTCCCGAAGAAGAAGCTCCAGGCCGGCACGCGCGAGAAGAAGTGGAACGTTTCGAACAGCATCGAAAGGACGATGCCGATGGTGGTGACGATGGCGATCATCGAGGAGCCGA
Organism: Rhizobiaceae bacterium; assembly: GCA_050178915.1. Taxonomy (GTDB): domain Bacteria; phylum Pseudomonadota; class Alphaproteobacteria; order Rhizobiales; family Rhizobiaceae; genus JBFXAF01. The sequence goes on along the minus strand of JBFXFO010000159.1, from coordinate 8,159 downwards.
GCAGCGCCCACAGCACCACGCTCTCGACCTTGTTGCGGGCGCGTCCGCGCGCCGCCACCTGCGAGACGCCGAACGCCGCCCCTGCGATTGAAATCGCCAGCGTGACGATCGCGCCGATCAGGTTGACCGTGTCCGCCGTGGCGTTCGCCTCGACCGCGATCGGGATCATGTAGTCCTTGGTGTCGGGCGCCAGCGCCACGCCCTTGGCGGCCAGCATGGGCTGCAGCTCGGCGAAGCTGGAGGGAAGGTTCTCGAGCTGCGCGGCGTCGAGCCTGCGCAGTCCGTTGGCAAGGCTGTGGACCAGGCTGAGCTCGAGCGAACGGCTGGCGAAACCGGCCTCGCTTTCAGCCGGCAGCATCGTCTCGATCTGCCGCTCGACATAGACCGAGGAGCCGATGCTCCACACGATCAGGAAAAGGATGGCGGGGGCGGTAGAAAGGATGAATGCCCACCAACCGTGATAGTGGACACGCGAATGCTGCTTGACGCCGGTAGCGATCTGGCTTGCGGCACGCTGCCGCCCCACCGTGTAGGCGACGAGGCCTATGACAATCACCAGCCCGAGTATGTAGATCAAAGGCATCGCTTACCCCCAGCGCAGCCGCAAGCGGCCGTAACCCAACCGCCCGGAAAGAGGTCACGGCGCGGACCAATGGGTCCGCGCCGTGGATTTCAGATCACATGGACTTGCCGGCGGCGAAGTCGTCGCGCTGCTGCTGACGCTCGGCGTCCGGAGCCGGGACGAGGCCGTAGGTTGCGAGCGGGCTCTCCGGGCCGATCATCTGATCGTCCAGGAAGAACTCGACATATTCCTTCAGGCCCGGGACCACGCCCAGATGAGCCTTCTTCACGTAGAAGAAGAGTGGACGGGAAACCGGATACTCGCCCGCGGCGATCGTCTCGACCGACGGAACGACGCCGCTGATGGTCGCGACCTTAATCTTGTCGGCGTTGTTCTCGTAGAAGGACAGACCGAACACGCCAACGCCGGTCTTGTTGGAGTCGATGCGGGCGAGCGTCTCGGTGTAGTCGCCGTCGATGTCGACAGCCTTGCCGTCCTTGCGGACCGCCTTGCAGGCATCGGCAGCGGCCTTGTCGTCCATGCCGGCGGCCTTGGCGGCGTCCGGACCACCCAGGGCCTTGCAGCCCGCGATGATCAGCTTCTCTTCGAAGACTTCACGGGTGCCGTGCTTCTCGCCCGGGATGTAGGCGGCGATGTCCCAGTCCGGGAGAGCCGGGTTGACCTGGTTCCACTTGGTGTTCGGGTTGTCGACCAGCTTGCCGTCGACGACGACCTTTGCGGCCAGGGCCTTGTAGACGTCTTCCGGGGTCAGAGCCCAATCCGGGCCGTTGATGTCGGTCGCGAAGACGATGCCGTCATAGCCGATCTTCACTTCCTGCACGTCCTTCACGCCGGCTGCGACGCAGGACTTCATCTCGTCCTCTTTCATCTTGCGCGACGAGTTGGCGATGTCGATGGTGTTCTCGCCGACGCCCTTGCAGAATTCCTTGATGCCGGCGCCCGAACCGCCGGACTCGACGACGGGGGTCTTGAAGTTGGTAAAGGTCTCGCCGAAGGTCTCGGCGACGATCTTCGAATACGGAAGAACGGTCGACGAACCGGCAATCTGGACTTGATCGCGTGCTGCCGCGATGCCCACAGACGCGGTGACCGCAAGTGCGGCAACCGACACCGTGACGAGGAATTTCATCATCTGGCCTACTCCTGTCAGGAAGCTTTGCTCGGACGCCGTCTCGCGCCGTCCGGGGAGGCCATAACGGGGCCGTGTAACAGTTCGATGACAGTTTTGTTACGCAGCGGCAACGCCTGCTGTGGGCGAAGCGGGCCTTGCCCTGCCTCACCGGCCGCCACGCGCTCATGATCGGCAAATGATTCAGCTGCTTACGGAAATAGGCTTACGCCGCGCCGGCCAAGCAGGCGCGGCGCCGATCTTTCACACGGCGTCGTGCAGCCGCTGCTCGCCGATCCCGGACCAGCGCTCTACTTTTTCCAGCAGCGCCTTCGGGCTGATCGGCTTGGGCAGGTAATCGTCCATGCCGGCCTCCAGGCAGCGCTCGCGGTCGCCCTTCAGCGCATGCGCGGTGACGCCCACGATCGGTGTGTGCCCGCCGCTCGCACGTTCCGCCTCGCGGATCGCGGCGGTCGCCTGCAGCCCGTTCATCTCCGGCATGGAGACATCCATCAGGATCATGCGCGGCTGCATCTCGCGATGCGACCGCACCGCCAGCCGGCCGTTGGCGACGATCTCGAACGAAAGGCCGGTCTCCGACAGGATCTGCGTGAACACCAGCTGGTTCACCTCATTGTCCTCCGCCACGAGGATGTCGAGGCGGTGCGGGCTGGGCGCGGGAGCAGGCCGCGCCGGCGCAGCCGCCGGCTGCGGCGCGACGGGCGGCATTGCCGCCACGGGAAGAGCTGCCGGCTGCACCGCGGGCTTGCGCACCGGTGCGCCGGAGCGATGACGCTGGATCGCGGCAATGATCGTCTCGAGCAGAACCGACGAACGCGCCGGCTTGATCAGCTGGGCGTCGATGCCGATGTCGCGATAGTTGGCGTTCGACAGCGCCTGGTCCACCGATGTCAGCAGCACGATCGGCGTGCTGGCGATCGACGGCAGGTTGCGGATGATGCGCGCTGTCTCAGCGCCTGTCATGCCGGGCATCTGGTAATCGAGCACCACGCAGTCGACCCCGACGCCGAACTGCGCCGCCGCCTCCATCACGCGGATGCCTTCCAGCCCGCTCTCGGCAGCGCAGGAATCGAACGTCCATGAGCTCATCTGCTCGGTCAGGATCGCCCGGTTCACCGCATTGTCGTCGATGATCAGGATGCGCGCGCCGGTGACGTCGACGGGCGTGATCGGGCGCTCGCGCTCCCGCCCCGTGTTTGGCAGCTTCATGGTGAACCAGAAGGTGGATCCCTTCCCCTCTTCGCTCTCGACCCCGATCTCGCCGTCCATCATCGCAACCAGCCGGGACGCGATGGCGAGGCCGAGCCCCGTACCTTCGTGCCGGCGCGTCGACGACCCGTCTACCTGGCTGAACTTCTCGAACACGGACTGCAGCTTCTCGGCCGGGATGCCGATGCCGGTGTCCGTCACCTTGAGCAGCAGCCTCGTCGCCTCGCCCAGCGGCTCGGCCGTCACATCGACCAGCACATGTCCGCGGTCGGTGAACTTCACCGCATTGCCGACCAGGTTGGTGATGATCTGCCGGATGCGGCCGACGTCACCGACGAAATGATCGTGCATGCCGGGCTGGATGCGCACGATCAGTTCGAGATCCTTCTCCTTGGCGCGGGTCGAGACGAGCGTCGCCACGTCCTCCACCGCTTCCGCCAGGTTGAACGGCGCCGGGTCGAGCATCAGCTGGCCGGCGTCGATCTTGGAGAAGTCGAGGATGTCGTTGATGATCGTCAGCAGCGCGTTGCCCGACTTCACGATGATGTCGGTGAAGGTCTTCTGCTTCGGGTTGAGCTGCGACTTCGCCAGCAGTTCCGCCATGCCCAGCACGCCATTCATCGGCGTGCGGATCTCGTGGCTCATGTTCGCCAGGAATTCCGACTTGGCGCGATCGGCGAGCACGGCGCGGGTCTGCGCCTCCTCCAGCTCCTTCTCGCGCTGCTTCAACTCGGTGACGTCGGTGGTCGAGCCTATCAGGTAGAGCGACCCGTCCGACGCCACCATCGCGCTCTTGCGCGCGATCTGGTAGCGCGTCGAGCCGTCCGCCTGCGTGGCGATCTCCTCGCTTTCATGCGTGCCGCCGGAATTCAGCACCGCGAGGTCGCCGATCATGAACGGCTCGCCCTCCGGCCCGAAAATCTCCACGTCCGTCTTGCCGACTGCAAACTCCGGCGCGAAGCCGGTCAGGTCCGACCATCCCGCATTGACGTAGAGGAGCCGCAGGTCCGGCCGCTTGGCGTAGATCGCCACTGGAACGTTGTCGATGAGGTTGCGGAACAGCTCGTTGTCGCGCAGGGTTTCCTGCAGTTCGAGCTCGCGCCGCTTCAGGTCGCTGACATCCATGCTCGAGCCGAGCAGGTAAGCCGTGCCATCGCTGGCGATGAGCCGGTTCTTGCGCGTCAGCACCTGCCGCACCGACCCGTCGCGGTTGGCAACCTCTTCCTCGATCACCACTTCCTTGCCCGCCGCCCACACCTCCGCGTCGGCGCGCAGGTAAGTGTCGGCATTGACGAGGTTGAACAGGTCGACGTCAGTGCGTCCGATCGTCTCCTCCGGCGCGAAGCCGGTGAAATCCTTCCAGGCCTTGTTGACGTATTCGATGCTCTGGTCAGCCGCCTTGATGAAGGTCGAGACCGGCAATTCGTCCAGTGCGCGGCGGAACAGCTCCGCCTCGTTCATCGACAGCCGCAGCGCCGTCTCGCGCCGCTTCAGCTCGGTGATGTCGACCCGCACGCCGATGAAGGTGCCGTCTTCCGTGCGCGTGTCGACGACATGGTACCACTTGCCGTCGGGGTTCTGCCGTTCGAACTCCGCGTGCGGCAGGTGGTGACGCGCCATGTAGGCATCGCGCCAGGCGGCATAGTCGGTGGCATGGAGCGCGTCGACGGCAGGATCGCCGCTGGACCGGAAATAGCCGATCGAGTGGCCGTACTCGATCGCCTCGCTGAAGGTCTTGCCCGGCACCCAGATCGGAGCCAGCGCTGGAAGCGTCTGCCGCAATGCGCGGTTGGCCATGACGAAGCGGTCGTCGCGGTCATAGATGATGACGCCGGTGGGCAGCGAGTCCAGCACGTTGGCGAGATGCTTGCGCGCCTGTTCCGTCTCGTTCTCGCGCCGCCGCATTTCGGTGACGTCGAACAGGAAGCCCGCGACATAGGCGCGGCCGCTCGGCATGCGCATGCGCGTCTTGCGCACCACGCGCGACTTCACCACGCCGTCATCGACAAAGTCCTCCGGCGCCTCGTAGGGCTTGCCGGTCTCCAGCACGCGCCGCTCCGAGATTTCGAACGCCGTCGCTTCCGATCCGGGCACGAGGTCGGCTGCGCGCTTGCCGATGATCGCCTCCGGCGCAATGCCGAAGAGGCGCGAGAAGGCGAAGTTCGCCATCACGAAGCGCAAATCCTCGTCCTTGACGAAGACCGGGTCGGCGATGCTGTCGATGACGATTTCCGACAGCCGCGATTTCTCCAGCGCCTCGGCGAGGTCGGCCTCGCGGTCCTTGATCTCGGAGACGTCGTAATAGCAGATAAGGCGCTTGCCGCCTGACAGCGCCGTCACCGAATAGATCAGGGTGCGCCCGTCGGCGCGGCGGTATTCGCGTGGCGTCACGTCGCCGGCGCGTACCTCCTCCTGCCGCTGCGACACATACTCCGCCCATTCCGCGTCGGAGACGTTCGGATAGAAACCGCGCGCGCGGTTGATCTGCATGCCAACGCCGAAGGGGCTGCCAACCGGCAGCTCGGCAGGGCCGAGGTTCCACAGCTCGTAGAAGGCCTTGTTGACGATCTCCGCCTTCAGGTCGGCGTCGAGCAGCATCATGCCCATCTTCATGGAATCGAGCATGCGCTGCAGGTCCGAGAGCAGCGCCCGCTGCTCCGTGCTGGCGGCCGCGAGTTCGGCTTCGCGCCGCTTCAGCTCGGTGATGTCGTAGTAGCAGACAAGCCGCTTGCCGCCCGACAGCGCCGTCACCGAATAGATCATGGTGAAGCCGTCGGCGCGGTTCAGCTCGCGCGGAACGATCTCGCCCGCCCTGATCTCGTCGAGCCTCGACTGGACGTATCGTTCGAACTCGACGTCCGGAACGTCATGCACGCCGCCATGGCGTGCGGTGATCACCTGACGGAACGGATCGCCGACTCGCACATCGTCAGGCGTCAGCTGCCAGAGGTCATAGAAGGCCCGGTTGATGACCTCCGTCTTCAGGTCCGCATCGACCAGCACCATGCCCATATGCAGGCCGTCGAGGGCGCGCTTCATGTCGGCAAGCAGCACGCCGGCCTGGGCGTTCGCTTCGGCAAGGTCGCGCTCGCGATGCTTGTGCTCCGTGATGTCGGCGCGGATGCCAACACGATCGCCGCTCGCCGTGAGCTGGTCGCGGCGCATCATCCAGCGGCCGGTGCCGGTCTGCCAGACGATCTCCTTGCCGATCTCGTCCGCGCGCCCGGCAAGGTGCGCCTTCGCCCACTCCTCCTCGCGACCGATCGCGTCCGGAATCGCACCGGAGTGCGCGACCTCGTGCAGAATCTCCACATAGCTGCGGCCGGCCCGCAGATTCTCTACGAACGGAAAATGTTTCTGGAACGCGTCGTTGCAGGCGACGAAACGATCGTCCTTGTCCCAAAGGATGAAGCCGTCGTTCAGCGCATTGATCGCCGATTGCAGGCGCTCGCTGGCGGCCTCGGCATCGAGTCGCGCCTTTTCCAGCCGCGCCTCGTTCCGCTTCAGCGAGGAGACGTCGGTGGTGACGGCGATGCAGCCGCCATCCGCCGTCGGCATGGTGCGGCGCATCAGCCAGCGGCCGTCGCGCATCTGGTAGGTCGACTCCTGCTCGGCCCGGCAATTGGCGATGCGCTCGGCCAGCCATTGCTCCGGGTCGGCATCGCCGATGCCGGTGAGGCCGCGCTCCAGCGTTGCGACCGCGATGTCACGGAACGTGGTGCCGGGCCGGATCAGATCCTCCAGCCCAGGATAGAGCGCGATCAGCGCCTCGTTGTAGGCGACCAGTCGGCCGTCGGCGTCATAGCAGCCGAAGGCGTCCTGCATGACGTTGAGCGCATCCATCAGGCGGCCGGTCATGCCATCGGCGGCGGCGCCGACGACCGTGTCGCTCACTGCCTGCCGCTTGAGCGCGCGGCGCGCGTCGGCCAGTTGGTCGATCATCCCGGCAAAGCCGGTGACGTTGCGCGCCAGCCCGCGATAGCCGAGGAAAAGACCCTGTGCGTCGAACCGCGGCGCGCCGCTGATGGAGACCCAGCGGCATTCCGCTTTCAGCTCGCTCGCCTCGTAGACGAACTCGCGGAACGGCCGGTGCGCTTCGAGGTCGGCCAGATGTGTCGTCGCGCTCTGGTCCGCAGAGGCGACGCTCTTCAGGAACTCGAGCCGCGACCGTCCAAGGACCACACGTGGAGAAATCCCGGTGTGGCCTTCGAACGCTTCCGAAACCCAGGTGAAGCAATGCCGGCTGTCGGTTTCCCAGAACCAGTCGGCGCCGGCCTCCAGCAAGGCCTGCGTGTCAGCGCGCGTGAGATGGCGGTCGCCGCACGGCATTCCGCCCGGGAAGAACCCCGGTGCCGAAGACCCGTGCTCGCCCCGCCCTCCCGCGGAAAAGCCGCTCCCGTCCCGCACGTCCAAAGCGCGTGTGCCTCTGCTTGCCGATTTGTCGGACCAATGTGCACCGGCAAGCATTAACGACAGGCTAACCTTAACGCAGGTTTTGCAACCCCGCGTTCTGCGCAGCCCTTGGACTTGAGGGACGCATGCGAGGCGGTCAGTAAGACCTTGCCTGTTGCTTCGAGAACCGCCGCCGAATTCGAATGGTCGAACGCCAGGCCCACCGCATGCCGTTGGCGAATGCGACGCCGAACAGCGCGGCACCGACGAAACCGATGCCGCCCCAGGTGATCCCTGCCGCCGTCACGGGCACCGCCGGCTGAAACTCGCGCCAGGTGCCGTCCAGCGTCACCGGATCGCTGCTCGCCAGCACGAAAGGCTGCAGATAGTCCGAGCGCGAAGCGAAGTCCGCCTGCTGCCGCAGCAGCGTTTCGTAGCGCGTGACCGCCACACGGGCGCTTTGCCCACGCGCGCGGAACAGCGGCTCCAGCGAACGCTCATGCAGGTCCAGCGCTGCGTCGCGCGTCATCCCGCTGGCAGCCGCGTCCTTGTCGAAATCGGCGACGACCTGGCCAAGCTCGTCGATCGCGCCGCCGATCCGCTGCCGGTATTGCTGCGCGAACTCGGGCGCCTGCGATGCAGCGACGCCGCCGCAGATCGCCAGCACCAGAACCAGACCCTGTTTGACCGCGCCCATCGCCGCGACCCCCGCTTGATGCAGGCGGGCTGCACCCCACCGCAAAATCCCGACCGCAACCAACCCGGTCACGGTCTCTACACATCACCTGTGTCGAAAATATCTATGTCGAAAGATTGGTACGCCCAAGGGGAATCGAACCCCTGTTT
>JBFXFO010000158.1:0-8826 GCA_050178915.1 Rhizobiaceae bacterium | reverse complement strand
CAGCACGCGCGCCGCGTCGGCGACCTTCTTCTCGATCACCTCCTTCGGCTCGCCCGCCATCTTCAGCGGGAAGGCGATGTTCTTCGCCACCGTCATGTGCGGGTAGAGCGCGTAGGACTGGAACACCATCGCGAGCTTGCGCTTCGACGGCGCCTCGTTGGTGACGTCGCGCCCGTCGATCGAGATCGTGCCGGCGGTCAGGTCCTCCAGTCCGGCGATCAGGCGCAGCAGCGTGGACTTGCCGCAGCCCGACGGCCCGACAAAGACGACGAACTCGCCATCCTCGATGTCGAGGTCGATGCTCGGTATGACGATGGTGGCGCCGAAGGTCTTGTTGACGTTCCTGAGGACGATGTTGCCCATGATTGTTTCCTCCCGTCCTCTTCTTCTACTTGACGGCGCCGAAGGTCAGGCCGCGCACCAGCTGGCGCTGCGAGAACCAGCCCATGATCAGGATCGGCGCGATCGCCAGCGTCGAGGCTGCCGACAGCTTCGCCCAGAACAGCCCCTGCGGACTGGAGAACGAGGCAATGAAGGCGCTGAGCGGCGCGGCGTTGGTGGTGGTGAGCTGGATCGTCCAGAACGCCTCGTTCCACGCCAGGATGATGTTGAGCAGCATGGTCGAGGCGATGCCCGGCACCGCCATCGGCGTCAGCACGTGCCAGATCTCGCCCCACAGGCCGGCGCCATCCATGCGCGCCGCTTCCAGGATCTCGCCGGGGATCTCGCGGAAGTAGGTGTAGAGCATCCACACCACGATCGGCAGGTTGATCAGCATCAGCATCACCGTCATGGCGATGCGGTTGTCGAGCAGGCCGAGGCTGCGGAAGATCAGGTAGATCGGAACCAGCGCGGCGACGGCCGGCATCATCTTCGTCGACAGCATCCACATCAGCACGTCCTTGGTGCGGCGCGTCGGAGAGAATGCCATCGACCATGCGGCGGGAATGGCGACGAGCAGCGCCAGGATGGTCGAACCGACAGCGAGGATCACCGAGTTGAGGAAGAAGCGGAAATAGTCGTTCTGCTGCTGCACGGCCTCGTAGCTCTCCGTCGTGAAGGACGGGATGAGGTCGAAGCCGGCGATCGCCTCCGTCTCCGACTTGAAGCTGGTGATGATCGTGTAGAGGATCGGGAAGAAGACCAGCAGCGCGACCACCCACGCTCCGGCGGTGGCGATGGCCTTCTTCTCCGTTGTGACGGTGCGTGCCATGGCTCTTGCTCCTAGCGGTCGAGGTTCTTGCCGACGGCGCGCATCAGGAAGAACGCGACGATGTTGGCGAGGATGACTGCGATGATGCCGCCCGCCGAAGCGAGGCCATAGCGCAGGTCTGCCACGCTCTTGGCGATGAGGAACGGCACGTTGACAGAGGCGAAGCCCGGACCGCCCGATGTCGTCACGAAGATTTCCGCGTAGATCGACAGCAGGAAGATCGTCTGGATCAGGACCACCACCGTGATCGCGCGGGCGAGGTGTGGCAGCGTCAGGTACCAGAAGCGCGAGAAGAAACCGGCGCCGTCCATCTCGGCTGCTTCCTTCTGTTCGCCGTCGAGCGACTGCAGCGCGGTGAGCAGGATCAGGGTGGCGAAGGGCAGCCACTGCCAGGCCACGATGATGATGATCGAGAACAGCGGATAGTGCGTCAGCCAGGCGACCGGCTGCACCCCGATCAGATCCGCGATGCTGGCGAGCACGCCGTAGTCGGGCGACATGATCATGTTCTTCCAGATCAGCGCCGCCACCGGCGGCATGACGAAGAACGGCGAGATGATCAGGATGCGGACGATGCCCTGCCCCCACATCGGCTGGTCGAGCAGCATGGCCAGCATGATGCCGCCGACCACCGTGATGACCAGCACGCTCACCACCAGGATCAGCGTGTTGATCAGCGAAGCCTGGAAGGCCGGGTCGGAGAAGAACAGCGCGTAGTTGTTGAACCACACGAAGCCGTCACGCGCCGGGTTGGCCGGATTGTAGCGCTGGAACGAGAACCACAGTGTCACGACGAGCGGAACGATCATCCAGACGAACAGCAGGACGACGGACGGCGTCAGCATGTAACGTGCGATCGAGCGGGTCTGGCGAGTAGCCATTGTCGGTCACCCTGCGAGAGTTGTTCGAAGCCGGACCGACTTTGCAAAACGGCCGCCCGAACTGGCATTCGGACGGCCGCAGCCGATCAGGGGAAGCTGTCGTCGGCGCAGCAGCGCCGGCGCTGATGCCTTATTCGATGTAGCCGGCTTCGGTCATCGTCGAGGTGGCGACGTCCTGCGCCTGCTTCAGGGCGTCGTCGACCGAGGTCGTGCCGGCCAGCGCCGCCGAGAACAGCTGTCCGACGGTGTCGCCGAGACCCTGGAATTCAGGGATGGCGACGAACTGCACGCCCGTATACGGCACCGGCTTGACGGTCGGCTTGGTCGGGTCGGCCGCGTTGATGCTGTCGAGCGTCATCTTCGCGAACGGCGCGGCCTTCAGGTACTCCGGATTGTTGTAGAGCGAGGTGCGCGTGCCCGGAGGAACGTTGGCCCAGCCTTCCTTCGACGCCACCAGCTCGAGATAGGCCTTGCTGGTCGCCCAGGAGATGAACTTCTGCGCGGCTTCCGCCTTCTGCGTGCCGGCGGGAACGGCCAGCGACCACGCCCACAGCCAGTTGCCGCGCTTGCCGAGGCCCTTGTCCGGCGCCAGCGCGAAGCCGACCTTGTCGGCGACGGTGGAGTCCTTCGGGTTGGTCACGAACGAGGCGGCGACGGTGGCGTCGATCCACATGCCGCACTTGCCCTGCTGGAACAGCGCGAGGTTCTCGTTGAAGCCGTTGACCGAAGCGCCCTCGGGCCCGGATTCCTTCATCATGCTGACGTAGAAATCGAGCGTCTCCTTCCACTCCGGCTGGTCGAACTGGGGCTTCCAGTTCTCGTCGAACCAGCGCGCGCCGAACGAGTTCGACATGGCGGTCAGGAAGGCGCCGTTCTCGCCCCAGCCGGCCTTGCCGCGCAGGCAGATGCCGTTCACGCCGGCGGCGCGGTCGGTCATCTTCGCGGCGGCTTCCTTGATGAAGTCCCAGGTCGGGGCATCGGGCATGGTCAGCCCGGCTTTTTCCATCAGGTCCTTGCGGTACATGACCATCGAGGACTCGCCGTAGAACGGCGCGGCATAGAGCTTGCCATCCACGGTCAGGCCGCCGGCGATCGCCGGGATGATGTCGGCGACATCGTAGTCCGCGCCGAGACCGTCGAGCGGCAGCAGCCACCCGTTCTTCGCCCAGATCGGAACCTCGTAGGTGCCGATGGTCAGCACGTCGAACTGACCGCCCTTGTTGGCGATGTCGTTGGTCACGCGCTGGCGCAGCACGTTCTCTTCCAGCGTCACCCAGTTCAGCTGGATGTCCGGGTTCTTCGCAGTGAAATCGTCCGTCAGCGTCTGCATGCGCACCATGTCGCCATTGTTGACGGTGGCGATTGTGAGCGTCTCGGCATTGGCCGCGACGGCGAGCAGGCTGGCCGAGCACAGGCCGAGCGCGAATGTCCTCAAGCGCATCATACTTCCTCCCTGATGAAGATTGAGCTTTTGCCTCTTCGATGGGCAATTATTCGTTCCTCATGACAGGTGTCAACGCGGATTCGTTGCTGCGATGCAGCAACGGCATTGCACTCCGGTCGCGGGAAATCAGTCGCGCAGCAGGTCCGAGGCGGTGCGCTCGTCGGTGATGAGCCCGTTGACGAGCCGCCTTGCCAGCGCGGCACGGATGCCCGGCACCTTGCGTTCGCCCATGGCGCTGGCAATCACCAGGCTGCGCTCGCGCGACGGGATCGGCGCGCTGGCGACGCGGTCATTGGTGATGCCGTCGATCAGGTTGCCGTCGCGGTCGAACGCCCAGCCGACGATCTCGCCGACCGCTCCGGCCTTCTGCAGCGCCTTCAGTTCGGCCTGCGATACGAAGCCGTCGAGATAGAGCGGCGCGTCGGCGCCGAGATCGCCGATGCCGAGCAGTGTCACATCGGCCTCGGCCGCGAGGTCGAGCGTGGAGCGGATCATCGGCAGCTGGTGCAGCATGCGCCGCTCCGACTCCGACGAGGCGATGACCGGCAGGGGCATTGTGAAGCTGCGCGCCTTGACGCGGTCCGACATCGTGAAAATGACGTTGTAGAACGCCGCCGAGCCGTCCGGCCCGATGTTTCCGGTCAGCGACACCACCTTGTGGTGGGCGCAATCCATCACCGGCAACTGCTCGATGGCAGCCTTCAGCGTGCGTCCCGTACCGACCGCCATGACGATCGGCTCCGGCGAACGCAGCCGCCGCTCGATCTCCGCCGCCGTCGCCTCGGCGACGCCGAGCGTCATCGAGCCCGACGTCGGATCGGACGGCACGACCTCGATGAAATCCAGCGCGAAACGCGAGCGCAGCCGCGCCGCGAGGTCGAGGCAGCTGGCGATCGGATGATCGAGCCGCACGCGGATCAGGCCCTCCGACATGGCCATCGAGACAAGCCGCTGCGCCGTCTGCCGCGAGATGCCGAGCTTCGTCGCGATCTGGTCCTGCGTGTTGCCTGCCACATAATAGAGCCAGCCGGCGCGTGCGGCGTCATCCAGTCGCGTTGTTTCTGCCTGCCGGCTCATCCTGACTCGGTCCACCCCTGTATATGCCGGCATTATGAAATGACGCCGACGTCACTCCCATGCCCATTATGCTCCCACGACAAATGCTTTCCTCCCGAGCATATGTCAACGCAATCACTGAGGCTTTGCCATTGACAGGCACCGCTCCGCGAAAGCTAGCTCAGGCCGTCAACAGGAGTCTGCCGCGCATGCGATCGTCGAAGCTGATCCAAATCGTCAGTTGCCATGCCGAGGGCGAGGTCGGCGACGTCATCGTCGGCGGGGTGCTGCCGCCGCCCGGCGATACGATCTGGGAGCAGTCGCGTTTCATCGCGCGCGACGAAAAACTGCGGTCCTTCGTGCTGAACGAGCCGCGCGGCGGTGTCTTCCGCCATGTGAACCTGCTGGTGCCGCCGAAGGACCCGCGCGCCGTGATGGGCTGGATCATCATGGAACCGGCCGACACGCCGCCCATGTCGGGCTCCAACTCGATCTGCGTCTCCACCGTGCTGCTCGATACCGGCATCGTTCCCATGCAGGAACCGGTGACCCGCATGCTGCTGGAAGCGCCGGGCGGTCTGGTCGAGGTCGAGGCCGAGTGCCGGAACGGCAAGGCCGAGCGCATCACCGTGCGCAACGTCGCATCCTTCGCCGACCGGCTCGACGCAAAGCTCGAAGTGCCGGGCTTGGGCACGCTGACCGTCGACACCGCCTATGGCGGCGACAGCTTCGTCATCGTCGATGCGCGTCAGCTCGGCTTCGCTGTCGTCCCTGGCGAAGCGCGCGCCATTGCCGAGGCCGGTGTACGCATCACCAGGGCCGCAAACGAGCAGCTCGGCTTCGTGCATCCCGAGAACCCGGAGTGGGATCACATATCGTTCTGCCAGATCGCCGCGCCGGTCGAACGCGAGAACGGCGTGCTTGTCGGCCGCAACGCCGTCGTCATCCAGCCGGGCAAGATCGACCGCTCGCCGACCGGCACCGGCTGCTCGGCCCGCATGGCCGTGCTGCACGCGCGCGGCGAACTGGCGGTCGGCGAGACCTTTGTCGGCCGCTCCATCATCGACTCCGAGTTCCGCTGCCACATAGACACACTGACCAGCGTCGGAGAGCGGCCGGCGGTGTTCCCGAAACTGTCCGGTCGTGGCTGGGTCACCGGCACGCACCAGCTGATGCTCGACCCCGGCGATCCGTGGCCGGACGGCTACCGCCTGTCAGACACCTGGCCGTCAATCAGCTGACGCGCCCCAAGAGGGCCAGCGCCTCGACGGCCATCATCCGCTCCTCGTTGGCGGGGATGACCAGCACGGAAAAGTCGCCGAGGAAGCGGGCGCGTTGCACGACCGCCTCGCGCAGCGGCGCGGCGTGTTCGCCAATGCCGCCAGTGAACACCAGCGCATCGATGCCGCCCAGGCTCGCCGCCATCGCAGCGATCTGCTGCGCGCAGCGCAGCGTGAGATAGGCGAGCGCAAACTTCGCTTCGGGCGCGTCCGAGGCGAGCAGCGTCGCGACGTCATTGCTGATGCCCGACAGGCCGAGCAGGCCGGAGCGATGATAGAGCGCGTGTTCCACCTCGGCGGCGTCCATGCCGAGTTCGCGCATCATGTACAGCAGCACGCCGGGGTCGATCGCGCCCGGCCGCGTGCCCATCGGCAGGCCATCCAGCGCCGTCATGCCCATCGTCGTGTCGACGCTTCGGCCCTCGCGCATGGCGCACAGGCTGGCGCCATTGCCCAGATGCGCCACGACGACACGGGCGTCGCGCAGCGCCGGATGGTCTTCAGCCAGCACGCGCGCGATCCACTGATACGAGATACCGTGGAAGCCGTAGCGGCGGATGCCCTTCTGGCGCAGCTCGCGCGGCAGCGCATAGCTCGCCGCCAGTTCACTGCGGCCGGCATGGAAGGCGGTGTCGAAACAGGCGACGTTCGGCGCATCGGCCGCCAGCCGCATGCAGGCGCGGATGCCGGCGAGGCTGTGCGGCTGGTGCAGCGGCGCCAGCGGCACCAGCTGCTCGAGGCTCGCGAGCACGTCCGGGGTGACGGTCACCGGCGCGACATGGCTGGCACCGCCATGCACGACCCGATGCACGAAAGCGGCGATGCGCCGGCCGTCGGTGTGCCGCGTGGCAAGCTCCAGCACCGCCGCAAGCGCCGCCTCGTGGTTGGCGCCCTCCGCAAGATCCTGCATGATAGGTGCGACGCCCTCGAAGCGGGCTTCCAGCCGTGGCGACGCGCCGATGCGCACCACCTTGCCCTCGCCCAGCACCGCCAGGCCATCCCGCTCCAGCATCTGGAACTTGATGCTGGACGAACCCGCGTTGAGGACGACCAGCGTGTCTGTCATTTCGGTGCGCCATGGTCGCGCGCACGCGCTTCCAGGAGCCGCTGCGCCGCCGCGAGGATCAGGGCTGGCGGCGTATCGCGCACCTGCCCGCTCGGGCTCGCCCCGCGCGCCTGCACCACCTCGACGGCATTGGAGAGCGGCCGCCAGCGCTCGATCGAGAAACCGCGATTGACGATCACCATCGGCGTCAGCACCGTCGCCATCAGATGCGCCATGCCGCCATCGCTGCCGACATAGGCATCGGCAACTTCGCCCAGCGCGAGGAACAGATCGTCGAGCGCCGCGCCTTCGAAGCTTGGGCCGGGTGCCACGATCTCGACGCGCGGCTCCATCGCCAGCAAATGCTCGGCCGAAGGTCCTTCACCCGGCGTGATCAGGTGCATGACGCGGTTGCCCCGATCGCAGAGACCGCTCAGCACCGCACCGGTCTGCTCCGCGGCCAGCCGCTGATCGCCGGCGCCGTTCGCATTGGTCAGCACCAGCGGGCGACGGTCGTCGCCGCGCCTTCGCTCAGCTTCCGCCCGCGCCACCGCCGGCGGCGTCAGCCGGTGATCGAAAGGCAGCGCGCGGCCGGCAAGCCGCTCCACCATGCGGTGGTAGCGCCACGCATTGTGCTCGGGCCGTGGCTGAA
The DNA here is from genome assembly GCA_050178915.1 of Rhizobiaceae bacterium. Lineage (GTDB taxonomy): Bacteria > Pseudomonadota > Alphaproteobacteria > Rhizobiales > Rhizobiaceae > JBFXAF01. The sequence goes on along the minus strand of JBFXFO010000158.1, from coordinate 1,255 downwards.
CCGAACGACGTGGCCACGCCAGAGCGAAGCCGGGAAAATTCGCCTCGTAGTCGATGCCCTTGCCGATCAGCCGCAGCCGCTGGCCGATCAGGCGCGGCGCCAGATTGCGCGAGTCGGCGACCATGGTGCCCGGCCTGCCGAATTCGGCGAGAATGTCGGGCAGCGGCATCTTCGTACGGAATTCGTCGACCAGATGCGCGACATGCCGGCGCAACGCCTTTTCCAGCGTGGATGGCCCCGCGCATCCATAGACGATCTTCGCTTCGGGAAACGCCGTGCGCGCGGCGCGCAGCGCCGGCAGCCGCAACAGGCCGTCGCCGAAGGCATCGATGCGTGAATAGAAGACGATCGGCGGGTTCATAATCAGACTGTTCGGGATCAGACTGTTCGGGAAATGGCCCGGTCTTGCCGCCGCGACCGGGTTTGCTCTTGCCAATTGCGGTGCCCCTTGTATTGCAAAGGCCGAACGCCGTCAAAACGCCGAAAGGTCCTCGAAAAGCATGCCGACAAAGCCGATCATGGTCGAAATCGCGCCTGGAGAACTTCTCGACAAGATCTCGATCCTCGAGATCAAGAACGAGCGGATCACCGACGCCGCCAAGCGCGCCAATGTGCGCATCGAGCTCGACCTGCTCTGCGCCGCACGCGACCGCGAGATCACGCCTTCGGCCGCCCTCGACAGCCTCTACGCCAGCCTCAAGCGGGTGAACGAGGCGCTGTGGGAGATCGAGGATGGCATTCGTGACGAGGAGCGCGACCGCCGCTTCGGCGAGCGTTTTGTCGAGCTGGCGCGCAGCGTCTACCGCACCAACGACAGGCGCGCGGCGCTGAAGCGCGAGATCAACACGCTGCTCGGCTCGGCAATCGTCGAGGAAAAATCCTACTCGAACTATGCCTAGGCCCATCGCATGAGGATCGCGCTCGGCATCCATCGCCTGACGCCGCGCGGCGGGCTAGAGGACCATGCGATCCGCATCGGCGAAGAGCTGGAACGGCGCGGCCATGCCGTCACCCTGTTTTCCACCAACACCGCCCCTGCCCTCACCCTGCCGGTCCAGCTGATCCAGGCGCCGGGCCGCTCCAATCATGCGCGCATGGCTGGCTTCGGCGCCAGTCTGACCCGCGCCACCGCCAACAGCTTCGATCGTGTCGTCGGCTTCCAGCCACTGCCCGGCCTCGACGTGCTCTTCCTCGCCGATCAGCTGCGCGACCGCCCCGGCCTGCGCTTCTGGAAGCGCCTGCTGCCGCGCCATCG
>JBFXFO010000157.1:0-8913 GCA_050178915.1 Rhizobiaceae bacterium | reverse complement strand
CTACTTCAAGCGCATGGAGCATTCGCATATCAGCAAGGAAGACGGGGGCGACGAAGAAGGCTGGCGGGGCTCGTCCGGCCCGCTGCACGTACAGCGGGGCCCGCGCAAGAATCCGCTCTACGCCGCGTTCATCGCGGCCGGGAGCCAGGCCGGATTCGAGCTCACGCAGGACTATAATGGCGCGAAGCAGGAAGGCTTCGGCCCGATGGAGCAGACCATCCACAATGGTCGCCGTTGGTCGACGGCCAATGCCTATCTGCGGCCAGCACTCAAGCGGAAGAACGTGCGCCTGATCAAGGGTTTCGCGCGGCGCGTGGTGATCGAGAACAACCGCGCCACCGGCGTGGAGATCGAGGCGCACGGGTCCATCCGGGTTGTCAAAGCGCGGCGGGAAGTGGTGGTCGCGGCGTCTTCGATCAACTCGCCGAAGATCCTGATGCTGTCGGGCATCGGCGCGGGCGACCACCTTCAGTCGCAAGGCATCGACGTGGTGGCCGACAGGCCCGGCGTGGGCGCCAACCTGCAGGACCACCTCGAGCTCTACATCCAGCAGGAATCGACGAAGCCGATCACGCTCTATTCAAAGCTGAACCTGTTCTCGAAAGGCCTGATCGGGGCGGAGTGGCTGTTCTTCAAGACCGGGCTCGGCGCCTCGAATCATTTCGAGGCGGCGGCGTTCGTGCGTTCCAAGGCCGGCGTCGACTACCCCGACATCCAGTATCATTTCATCCCGGTCGCGATCCGCTACGACGGCAAGGCGGCGGCGAAATCGCACGGCTTCCAGGCACATGTCGGGCCGATGCGCTCGAAGTCGCGCGGCTCGGTCAAGCTGCGCTCGAATGATCCGAAGGCCAAGCCCATCATCCGCTTCAACTACATGTCGCATCCCGATGACTGGAGCGACTTCCGCCACGCCATCCGGCTGACGCGCGAGATATTCGGGCAGCCGGCCTTCGACGTGTATCGCGGCCGCGAAATCTCGCCCGGCGCGGCGAAACAATCCGATGCCGAACTCGACGCACACATCCGCGACCATGTGGAAAGCGCATATCATCCCTGCGGCACCTGCCGCATGGGACGTGCCGACGACAACACCAGCGTGGTCGATCCGGAGTGCCGCGTGATCGGCGTCGATGGCCTGCGCGTAGCGGATTCCTCGATCTTCCCGCGCATCACCAACGGCAATCTCAACGGCCCCTCGATCATGACCGGCGAAAAGGCCGCCGACCACATTCTCGGCCGGCCGATGCTGCCGCCGTCGAACCTGGAGCCGTGGATCAACCCGCGCTGGCAGACGAGCGACCGGTGAAGGTCGGTGCGATTTCCAGCTCAGGCGTCAACGATCTCGACGTTCAGTCGCTTGCCGACGGCGCGCGCCGCCTTGTCCAGCGTCTCGAGCGAGACCGCGACGTTCGTCGGATCGAGGATGCGCTCGAGCTGCGAGCGACTAGTGCCCATGCGCGACGCGACCTCGCTCTTGGAGAGGTCCTGCTCACGACGCGCCTCATCGATCTGCCATGCGAGCACGCGCTTCAATGCCTCGGCGTAGACCTCCTCACGCTCGCCAAGCGTGTCGAGGAAGCTCTCAAGGCTTCCACCCACCGGGTTCACGTCGGGCTTGATCGGGTTCTTCTTCATGTGTCGTCCTCATTCCTTCGCGAGCCGGCGCTGATAGTCGCCGAGACGGTCCAGCGCCGTTGCGATAGCGTCATCCTGCCTTTGCTTGCCACGCACGGCATGGAGCAGCAGCATAACGTCTGCCTCGATGGCGAAGTACGTCCTCGCCTCGACCTTTCCGGCCCGAATCGTCGAGCGGACCTCGAACAGTCCATTCCGCAGGGCGCGGCAGACCGGCATTCCGACTGGCCAACCGAATTCGACTGTTGCAATGTCCTTGCCGACGATCCCGCGATCTGCCCCATCGAGAGCAAGGAGCCAGGCTCTGACGGGTTCACCGCCCGACCGCGTGCGATAGAACTTCGCGACCAGTCGCTTCATCAGAAGAATGTACCTTATACGGTACTTCTACACAAGCCACCCCAACCGACGAAGTGCTCCCCATGACCGTCCAGCCCAAGGCTTCGCACTACATCAACGGCCGCTTCGTCGAGGACGAGCGCGGGACGCCGCTGCCGGTCATCTATCCGGCCACCGGCGAGACGATCGCGACGCTGCATTCTGCGACGCCCAACATCGTGGAACTGGCGATCGAGGCGGCGCGCGCGGCGCAACCGGCCTGGGCACGGCTGAAGCCGATGGAGCGCGGCCGCATCCTGCGGCGCGCCGCCGACCTGGTGCGCGCGAAGAACGCCGAACTGGCGCGGCTGGAGACGCTGGACACCGGCAAGGCGATCCAGGAGACGCTTGTCGCCGATCCGGCGACAGCCGCGGACGCCATGGAGTTCTTCGGCAGCGCGGTGGCCGCCTTCAACGGCGACTACATCGATCTTGGCGGACCGTTCGCCTACACGCGGCGCGAGGCGCTCGGCGTGTGCATCGGCATCGGCGCGTGGAACTATCCGATCCAGGGCGCCGGCTGGAAATCGGCGCCGGCGCTCGCCATGGGCAACGCCATGGTGTTCAAGCCGTCGGAGAACACACCGCTGTCGGCGCTGGCGCTGGCCGAAATCTACACCGAGGCCGGCCTGCCGGACGGTCTGTTCAACGTGGTGCAGGGTTTTGGCGACGTCGGCACCGCACTGGTGTCGCATCCGGTCGTGGCGAAGGTGTCGCTGACCGGCTCGGTGCCGACCGGCCGCAAGGTGCTGGCGCTCGCGGGCTCGCAGATGAAGCACGCGACGATGGAGCTGGGCGGCAAGTCGCCGCTGATTGTCTTCGACGACGCCGATCTCGAAAACGCCATCGGTGGCGCGATGCTCGGCAATTTCTACTCGACCGGGCAGGTCTGCTCGAACGGCACGCGCGTCTTCGTGCAGAAGAGCATCCATGACCGCTTTGTCGAGCGGCTGACGGAGCGCACCAAGAAGATCAGGATCGGCGATCCGCTCGATGCCGATACGCAGATGGGCCCGCTGATCAGCAAGGCGCAGCACGACAAGGTCGTCGGCTACATCGGCATCGGCAAACAGGAAGGCGCGACGCTGACGCATGGCGGCAATGTGCCGAGGCTGCAGGGCTTCGAGAACGGCTTCTTCGTGGAGCCGACGATCTTCACCGGCGTGACCGACAGCATGCGGATCGCGCGCGAGGAAATCTTCGGGCCGGTGATGAGCGTGCTCTCCTTCAGCGACGAGGACGAGGTGATCGCGCGCGCCAACGATACCGAGTTCGGCCTGTCGGCCGGCGTGTTCACGCGCGACCTGCCGAAGGCGCATCGCGTCATCGCCGAAATGCAGGCCGGCAGCTGCTGGATCAACACCTACAATCTGGCGCCGTCGGAGCTGCCCTTCGGCGGCTACAAGCAGTCGGGCGTCGGCCGCGAGAACTCGCTCGCGGCACTGGCGCACTATTCGCAGCTGAAGGCGGTCTATGTGGAGACCGGCGACGTGACCAGCCCTTACTGAGAGCGCGTCTTCTCCGTGCCGTCCAGATAGGCGGTCAGTGCGAAGACGAGGTGGTAGAAGATGCTCGCCGGCACCTCGGTCGCCTGCGAGCGGCCGCGCTCGTCGATGCGGTCGATCCACAGGCCGGTCGGCGCGGGGTCGATGTGCCAGCGGAAGAGACGGCCGACGCGCGCCTCGATCTCCGGTTTCAGGTCGGGGCCGGTGCGGCCGTCGAGCGCGATGGCCGCCTTGATCGCCTCGGCCTGCGGCCACGAGCGCGAAACGCCGTCGAGCGGGATGCCTTCGCGCGACACCGCGCCATAGGCGAGGCCGGTGGCGCGGTTCAAACCATTGGCGACGGCGGAGGCATAGACCTTGCGGGCGAGACCGATGAGTTCGCCCTGCCCGCTGCGGTCGGAGAAATCGACGAGCAAAGACGCCCATTCGAAGTGATGGCCGGGTTCGGTCCACTGGCCCTTCAGGCCCTCCGACGGCTTCCAGCGGTCGTCGAAGAACTCGCCAACTGTCCAGGAGTCGGCGTCGAAGAAGGTCGAACGGAACAGCTCCACGATGCGCGAGGCGCGGCGCAGGAAGCTGCGCTCTCCCGTCACCGCATGCCAGGCGAGGAACGCTTCCAGCAGGTGCATATGCGGGTTGGAGCGGCGCTGCGGCGTGCCGTCGGTTGCATCGAGGAAGCCGGCAAGGCTGGAATCCTCGAGATGCTCGTCGAGGAAGCGGAACGTCTCCTCCCCCAGCCGCAGCGCGTCGGGATGGCCGGCGCGGTGCGCATGCGCCAGCGCGAGCAGGATGCAGGCATGATCGTAGGCGTCCTCGACAGGGTCGGCGACCGTGCCGTCCGGCTGCAGCACGCGCACCCAGCCGCCGCCCTGCGAGCGCGCATGGCGCGCGAGGAAATCGACGCCATGCGCGATCAGTTCGTCGGCCGGGCCGGTCCAGCCACGCTCCTTCGCGACAGCAAAGGCGTAGACCTGCCGCGCCAGCGTGCGCACGCGCTTCGGCTTGACGATCGGGCGACCGTCGAGGCCCAGCGCCTCGTGGAAGCCGCCATGCATGCGGTCGACGCCGGCGGTGGACCAGAGCGGCAGCGTCTCCTCGAACATCCAGTGGGCGACCCGGCGGCGCCACGAGCCGGGCTCGATGACGCGGTCGTGTGAGGGCGTGAAGCGCGTTTCGAGACGGCCGCTCTTCTCCAGCTGCTCGACGATCTTCTTGACGTTCTGGCTGTGGCTTACCGGCGCGACGAAGGTCGCGTCGACGGTGGAGACGATGGCAAAATCCTTCATGCCGATGGCGGACAGCAGGCGGCCGTCGCTTCGCAAATAGGAGTTGGCGCAGTCGATGGCGACGACGTCGCCGACGACGACATTGCCGTCTTTGTCGGAGGGGCTCACCTCGAGCAGCGACTGCCACGAGCCGAGGTCGCTCCAGCGGAACTGCGCCGGCACCATGGCGACGCGCTCAGCTCGCTCCATGATGGCGTAGTCGATGGAAATGGACGGCACCTGACCGTACTGCTCGGCTGGCAGATAGAGGCCGGTCACATCCTGCCGCGCGGCGTTGTAGGCGGCTTCGCAGGCGGCCCAGATGTCGGGCTTGAGGGCGAGGAAGGCATCGCGGATGGCGCCAGCGCCGAACAGGAAGATGCCTGTGTTCCAGTAATGCTCGCCGGATTTGAGGTAGCGCTCGGCGGTCTCGTAATCGGGCTTCTCGACGAACTTCGCGACGTCCATGACGGCGGCGGTCTCGCCCGCCGCGACCTGAATGTAGCCATAGCCCGTCTCGGGCGTCTCCGGCCGCACACCGAAGACAACGATGCGGTTGTCGCGAACGGCAGGCAGGCCCTTCTCGACCGTCGCCCAGAACTGCTCGACCGTGGAAATCTCATGATCGGACGGGACGACCAGCACGGGCGCATCGCCATAGGTCGCGAGTGTGTGCAGCGCCGCGATTGCCACCGCGGGCGCGGTGTTGCGGCCGACCGGCTCGAAGATCGCGCCGCCGCCCGCGAGGTTCACGGATGCGAGATCGGAGCGCACGCGCTCGGCGTGGCGCTCGGCAGCAATGAGGTACACCGGCGTCTCGCCATTCTCGCGTGCCGCCAGCCGGCGCAGCGTCTTCAGCAGCATCGAGCCTTCGCCGGCGAGCTGATGGAACTGCTTCGGATTGTCTTCGCGCGACAGCGGCCAGAGGCGGGAGCCGACGCCCCCGCTCATCACGAAACCGACGATGCGATCGTTCATGTCGCCCAATGCCCGTTCTTTCGGAGCGCCATTCTACGCCGAACCGCTCTACTCTGTCCTAACGCATGCACCGCGTCAGAAGGTCTGGTTGTAGGCGCCGACTTCCGGACTGCGGCGCAGCACTGCATCCACCGCCTCGAACATGGCGCGGCGGCGCTCCGACGAGACCGGGCTCTCGACCACGACCACCAGCTCCGGCTTGTTGGAAGAGGCGCGCACCAGACCCCAGGTGCCATCTTCGGCGACGACACGCACGCCGTTGACGGTGATCAGATCGACGATCTTCTGGCCGGCAATCGGCGTACCATCGGCCTGCATCCGGCGGAAATCCGCGAGCACACGATCGGCCACGCCATACTTCACCTCGTCGGCGCAGTGGGGCGACATGGTCGGCGTGCCATAGGTCAGCGGCAGGTCGCGGTAGAGATCGGCCATGCTCTTCGCCGGGTTACGGTCGAGCATGCGGCACACGGCGATCGCCGTGACGAGGCCGTCGTCATAACCGCGGCCAATCGGCGGGTTGAAGAAGAAGTGGCCCGACTTCTCGAAGCCGGCAATGGCGCCAAGCTCGGCCACGCGACGCTTGATGTAGGAATGGCCGGTCTTCCAGTAGTCAGTCGTCGCGGCGTTCGCCTTCAGCGCCGGGTCGGTCATGAACAGCCCGGTCGATTTCACGTCGACCACGAACTGCGATCCCGGATGCGTCGAAGAGATGTCACGGGCGAGCATGACGCCGACCTTGTCGGCAAAGATCTCGTTGCCTTCATTGTCGACCACACCGCAGCGGTCGCCGTCGCCATCGAAGCCGAGGCCGACGTCGGCACCGGTCTCCAGCACCTTGTCACGGATGGCATGGAGCATCTCCATGTCCTCCGGATTGGGGTTGTAGCGCGGGAAGGAATGATCGAGCTCGACGTCGAGCGGAATCACCTCGCAGCCGATGCGCTCCAGCATTTCGGGCGCAAACGCCCCGGCAGTGCCGTTGCCGCAGGCGCAGACGACCTGGACGCGACGCTTCAGCGCAACGCCAGCGGTCAGGTCGTCCAGATAGGTCTTGCGGAAATCCGGCACGAATTCGTAGGCGCCGCCGCCCTTCAGATCGAAGTCGCCAGCGAGCACGATCTCTTTCAGCGCGCTCATCTCCTCCGGGCCGAAGGTGAGCGGACGTTGCGCGCCCATCTTGACGCCGGTCCAGCCATTCTCGTTGTGCGAGGCGGTGACCATGGCGACCGACGGCACATCAAGGGCGAACTGGGCGAAATAGGCCATGGGCGACAGCGCCAGGCCGATGTCCTTCACGCGCGCGCCGGCGGCCATCAGGCCGGAGACCAGCGCCAGCTTGATCGCCATCGAATAGGAGCGGAAATCATGGCCGGTCACGATATCCGGACCGGCGCCAAGGCGCTGGATCAGCGTGCCGAGTCCCATACCCAAGGCCTGCACGCCAATGAGATTCAGCTCCGGCGGACGGTCGGACGCCGGGTGGCCAAACCACCAGCGCGCGTCATATTCGCGAAAGCCGGTCGGCTTCACCAGTGCGCTGGTCTCGAAGCGGAACGTGTTCGGCAAAGCGTCGGCGACAGGTTTGAGGGTCAAGGCGGCCCAGGCTCCCAGCTCAAAATTATCCCCAATCGCGGCCCGCATTAGCCAGAATCGGCGCCTTTCGCCAGCCGAAAACACCAACGCGGAAAAACACCGTGCCGTCGTGGTTTCCATAAGCTTCTTTGGCGCTTGCGGGATGCCACACCGGCAGCTATAAGCCCGCCGGTCTGGTCACGGAGTGTAGCGCAGTCTGGTAGCGCACATCGTTCGGGACGATGGGGTCGCAGGTTCAAATCCTGCCACTCCGACCAGAATTCTTGGACGTTTCCCGACTCCACCCGACGCGCAGCCGGCTCGCGTCCGCCTCCCAAAGCCTATCTGCCTGTCGATGGAACATGGCGCACCCTCCAGCGGTTTACCCGGGAAGGGAGTGCGAACGATGCCCACCAAGGCAGAATATGAACACGGCGCGCGCAAACTGGAGCCGCGCACCGGCAAGGATCCATCGGACGATTTCTCGCAGGATGCCGCAAGGAACCGCAAGCCGAAGGACGGCGCCGGGCTGAGCAAGAAACCGGCAAAGGCGCCGCGCGACACGCGCGACCGCCCGGCAGCGAACCCGCGCTAGTGCGGCGCGTCAGCGCGCGCTGGCGAAGGCGTAGCCAAAGGCTGGCACGCTGATGGTACCGGCCTCGAGCAGCGTTCCCAGAACGCCGGGGCCTGTGGTCTTGGCCACCGTCAGGTCGGCGGGAACCGTGAAGACTATCGACGCCGCGCTGAAATTGAACAGGCACAGCATGCGGCTGTCGGGCTGCTCACGCAGGAAAGCCAGTGCTCCCTCCGGTGCGTCGAGGAAACGGATCGAGCCGTCGCGCAGCACCGGGTTGTTCTTCCGGAAGGCCAGCATGGCGCGGTAGAGCGCCAGCACCGAACCGGGATTGCCGTCCTGCGCGTTGACCGAATGGCGCAGATGCACGGTCGGCACCGGCAACCACGGCTTGCCGGCAGAGAAGCCGCCGTTCTCCCCGTTCGCCTCCCACACCATCGGCGTGCGGCACCCGTCGCGCCCCTTGAAGGCTGGCCAGAAGCGGATGCCGTATGGGTCGCGCAGATCCTCGAAGGCAATGTCCGCCTCTTCCAGCCCGAGCTCCTCGCCCTGATAGAAGCAGATCGAGCCGCGCAGCGAGCAGAGCAGCGCCACGGAGAAGCGTGCGATCACCTCGGGATCAGCGCCCGATTTCTGCGACCAGCGCGTGACGTGGCGCACCACGTCGTGGTTGGAGAAGGCCCAGCAGATCCAGCCGTCCGTAACGGACGTCTCGAATGCCTCGACGCAGCCGCGGACGTGCTGCGCGGAAAATTCCGGGCTGAGCAGATCGAAGGTGTAGCTCATGTGCAGCTTGTCGCCGCCGCCGGTGTAGGCGGCGACGGTCTGCAGCGAGTGGTCGCCATCGCCGACTTCGCCGACCGAGGTGCGATCTTCGTAGCTGTCGAGCAGCGAGCGGAAGCGCTGCAGGAAGCCGAGATTCTCCGGCTGGCTCTTGTCGTAGAGGTGGTCCTGATAGCCGTAGGGGTTGGTGTCCGGAATGTCGCTCACCTTGCCGAGC
>JBFXFO010000156.1:0-9168 GCA_050178915.1 Rhizobiaceae bacterium | reverse complement strand
GAAGGTGATCGGCGGTTATGCCGGCTCGGCGCTGATGCTCGACCCCGACCATGCCGTCTCGCTCATCGACGCGGTGATCGGGGCGGTGAAAGTGCCGGTGACCGTGAAGATGCGGTTGGGCTGGGACGATGGCGCGCTCAACGCGCCGCTGCTGGCGAGCCGCGCCGAACAGTCGGGCGTCAGCATGATTACCGTGCACGGTCGCACGCGCTGCCAGTTCTACCAGGGCAAGGCCGACTGGAAGGCCATCCGCCGGGTGCGCGAAGCGATCTCGGTGCCGCTGGTCGCCAATGGCGACGTGACGACGCCGGAGGATGCAGTGGCAATCCTCGACCAGTCCGGCGCCGACGCCGTGATGATCGGGCGTGGCCACTATGGCGCGCCGTGGACCGCCGGCGCGATCGCCCACCAGGCGGCGGCCACAGAGACAATCGGCATTCCCGCCACGGCCGAAGCTCTCGCCGACTACGTCATCGAGCACTATCAGGCGATGCTGGCGCTCTACGGCATCGACAGCGGCCTGCGGCAGGCGCGCAAGCACCTCGGCTGGTACCTCGACCGTCATGCGACGGGCGTGGCTGCGGAAACACGTCGCTCCATCATGACCGGGCTCGATCCGAGCGAGGTCATCCTCCATCTGCGTCTCGCTTTCTGCGCCACCGACACCGCCCTCGCACGAGAGGCAGCATGAACGCGCCCCCTCCACGCCAGCCGGCGACGACCGACTACGCCAACATCGTCCTCAACACGATCCGCCGGCCTGTGATCATGGTCGGGCAGGACGACGTGATCATCTATGCCAATGCCGATGCGGAGGACTTCTTCCGCTCCAGCGCGGCGATGCTTCGCCGCAACACGATTTCGCGTTTCATCCCTTTCGGTAGCCCGCTGCTGTCGCTGATCGAGCAGGTGCGCGAACGCCGCGCACCCGTGAATGAGTATCGCGTCGACGTTTCCTCGCCGCGCCTCGGCGTCGACCGTATCGTGGACATCTACGTCGCGCCGGTGCCGGAGGTGGCGGGCGCGATCGTCATCATGTTCCAGGAGCGCTCGATGGCGGACAAGATCGACCGCCAGATGACGCATCGCGGCGCGGCTCGATCCGTCACCGGGCTGGCGTCGATGCTGGCGCACGAGATCAAGAATCCGCTGTCCGGTATTCGCGGCGCGGCGCAGTTGCTGGAGATGCAGGTGGGCGACGAGGACCGCGCGCTGACCCGCCTGATCACCGATGAGACCGACCGCATCGTCTCGCTGGTCGACCGCATGGAAGTGTTCTCCGACGAGCGGCCAATCGACCGTCACCCGGTCAACATCCATGTCGTGCTCGACCGCGTGAAGGCGATTGCACGCAACGGCTTTGCCAGCCGCATCCGCATCGTCGAGCAATACGATCCGTCGCTGCCGCCGGTCATGGGCAACCGCGACCAGCTGGTGCAGGTGTTCCTCAACCTCGTGAAGAACGCAGCCGAGGCGATCGGCGACAATCCCGACGGCGAGATCACCCTGACCACGGCGTTCCGTGCCGGCATGCGCGTGATCGTGCCGGGCAGCCAGGACCGCGTGTCGCTGCCGCTCGAATTCTGCGTGCACGACAACGGGCCTGGCGTGTCGGAAGACATCCTGCCGATCCTGTTCGATCCCTTCATCACCACGAAGACCAATGGCTCCGGTCTCGGGCTGGCGCTGGTCGCCAAGATCGTCGGCGAGCATGGCGGGGTCATCGAGTGCGATTCCTCGCCGCGCGGCACCAGCTTCCGCATCCTGCTGCCGGCGTGGAAAGAGCCCGAACTGACGGGCAAGGAGTACGGCCGATGAGCACCCCCGGCACGGTTCTGGTCGCCGACGACGACGCCGCCATCCGCACGGTGCTGAACCAGGCGCTGTCGCGCGTCGGGCACGACGTGCGGGTCACGTCCAACGCGGCGACGCTGTGGCGCTGGGTGCAGGCAGGCGAGGGCGACCTCGTCATCACCGACGTCGTGATGCCCGACGAGAACGCTTTCGACATGCTGCCGCGCATCAAGAAGGCGAGGCCCGAACTGCCGGTCATCGTCATGAGCGCGCAGAACACGTTCATGACGGCGATCCGCGCCTCCGAGACGGGCGCCTACGAGTATCTGCCAAAGCCGTTCGACCTGACCGAACTGCTCAACATCGTGAACCGTGCGCTGGCAGAACCCCGCCGGCCCGCCGGCATGGACCGGCTCGAGGAAGCGCCGGAGACCATGCCGCTCGTCGGCCGCTCGGCCGCCATGCAGGACATCTACCGCATGCTGGCGCGCATGATGCAGACGGATCTGACGGTGATGATTTCAGGCGAGTCCGGCACCGGCAAGGAACTCGTGGCGCGCGCGCTGCATGAGTATGGCCGCCGCCGCAACGGACCCTTCGTCGCCATCAACATGGCGGCGATCCCTCGCGACCTGATCGAGTCGGAATTGTTCGGCCACGAGAAGGGGGCTTTCACAGGGGCGCAGAACCGCTCGACCGGTCGCTTCGAACAGGCCGAAGGGGGCACGCTCTTCCTTGACGAGATCGGCGACATGCCGATGGAGGCGCAGACGCGCCTGCTGCGCGTGCTGCAGCAGGGTGAGTACACGACCGTCGGCGGCCGCACGCCGATCAAGACGGACGTGCGCATCGTCGCGGCGACCAACAAGGATCTGCGGACGCTGATCAATCAGGGCCTGTTTCGCGAAGACCTCTTCTATCGCCTCAACGTCGTGCCGCTGCGCCTGCCGGCGCTGCGCGAGCGCGCCGAGGACATCGCCGATCTCGTCCGCCACTTCTTCACGCAGGCCGAGGCCGAGGGACTGCAGAAGAAGCATATCTCGACGGCGGGCATCGAACTGATGAAGCGCTATCCGTGGCCGGGCAATGTGCGCGAACTCGAGAACCTCGTGCGCCGGCTTGCCGCGCTTTATCCGCAGGACGAGATTTCCGCCGAAATCATCCAGGCGGAGCTGAAAACCGGCGAATCGGCACCCGGCGGCACCGGCGGCCTGCTGCCCGAAGACCTCTCCATCGGCCAGGCGATGGAGCACTACCTGCAGCGCTACTTCGCCACGTTCGACGGCGGCCTGCCGCCGTCCGGCCTGTACGACCGCATTCTGGCCGAGGTCGAATATCCGCTCGTGCTGGCGTCGATGACGGCCACGCGAGGCAACCAGATCAAGGCTGCCGAGCTTCTTGGCCTCAACCGCAACACGCTGCGCAAGAAGATCAGGGAGCTTGGCGTCAACGTCTATCGCGGCTCCCGCCACGGATAGCTCATCGCCTTCCTGTGAGAGCGGGGATTGTTGCATAATCGCCACAATGCGTTGCATAGATGCGACGCAGTGAGCCTGACAAAGCGATCCGCATGACCGTTGAGACCGCGCCGTTGGCACCAGCGGCATTTCCGACGCAAAACTCGGCCGATGGTCGGCGCCTGCTGGCGCTGCCTGGAATCGTGGCTGTCGTGGGCGCCATCCTGGCCGCTGCGGCATCCTTCGCCATCCTCGTCGGCATCACCCCGATCGTGCCGGACGAGACGACCACGCTGGCGCTGATCGGCATCAACGCAATCTGCGTGTTGCTGCTCGTTGGGCTGATCGGCCGCGAGACACATCGCATCCTGGCCGCCCGCCGGCGCGGCAAGGCGGCGTCGCGTCTGCATGTGCGCATCGTCGCGATGTTCACGCTGGTCGCCGCGATCCCGGCGATCGTCGTTGCGGTGTTCGCGTCGATTACCCTCGACATCGGGCTCGACCGCTGGTTCGAGCTGCGCACCAAGACGATCATCAGTTCATCGCTGTCGATCGCCGATGCCTACGTGCAGGAAAACGCCCGCAACCTGCAGGGCACCACCCTGTCGATGGCGAATGATCTCGACCAGAACCGCTCGTTCTATTCACTGGACCGCATCGGCTTTCGCGATCTGATGACGCAGCAGGCGGTTGGCCGCGCGCTTGCGCATGCGGCGCTCATTCGCGCCGACGGCTCCTTCATCATGACGGCCAAGACGCAGGCCGAATTCGACATGCCCGAACCGCCGGAGGGCGCTGTCGATCAGGCGAGCGGCGGCCTGCCGGTGCTGATCGAGCCGGCGACGCGCAACATCGTCGGCGCCATCGTCAAGCTGCGGCAGATCGAAGATGCGTACCTGTACACGATCCGGCTGGTCGATCCGGAGGTGATCAAGGCGCGGCAGATCGTGCGCACCAACACAGAGGAATATTCCGGGCTCGAGGCCAACCGGCGCACCACGCAGATCGCCTTTGCGCTGCTCTATCTCGGCCTGACGCTGGTGATCGTGCTCGCCGCGATCTGGACCGGCCTGGCCGTCGCCGACCGCATCGTGCGGCCGATCCGCCAGCTGATCGGCGCCGCCGACGAGGTGGCGACCGGCAACCTCGATGTCGGCGTGCCGGTGCGGGTGTCGGATGGCGACGTCGCCTCGCTCGGCAACACCTTCAACAAGATGATCCAGCAGCTGAAATCGCAGCGCAACGAGATCCTGACCGCGAAGGACGCCGTGGACGAACGCCGGCGCTTCTCCGAAGCGGTGCTTGCAGGCGTCACCGCTGGCGTCATCGGCGTCGATCCCGACGGCACCATCACCATCGTGAACCGCTCGGCCGAGACCATGCTGGCCATCTCCGCCAGCGCCACGACGGGCCGCAATCTGTCGGCCGTGCTGCCACATGTCGGCCGCGTGCTGGAGATCAGCCGGGCGTCCGGCCGCCCGGTCTACCGCGAGCAGGTGACGTTCTATCGAGCCGGCGCCGAGCGCACCTTCAACGTGCAGGTGACGACCGAGGAAACCGACGTCGATACGGGACAGGAATCCTACGTCGTCACGGTCGATGACATCACCGACCTGGTGCAGGCGCAGCGCTCGTCCGCATGGGCGGACGTCGCCCGTCGCATCGCCCACGAGATCAAGAATCCGCTGACGCCGATCCAGCTCTCGGCCGAACGCATCCGCCGCCGCTATGGCAAGGTCATCACGCAGGACCGCGAAATCTTCGACCAGTGCACGGACACGATCATCCGGCAGGTCGAGGACATCGGCCGCATGGTGGACGAGTTCTCCGCCTTCGCGCGGATGCCGAAGCCGGACATGCAGGTGGTGGACCTTCGCGAGTCGCTGCGGGAGGCGTCGTTCCTGGTCGAGGTGAGCCGTTCGGACATCGCCTTCGAGCGCGCCTTCGGCAGCGAGCGCCTGCTCGGCACCTTCGACAGCCGCCTGATGGCGCAGGCTTTCGGCAATGTCATCAAGAACGCCGCCGAGGCGATCGAGGCAGCCGAACGCGACGGCGGCGAGCGCGGCGTCATCCACGTGCGCTCGGCGCGCGAGGGCAACACCATTCGCGTCGACGTGATCGACAACGGAAAAGGCCTGCCCCGCGAGAATCGCCAGCGCCTGCTCGAGCCCTATATGACGACGCGCGAGAAAGGCACCGGCCTCGGGCTCGCGATCGTGAAGAAGATCATCGAGGACCACGGGGGAAGTCTGGAACTGCACGATGCACCGGCAGATTTCCACGGCGGCCGTGGAGCCATGGTCACGATGATCCTGCCTGCCGTCGACGCGCAGGCAACCGCCGGCGGCACGTCCGCCCAGGCGAGAGAAAACCAAAGAGAAACCGAAAAGGTCGGTGATGGCATCTGACATTCTGATCGTCGATGACGAAGAGGACATCCGCGAGCTCGTCGCGGGCATCCTGAGCGACGAGGGCCACGAAACCCGTACCGCTGCCCACAGCGACGCGGCGCTGGCCGCGATTGCCGATCGCATGCCCCGGCTGGTCTTCCTCGACATCTGGCTGCAGGGCTCGAAGCTGGACGGGCTGGCTCTGCTGGACGAGATCAGGAAGCTGCATCCCGGCCTGCCGGTGGTGATGATTTCCGGCCACGGCACGATCGAGACGGCCGTCTCGGCGATCCGCCGCGGCGCCTACGATTTCATCGAGAAGCCATTCAAGGCCGACCGCCTGATCCTCATCGCGGAGCGCGCGCTGGAGACATCCAAGCTGCGGCGTGAGGTCTCCGACCTGAAGCAGCGGACAGGCGACAATTTCGACCTGATCGGCACGTCTGTCGCCATGATCCAGCTGCGCCAGGCGATCGAACGTGTGGCTCCGACCAACAGCCGCATCCTGATCTTCGGGCCGTCCGGTTCGGGCAAGGAAATGGTGGCGCGCGCGATTCATGCAGCGTCGGCCCGGCAGACCGCGCCGTTCGTGACGCTCAATGCGGCAACGATCACGCCGGAGCGCATGGAGATCGAGCTGTTCGGCACGGAGTCGAATGGCGGCGAGCGCAAGGTAGGCGCGCTGGAAGAGGCGCATGGTGGCATCCTCTACCTCGACGAGGTGGCCGACATGCCGCGCGAGACCCAGGGCAAGATCGTGCGCGTGCTGGTCGATCAGCAGTTCGAGCGCGTCGGCGGAACCAAGCGCGTGAAGGTCGATGTGCGCATCATCTCCTCGACGGCGCAGAACCTTGAAATGATGATCGCCGACGGGCGCTTCCGCGAGGATCTCTATCATCGTCTCGCGGTGGTGCCGGTGTTGGTGCCCGGCCTGGCGGAGCGGCGCGAGGACATCCCGTTCCTCGTCGACCACTTCATGCGACAGGTGGCAAAGCAGGCCGGCATCAAGCAACGCCGGCTGGGCGAAGATGCGCTGGCCGTGCTGCAGGCCCACAACTGGCCGGGCAACATCCGCCAGCTGCGCAACAACATCGAACGCCTGATGATCCTTGCCCGTAGCGACGATCCAGAGGCGCCGATCACGGCTGATCTCCTGCCGGCCGAGATCGGAGACGTGATGCCGCGCGCCCCCAACCAGTCGGACCAGCACATCATGGCGCTGCCGCTGCGCGAGGCGCGCGAGCTGTTCGAGAAGGAATATCTGATCGCCCAGATCAACCGCTTTGGCGGCAACATCTCGCGCACGGCCGAATTCATTGGCATGGAGCGCTCGGCACTGCACCGCAAGCTCAAGTCGCTGGGCGTCTGACCGCCGGAATTTTCAGGCATATGTTCATGCCGGCGCAGGCGAGGGGTCGCGCGTCGGATCGAAGGGGGAAATCGACATGCCGCGCATCGCCTACGTCAACGGGCGCTACCTTCGCCACGGCGAGGCGGCCGTGCATATCGAGGACCGCGGATACCAGTTCGCGGACGGCGTCTACGAAGTCTGCGAAGTGGCGCGCGGCTTCATCATGGACATGACGCGGCACATGAACCGCCTCGACCGGTCGCTGCGGGAACTGCGCATCGACTGGCCGATCAACCGCGCCGCGCTGCAACTGGTCATGCGCGAGGTCGTGTTGCGGAACCGCGTGCGCAACGGGCTGGTCTATCTGCAGGTGACGCGCGGCGTCGCGCCACGCGATCACCTCTTTCCGGCGGCCGGCACGCGACCGTCGGTTGTTGTGACGGCAAAACGCAGTGACCCGTCGGCGGCGGCGAAACGCGCCGAAAGCGGCATCAAGGTCATCACGGTGCCGGAGAACCGCTGGGATCGGGTCGACATCAAGACCGTCGGCCTGCTGCCCAACGTACTGGCCAAGCAGGCGGCGAAGGAAGCCGGCGCCACCGAAGCGTGGTTCGTCGATCCCGACGGGACCGTGAAGGAAGGGGCTTCCACCAACGCCTGGATCGTGACGAAGGATGGCGTGCTGGTGACACGTCCTGCCGAGACGGGGATCCTGCGCGGCATCACCCGCACCGTTGTGATCGATATTGCCGCCAGGCTCGGCCTCAAGGTGGAGGAGCGCGGCTTCACGGTGGATGAGGCACGTTCCGCAAAGGAAGCCTTCATCACCTCCGCCACGACGGTGGTCATGCCCGTTGTCGCGATCGATGGCCGTTCCATAGCAAACGGCCATCCCGGCTCATTGACTCTTTCGCTGCGCGAGGCTTTTTTTGACGTTGCGGAGAAGACTTCCCCCTGATACCGCAAGGCGCAGGGGACCTTTGCGATCACGCTCAGGTTGATTTTGAGCAGTTGTTGCAAGGGCGGCGCGCACGACAGGGCGCGGAAACACGGGCGACCTTGGCCAATAGTCGGGGCCACAAGAAAGAAAAAGAATATGGCAGAGCGATCGCAGAACCTTCAGGACCTGTTCCTCAACACGGTCCGCAAAAGCAAAAACCCCCTCACGATCTTTCTTATCAACGGCGTAAAACTCACAGGTGTTGTGACGTCGTTTGACAATTTCTGCGTCCTGCTGCGCCGCGACGGCCACTCGCAGCTTGTCTACAAGCACGCGATCTCGACGATCATGCCGAGCCAGCCGGTGCAGATGTTCGAGGGCGAGGACCCGGGCCGGGATTGATGCGGCACGATGGGTGAGCGCCGGCACACCCGCGAGGCGGACACTCCGGACAACAAGGGCGTGACCGCCCGCGCAGTGGTGGTCGTGCCGGTGCTGACACGCGCCGACCGCTCGCGCGCCGACGAATCCGAGACGAACCGCCCGAGGCTGCAGCGTTCGCCGCAGGCGCGCCTGACCGAGGCCGTCGGCCTCGCGCAGGCAATCGATCTCGATCCCGTCCACACCGAGATCATCAACGTCGCCGAGCCCAGGCCAGCGACGCTGCTCGGCAGCGGCAAGGTCGACGAGCTGAAGACGGCCGTCGCCGAGAGCGGCGCCGAACTGGCGATTATCGATCACCCGCTGACGCCGGTGCAGCAGCGCAATCTCGAGAAGGCGCTGGACTGCAAGGTGCTCGACCGCACCGGCCTGATCCTTGAGATTTTCGGCCGGCGCGCCCGCACCAAGGAAGGCACGCTGCAGGTCGATCTCGCGCATCTCGAATATCAGCGCGGCCGGCTTGTGCGCTCGTGGACGCACCTCGAACGCCAGCGCGGTGGCGCCGGCTTCCTCGGAGGCCCCGGCGAGACCCAGATCGAATCCGACCGGCGGTTGCTGCAAGAGAAGATCATCAAGCTGAAGCGCGAGCTGGAAACCGTTCGCCGCACCCGCGACCTGCAGCGCGCCAAGCGCAAGAAGGTGCCATTCACCGTCGTCGCCATCGTCGGCTACACGAACGCCGGCAAATCAACGCTGTTCAACCGGCTGACCGGCGCAGCCGTGCTGGCCGAGGACATGCTGTTCGCCACGCTCGACCCGACGCTGCGGCGCGTGAAGCTCCCACACGGCACGATC
>JBFXFO010000155.1:0-9346 GCA_050178915.1 Rhizobiaceae bacterium | reverse complement strand
ATGTGCTCATGCGCATGCTGCGGCCGCGACCGGACGCGCCTCTGGAGGTGCCAGCGGGGGAAGCGGAGAGGACGTGATCAATGGCGCCAGTGAGTGGCGCGAGGGTCGTCGTGTCTCCATTGTATGGTCGGCACCTGTTGGGACTTAACATCTCATACGATTGAGAACGCGATTGGTTCCGCGCGAAAGAGGATCAGTTGCACCATCGGCAATGGCGTCATCGGCAAAACGCCAGGATACGCAGTCGTCGGCTCGCCGGTGGGCGAGGCCAGCGTGCTTGAAAACCTGCGCATCGGTCGTTTCCGGACGAAGGCCGGCTGGCGCATCGACTGGCGGCGCGAGCATCAGGCAGCCAGCGCGGCGCTGGCGTCCTTCGGCATCGACGCGTCGCCCGAGCAGCGAACGCTCGATCTCGACGAAGTCGACAGGGCCATGCTCGCCATCTTGCGCGGGTTGCAGGGGCTGCCTGCCGACAGGCCCGGCATCCTCATCCTGGACGAGCCCACGGCGCATCTCCCGCGCGACGGTGTCGACCGCGTCTTCGCCGCCATCCGCCGCGTCGCCGCCGCTGACGACCCCCTGCATCTGCGTTGCGCCACTTTCTGCGAAGCAGTTGGCGTCGCGCTGCGCTACCCGTCGCTGCTGCCCGCCCTCGCCGCGATGTTGCGCATCATCAGCCATGCGAACAGACGCGGCGACAGCCGGTTGATCAGCCACGCCATGCGCGCCACACGTCCGACCGGGATGAACGGCCGCCGGGCATCGATGCCAGCCATGATGATGCGGGCGGCGGCGTCGGGTTCCATGTAGTCCACGCCGTCAGGCGCCGAACCCGGCCGCGCGATCCCGCCGTCGTGTGCGCCGCCTCGGCCGATGTTCGTGGCCACGAAGGAAGGTGCCGCGATCAGCACGGCGACGCCATGTTCCCGCTCTTCTTCGCGCAGGGTGCGGAAGAAGCCCTCCAGCGCGTGCTTGCTTGCCGAATAGGCGGTTCGCCTGTGCAGGGGCGCAAACCCGGCAACCGACGAGATGGCGAGATGGATGCCACGGCTTTGCCTGATCGCCGGCAGCAGGTGCGCCGCAATGTGCACTGCGCCGAAATAGTTGACCTCGAACACCTTGCGATGCGCGGCCGGCGATGTGTCGGCGAACAGCCCGATATGGGTGATGCCGGCATTGTAGATCGCGAGATCCACCGAGGCATGGTCTGCCCGTATCTGCCGGCATGTCGATGCAACGGCGTCGGCATCGGTGATGTCGCAGGCGTAAGTACGCACGGAAGGCTGCGCCGCAGCGTCCAGTTCGGAGCCGGGCAGGTCGATGATGGCGACGGACCAGCCGCGCTCGACCAGCGCGCGGGCCAATGCCTGCCCGAGACCACCGGCGCCGCCCGTGATGACCGCCGTCTTCAAAGCCCGACGCTTTCGCGCCAGGCATCGAAAGCCTGGGAACTCGTCTTCGACGGAGTGAAGCCGAACGCCGTCTTCAGTCTGCTGTTGTCGAGCAGGGGGCGGTACTGGAGGAAGCGCACCTGCTCGGGGCCATAGCGCGTCAGGCCGAGCGGCTTGCCGATCCCCAAAACGGTCTTGAGCACCGCTGCGGGGATGCGCAGGACCGGCTTGCGCAGGCGTTCGGCAAGGTCATCCACGGCGAGCGCGCCGTCACCGGCCACGTTGTAGATGCCCGCCGGGCCATCGGTTGCTGCCCGCAGCAGGATCGCCGCGAGATCGTCGATCCAGATGAAGACGAACGGGCTTGCCGAACCGGCAATCGCCAGCAGGCGCTTGCGCCGGAACAGGGCGGTGATCTGGTTGTCGAGGCGCGGACCAAGCACGGTGCCTACCCGCAGCACCACCTGCTCCAGTTGCGGATGTGTGGCGCGCGCCGGCTCGAGCATCTCTTCCACGAGACGCTTGTGATGGGCGTAGGCGAATTCCTTGTTGCCGCGAATGCGGTCGGTCTCGGAAAGCGGGATGGGATTGTCGCGGTGGTAGCCGTATGCCGCCCCGCTGCTGGTGACGACGAGACGGCGCACCCCATGCGCCGCGCAGGCGGTGAGCACATTGCTGGTGCCGGTGACGTCGACCTCGTACTCCTGCTCGCGCGTCGAGCTTCGCGACGGATTGACGATCGAGGCAAGGTGCACGACCGCGGCCGGGCTGACTTCCGCGATCACGCGGTCGGCGTCGGCGCCGCGGACATCGAGACGCACGAAGTGCGCATTCGCGGGGAGCCGGGCGGGCTCGCGGATGTCGCCTGCGACGATCTCGTGCCCCGACGCCGATGCGGCGTCGAGCAGTGCCTGGCCGACGAAACCGGCCGCGCCGGTGACAAGGATGCGGCTCATGCTGGGGCCGGCTGCGTGCGCCGGAACCAGCTCGCCACGCCGATCCCGGATACGGCGTGCCAGATGCCCCAGAATGCTGCCGCCACGGTCATGCCCCCCAGGCCGTCGAAGAAGGCGAAGATCAGGATCAACCCGAGGCCCGAGTTCTGGATGCCGCTCTCGATGGTGATCGCGCGCCGGTCAGCCTCGGGCGTGCGCGCAACGGTGGCGACGAAGTAGCCGGCGGCCAGCGCGAGTCCGTTGTGGAGCACGACGAGCAGCGCCACCTGTCCGACGTAGCCGAGGAAGAAACTCCAGTTGGCGGCGAGCGCAGCGACGATAAAGCCGACGAAGATCAGCATCGATAGGATCTGCAGCGGCTTGCGTATCCGCGCCGCGATGGCAGGGAAGCGTCCATTGACCAGCATGCCGAGCGTCATCGGCAGGACGAGCAGCAGCAGCACGGCGTAGAGCACCGACAGCGGCTCGATCTCGGTGGCGCGCAGGAGTTCGCGCGTCGGCGGATAGAGGCTCCCCCAGAAGGCGATGTTGAACGGCGTTGCGATCGGCGCCACGATGGTGGTGAAGGCGCTCATCGACACGGACAGGGCGAGGTTGCCGCGCGAGCGGTGCGTGAGAAAGTTCGAGATGTTGCCGCCGGGACATGCCGCCACGAGCATCAGGCCAAGCGCAATACTCGGACGCGGCTCCAGCGTGATTACCAGCAGGTAGGTCAGCGCCGGCACGGCGACGAACTGCGAGAACATGCCGGCGATGAACGACTTCGGGTTGCGCGTCACTTCGCGGAAATCGCCGACCCGCAGGTCCAGCGCGATCGAGAACATCACCACGCACAGGATGATGTTGAGCAGCGTCAGCGACGCGGGGCTGAAGTTCAGGAGGATATCGTCGATGTCTTGCATGGCCGGTCAGCCCTTGAGCGCGCGGATACGGTCGGTGACGGCCCGGCGGAACGATGATTTCTCGACATAGTAAGCCATGCGCGGCAGGTTCAGATAGTCGATCCCGCCGGTCAGGCGCTCGAACCCCGCCGCCTTTTCGGCCTGAATGTTGCGCGCCGCGGCCGACCCTTCGCGCAGCCCGCGCAGGTATCGCGCCACAAGCTCCGCCTGTTCGTGCCGTCCCTGCCAGCCCAGGCCTGACGCCTCGACCATGCCGAGGACGAACACATCGTCACGCGATGGGTGCATCGAGTTGAGGAAGAGGTGCGGTGCGTCACCACGCCAGTTGAGCAGTTCGCGGTCGATGAAGGGATAGTGCAGCCGGTAGCCGGTTGCGGCCAGCACGAGGTCGTAGTCGGCAGCGCTCCCGTCCTTGAAGTGCACGGTGCTGCCATCGAACCGGTCGACATCAGGCTTCACCCGCAGGTCGCCATGCCCGGCGTGGAACAGCACCAGCGAATTCACGATCGGATGCGATTCATAGAGCGCGTGGTCCGGCTTGGGTAAGCCATAGCGTTGCGGGTCACCCGTGAACCAGCGAAGGATCGTGCCGTCGATTCTGCGCTTCAGCCACATGGGAAGCCGGATGGCGCCGCCGATCGTGTCCGCCGGCTTGCCGAAGATGTATTTCGGCACGAAATGATAGCCGCGCCGCAGCGAGATATCGCAGCTCGCCGCGTGGTGGACGGCATCGATCGCGATGTCGCAGCCGGAGTTGCCTGCGCCGATGATCAGCACGCGCCTGTCGGCAAGCTGGCGCGGCGAGCGGTACTGCGACGAGTGGATCAGCTCGCCCGAAAACTCGCCCGCAAAGCGTGGCATGTTCGGCTCCGACAGCGTGCCATTGGCGATGATCAGGCCGGCGAAATCGTCCTCCCGGGCGGTCCCGGTGGCATCGCGCCACGCGAGCCGCCAGCCGTCGCCCGATCCGCCCAGTGGCGAGGCCTGCAGCACCTCCGCGCCGAAATGAAAATGCCGGCGCAGATCGAAGCGGTCCGCGAATGCCCGGAAGTAGCGCTTGAGCTGGCGATGCGATGGATAGTCGGCCACATCGTCCGGGAAGGGAAAGTCGCTGAACTGCGTCATCCGCTTCGACGAGATGAGATGTGCGCTCTCATACATGGTCGAGCGCGGCCCATCGATATCCCACAGGCCGCCGACATCGGTGTGGAGCTCGAAGCCCTGGAAGGGGATCCCCTGTTCGACAAGTGTCTTGGCCGCGGCGAGGCCTGTCGGGCCGGCGCCGATGAGCGCGAAGGGCTTGTTATCCTGTCGGTTCATGCCAGCATCCGCCTGCCAGCACGGCAAGCTGCTACCGCGCCTTTTCGTGTCTTGGCCGATGGTCGGCGAAAAGTCGAGCGACGACGTTGCGCGAAACCGGCTTCGGATGGAAAGGCTTGCGGCCGGAGCGGCTGCGTCACGCCGGAATGGGTGCGCCACCCTCTCGTGCGCGTCTTTCCCGAAAGGCCGCGATGGCGTCCTTGCGCGCCACGTCGAGCGGCGGCGGCTCGAAGTGCTCCAGCACCTTCTTCCAGATTCCGTTGGCGCGTTCCGTCGCGGTTCGGGAGCCATCCTCCGACCACGCGCCGAAATTGCGCCAGTCCGATACCAGCGGCGTGTAGAACGCCTTCTCGTAGCGCGCCATCGTGTGCTGCGAGCCGAAGAAGTGACCGCCAGGCTCGACCTCGGCGATTGCCTCGAACAGGCCGTCCATATCGCGGTGATTGTCCTGCAGTACTTCCGCCAGAACCTGCAGCATCTCGACGTCGAGCACGAATTTCTCCAGCGACGCGGTCAGCCCGCTTTCCAGCCAGCCGGCGGCGTGGATCATCATGTTGATGCCGCCCAGCAGTCCCGCCCACGCCGAGTTCAGGAACTCGTAGGCCGCCTGCGCGTCCGGCGCGTTGGACGCGGTCGCGCCCGATCCTCGCCATGGAAGTCCGATGTGCCGCGCCAGTTGTCCCGCGCCGAAGGCGGCGCGCACGAATTCAGGCGTCCCGAAAGCGGGTGAGCCCGAGCGCATGTCGACGTTCGACGTGAACGAGCCATAGACGACAGGCGCGCCCGGATTGACCAGTTGTGCGAGCACGATGCCGGCCAGCGCCTCGGCATGCTGCAGCGTCAGCGCGCCGGCGACCGTGATCGGCGCCATGGCCCCGGCCAGCGTGAATGGCGTGATCACCGCAAGCTGCCCCGCGCGGGCGAAGTCGATGATGCCCTGGCACATGACGTTGTCGAGCTGGCGCGGCGAGTTGGTGTTGATGACGGTGTAGCACCACGGCTTTGCCGCGAACGCGGCAGCGTCGATGCCGCGCCCGAGCCGCACCATCTCGAACACGTCACTGACCTGTCCGGCGCCGCGCGCATAGGCGAATACGGGCTTGTCGGAGAGCGTCAGTTGCGTCTCGATCTGCGCGAGGTGACGAAGCTCGATCGGGATGTCCTGCGGCTCGACGCCGGAGCCCTGGATGTGCAGCACTTCGAAATGCTGCGACAGCCGGACCAGGTTCTGGAAGTCCTCGAGTGTGCCGGGGCGTTTCCCGCGGTCGATGTCGGAGATGTTCGGAGGCCCGCCCACGCACATGAAGGCGGTGGCGTCGCCGCCGATGCGAACGTCGCGCTCAAGATGTGCGCCGCCGAGCATGAACTCGCCGGGCGCGGTCGCCAGTGCCTGCGCGACGAGTGCGCGGTCGATAAACACCATCATCGTGGCAGGATCGACACGGGCGCCGGCGTGCGCGAAATGTTGCCGCGCTTGGTCATTCAGGACACGCACGCCGAGCCGCTCGAGCACCTGGAGCGCGGTCTCGTGGATATGGGCGATCTCGTCGTCGGAGAAGCTGCGCTGCAGCGACAGCGTGTTGCGCAGCGACCGGTATGTCCGGTTGCCACCATCGACGGAATGCGACTTCGTTCGCGCCCGGCGGCCGGGCCGCGGGTGATGCGCCTTGGCGATAACCTCCATTGCTATGCCCTTCGGTCACAGGAATTTGGCTCGCATCTTCGGTGGTCGGCGGCAGACGCAGTGAGACACGCGCGACATGCAGCACCACGCAGGCGTCAGGCAGCCTCGTGAAGCCGTGCAACGGCTTCATCCGCCAGGGGAGGGCGTGGGAACCATCTGCCGCGCCGGCGGTTGAGAAGCCAACGACAGGGAGTTTTCACCATGCTCAGAATGCTTTTCCTCGCCGCCCTCGGCTATGTCGGTTATCGCGTCGCCGTTGAGAACACTGGGCCGGTTGCGGCCCCCCAGCGCGCGCCGGCGCGTGCGAAGTCGAACGCCCGCCCCGCGCCAGCCGCACGCGGAAAATCGCAGGGCTCGCGGCCCACCACACACTGACCGCCGCCGCCTTTTCGATGCTGCTTGTCGCGCCCTCCACCCGGAGGGCGCGAGCGCTTGTGGGGGCGCATTGCCATACGCCAGTCGGGTCGATGGGTGCGAATGTAGGCAAGTAGAGTGTCAATAGAAGACAGTCATCTATGCTTAACAGCTTGTTAACGGGCAGATTGCGACAATTCCATCCGCAGATCGGATGGAGTCGCATTGATGACAGGATTGGCGTTGAGTTGGGGGTCGACGGGCAGGGCGGCCTTCCTGGGCGCTTTCGTTGCCGTTTTGATTGTTCCCGCCGCCGGCGTCGTGACTGCGCCGCGTGCCGCCGCGCAGTCACTGGTAAGCGCCTGCACCGGCGTCAGCCTGCCGCGCTCGGTCGTCACCGACATCATGGCGCCGGTGATCACGGGCGTGGTCGCGCCGATTGAGGGCAACGTCAACGGCCTGGTGGGCGCACTGGCCTTCCTTCTGCCCGGTCTGCCTACTCTCAACGTCAACGTCTCCAGCCTCCTTTCCAGTGCCGCCAGCGGCGGGCCTATCACTCTGCAGGTGCTCGACATCAACGGCGACGTTGTTGACCCGAGCGATGACTGTATCTCGACGCAGGACATCATCGCGCTCGACCAGGACAAGGGCATTTCCTTCGGCGGCAATCGCATCACCGGCCTCGGTATCACCGGGCAGGAAGCCGACGCCGGCGAGCTGAATTCCATCGCCATCGGCAACAACGCGACGACGGACGCGACCGCTGCCGGTTCGATCGCCATCGGCCGCGGTGCACGGGTCCTGGCGGGTGCAACGGGCTCGCTCGCGCTCGGCGATGGCGCCACGGCAACAAGCGCCAACAGCGTGGCGCTCGGTGCCGGCTCGACCACCTCCGGCGCCCTGGGTGCCGCGTACAATCCGGGCACCGGCGCTCTGGCTGGTGCCACGCCCGACGGCGAGGTGTCTCTTGGCAGCGCGTCGATCAAGCGCCGGCTGACCAACGTCGCGGCGGGTTCGGCCGATACTGACGCGGCCAATGTCGGTCAGCTGAAAGCGCTCGACGAGCTGGTGATCAAATACGATTCCGCAGCCCGCACCACTGCCACACTCGGCGGCGGTGTCGGCGGTACGCGCCTGACCAACGTGACCGCCGGCACGGTCAACTCCACGTCGACCGATGCGGTCAACGGCGCGCAGCTCTTCGGTGTGGCGCAGTCGATCGCGAACACGCTCGGCGGCGGCGCCACCGTCGACATCAACGGCCAGATCATCGGCCCGACTTACACCGTGCAAGGCGCCAACTTCACCACAGTGCACAGCGCCTTCAGCGCGATCGACACCGAACTCACCAACATCAACACTGTCGTGAACGGCATCGGCACGACCGTCACCGAGCTCGGCGACCGGGCGGTGCGTTATGACGGCGCGCAAGGAGCCGCGAAGGATACGATCACGCTCGCCGGCGGCGCCGGCGGCACGCGCATCACCAATCTCACCGCCGGCGCGCTGTCGGCCGTCTCAACCGACGCCGTCAACGGCTCGCAGCTCTTCGCCACCAACCAGAACGTCGCCGCGCTCGACAATCTGGCGGTGAAGTACGACACCGATCTCGCCGGCAACAAGGTGAACAGCGTCTCGCTCCTCGGCGGCGATCCGAACACGCCGGTGGTGCTGAAGAATGTCGGCCGCGGCGTTGACGACACCGACGCCGTCAATGTCGAGCAGCTGCAGGACGGGCTAGACCAGACGCTCGTGCTTGCCAACACCTACACCGACAACAGTCTCGCCAACATCTCGTTCGACAACCGCGCCTATGCCGACATGGTAGGCGAGCGCACGCTGCGCGCCGCCAACGACTACACCGACATGCGGTTCGGCCAGCTCGCCTCCGAGATCGCCGACGTGCGCGGCGAGGCGAGGATCGCGGCCGCTGTCGGCCTGGCGGCCTCGGCGCTTCGCTTCGATCCGACACCCGGCAAGGTCAGCTTCTCCGTGGCAGGCGGCTACTGGCGCGGCAGCGGCGCGACCGCTTTTGGCCTTGGTTACACCGACCTGGACAGCAGGTTCCGTTTCAGTTTCTCCGGCGTCTACGCCGGCGGCAATCTTGGCGCTTCTTTGGGGGTGGGGCTGACGCTCAACTGAAGCGAGGGCCCTGCAATGAGTATTCCGAAACGTGTTCGCGATGTGTCCGTGTTCCTGCTGGCCGTTGGCCTCGTCGCGCAGACATCTGCCGGCGCGGCGGCCGGCGCCTATTCGATCCGCCAGTCGGAGATGCTCGCCGGGGGAGCCACGCCCGGCGAGGTGCAGCGCGTCACGCGGCCATTCGCCAACTGGCTGCTCATCTGTGACGAGAACCTGAAGGCGAAGACGCGCGTCTGCAACGTCACGCAGACCATCGTCGACGATGCCGGGCAGACGGTGTTCTCCTGGTCGCTGGCGGCGACGGAGGCCGGCAAGCCGATGCTCATCCTTCGCGCTCCCGCCGGCATGGCGGCAGGCAAGGTGGTGGTATCGCACGAGCACCTGGAGAAGCCGCTGGAGGTAGGCTTCGACGGTTGCGATGCCAGCATCTGCGTTGCCACGCAGCAGGTCGGCCCGCGCTTCAAGCGCGCCATCGCGGAAGGGGCGGGCGTGCGCATCACCTTGCGGGGCGCCTCTGGCGAGACCAGCTTCGGCGCCTCGTTCCAGGGGCTGGCGCAGGCGGTGAAGTCGATCGGCGGCTGATCGCGCCCAAATCCT
>JBFXFO010000154.1:0-9382 GCA_050178915.1 Rhizobiaceae bacterium | reverse complement strand
CCGTCGCCGCGCGCCACCCACGCCTTGAACGCCCTTTCTCGGAGGTCGCGGCGAGCCGAGAATTGCAGGAACGGTTCGACACTCGAACGTCCGAGCGTCACCACGGACTTGCCCTTGAGGCCGCGGGCCTCGGCATCGGCGCGCAGCGATGCGCGCAGGAAGTCCGGGAGCCCGGCGAGGTCGTCCTCGCTGTCGAGTTCGAGCGTGTAGCCCTGCTCGTCGGCGAGCACGTTCTGGCTGAACGCGGTGCCGAGCGTGGCGAGGCGCTCGTTGATCGCGGCGAGCCGCGTCTTGGCGGCATCGTCGAGCGCCGCGCCGGCGCGCTTGAACCTCGTGGTGTAACGCTCCAGCACGCGCTTCTGCTCGGCGGTGAGGCCGAGCCCGTCCCGCCGGTCATGCAGCGACTCGATGCGGCGGAACAGCGCGCCGTTGAGATGGATGCTGTCCCAGTGCCGCGCCGAAAGCGGCGCGATCTCGCGTTCGATCGCCTGGATGGCGTCGTCCGTGTTGGCGCCGGCGAGCAGGTAGAACACTGACGCTACCCGACTCAAGGCGTCGCCGCTCAGTTCCATCGCCACGATGGTGTTGGCGAAGGTCGGCTCGGCCGGGTTATCGGCAATCGCGTTGACCTCGGCGGAGTGCGCGGCGAAGGCAGCGTCGAAGGCCGGGCGGAACTGCGCCGGGACAATCTCGCCGAACGGCGGCACGCCGAACGGGCCGGTCCATTCCGGAGCGAGCAGGAGATTGTCGGCGTCAGGCGAAAGGGCAGGGCTGTTCTGGGTCATGCTGGCCATATAGCGCGCGGCCGGCCGAATTGCACCTGAGGTTCAGGAGCCGCGGCTTGCTCCGATGGTCGTGCCGCAAGCTGCGCTCGCGGTGACTATGCCCTCTCCCCCAAGGGGCGAGGGCGTAGCGACTGGCACCTCGCCCGCGGCGTCGAGACGCGGCGCGCTGCACAATCACGGCATGAAGCGCTGGCTGGTCGGGAAATCGGCGAAGGTCGCCTGCGGCACCTTGAAGTTGGTGGCGAGCAGAAGATGCGGATTGGCGGCGACCCAGGCGGTCAACTCGATGGCCTCGTAGGTACCGTTGTTGAGCACGATCAGGAGTTCGAGATCGTCCGACCCGGCGTTCTCGATGTAGTGGCCGTAGCCCTGCGGCACGTAGTCGACGTCGCCCGCGCTCATCTCCTCAATGCGGGCGCGGCCGTGCGAGCCGAACACACCGAGGCGGCCACGGCCGGAAATGTAGTACTGCCACTCGTCGGCGTTGGGATGCCAATGCAGTTCGCGCAAGCTTCCCGGCTTGATGCGCATATAGGCGCCGGTCACCGTCGAGGAGATCGGGAATTCGCGCTGTGAGGCGAGGCGGACACTGCCGCCCGGATAAGTGTCGGGTTTTTGCGCCAGCAGCCGGTAGCGGTGGGTCAGCACGCTCTCCTTGATCGAGCCGGGCGCCGGATCTGCGGGCAGCGGCGGCGGCACCGGTCCCTGCGCGATGTAGACCTCGCTCTTGGGGAAATCCGCGAAGGTCTGGGCCTTGACGCCGAATGTCTTCGCCAGCACCTCGGGCGGCGTGTGGCCGAGCCAGTCGCTGATGCTGAAGGTGCCGAACTCTGAGAAGTAGCCGTTGTCGAAGACGAGGACGAACAGACAGTCATCGCGTCCGATCCCCTCGATCGAATGGCCATGGCCGCGCGGAAAATACCAGACGTCGCCCGGGCCGAAGTCGACAATCTCGGAGCGACCGGCGGGATCGATGGTCGTGACCCGGCATTGGCCCTTGAGCACGTAAGCCCATTCGGCCGCGTTGGCGTGCCAGTGCAGTTCGCGCAGTCCTCCCGGCGTGAGCTGCATGAGGACGCCGGCAAGCTTCTCGGACACCGGGAATTCCGCGACGGTGGCCTCCTTGGCCCAGCCGCCGGTCCAGGTCTTGGCGGTCTTGGCGCCGAGCGGATACCGAAACGACGGCAGTTCCTTGCTGGCGAGAACCGGCGGCGTCGGCCCCCAGGCCGGCTGGCCGTCGGCATTGGCCTCCTGTCCGGCCGCCGCCACCAGGCCGCCCGCTGCTGCAACGCTGAGCACGTTTCGCCGGGTAATGTCGGGCATGACGAGATCTCGCTCCGTTTACGCTGCCGAGGCGGCCGGAATTCTTACGGACCAAGGATGAAAGATTCGCGTGGGAACGAGGCTTGCAAAATCCTAATGGCCTACGCGTTTCGTTTTGCCGGCGCGCGCTCTAAGGTGCCGCCCCCAACGACCCGCCACACGCTCCCACGGAGACCCTATGAGTATCGTCACCCTCGCCCAGGCCGAGCAGATTATCGACGCCATCTTCAAGCGGGGGGAGGAGCTTAACCTGCGGCCGCTGTCCGTGATCGTGGTCGAGCCCGGCTGCAAGGTGAAGGCATTCAAGAAAGAGGACGGCTCGTCGATGATCCGGTTCGAGATGGCGTTCGGCAAGGCCTACGCGGCGCTGGCCATGGGCCGTTCGTCGAGCCTGGTGCGGGTGCGCGCCGGTGAGAAGCCGATCTTCATGCGCTACCTCTTGAGCGCAACCGAGGACCAGATCTTCCCTGAGGGCGGCGGCATGCAGATTCGCAACGCCGAAGGTGCGGTGATCGGCGCGGTCGGCGTTACCGGCGACACCGAGGATCAGGACGAGGAACTGGCGGCCCACGGCATCCGCGCCGCCGGCCTCAAGACCGATGAGGATTGCGCACATCTGGGCCGCCATGGCGGCATCCGTCTGACCAACAAGTAGCGAGCGGGCCGCCCCGTTCGTGCTATAAAGCCGGCCGACCCAGGAGAGACCGTTCATGCCCCGTCACGCCACTTTTCTTCCGCACGGCGTCATCCCGGCCGTGCTGCTGCCGTTCCACGACGATCTCTCGATCGACGAGAAGAGTTTCCGCAGCCATTTGCGCGACGTCGCGGCGGTCGACGGCGTTTCCGCCCTTACCATCAACGCCCATTCGACCGAGGTCGCCTCCTGCACGTTCGATGAGCAGCGGCGCGTGCTTGAGATCACGCAGGACGAGGTCGGCGGCAAGCTCCCCATCGTCAACGGCATCTGGGCGGACGGCAGCCTGGAGGCGGCGCGGATCGCCCGCATGGCCGCCGAAGGCGGCGCCTCGGCGCTGCTGGTCTTTCCGCCGGCGCCGTTTACGCTGGGCCAGTCGCCCGAAATGGCGCTGGCGCATTTCAAGCGGATCGCCGACGCCTCCGACCTGCCGATTATCGTGTTCCAGTATCCGCTCGCGACCGGGCAGGGGTATCCGCCCGATACGCTGCTCAAGATGGTCGACCAGGTACCGTCGATCCGCGCCATCAAGGACTGGGCCGGCAACGCACCGCAGCACGAACTGCACGTCCGGCTACTGCAGAGCCTGCCGCGTCCGGTGAATGTGCTGACCACTCACAGCGCTTGGCTGTTCCCATCGCTGGTGCTTGGCTGCAACGGACTGCTTTCCGGTTCCGGCAGCGTGATCGCCGACCTCCAGGCGCAGCTGTTCCGCGCCGTGCAGGCGAATGACCTCGTCGAAGCCAAGCGGCTCAACGACCGCATCCAGCCGACCGCGCGAGTGTTCTATGCCGAGCCCTGGGCCGACATGCACAACCGCATGAAGGAGGCGCTGGTGCTGCTCGGGCGGCTGCCGCGCGCCGTCGTTCGCCCGCCGCTGGTGAAGCTCTCCCGCACCGAGATCGACCGCATTCGCGCCGCGCTGGTCGAGGCCGAACTGCTCGACGCCAAGGCCGCCCGCGACGCGGCGTAGGGCGCTTAGCGGCGCGGACCTCTTGTCCGCGCTGGTGCATCGCCGCGCCGTCGGCGCGGCTTGTCCGGGGAGCATGGAGAGGGCGTGCCCTTGATCCGGCCGCGGGTTCGGGCTAGGTCCGCGGCAACGGAGATGTCATGAGCAGTTCTGTCCAGTCCGGTGGCCGCCGTATTCTGTGGCGGAACGTGTCGACGGTGATCAGCGCGGCGATCCTGATCGGCGCCGAGGTGTTCGGCGCGGCCTTCGCTGGCGGCTGGGCGGTCGGCAACCTGTTCGAACTCGGGCCGTACGGCGTGCACATCGCGCAGGCCATCTTCTTCGCCTGCGGCATCGCCGTGATGGTGGCGTTCATGCGGCACGCGCGGCGCATCGAGCCTTTCGTGTCGCGCCGCTAGAACCGCCACACCGGCGCATCGTTAGCAATTCCGTAGTCACACTCGACGAAATGTCGCCATTTCAGGGCGGCGTCGTTAAAATTTTTTCTTGCATTGCGGGCGAGTCGCGAATAAGTGCGTGCTTGCCCAATTTCGCACGTGCCTGTGGCCGTGTGTCGGTCGGTGGGCATCCGGACAAGAGGCCGGACAGCCGCCTGAGGAAGGATCTACTTCCTTAGCACCGTGACCGGCAGCCGGAGGCGAAACCGGCGTACCCCGCGCTCAACGGGGGACGCGGCTTAAAGCAACGACGGAGCGGGCTTCTTTGGTCTCGTCGACCCTCCACAGGTCGACACCGTAGAGGCTTGTCCTTCTTTGCCGGCCGTGCGGATCGGGATTTCCCGCTCCAATCCAAGGCAGCATCTCGGGTGAAGAGCCCTTCGCGCCGGTCGTGTCTCCATCGCACGGCAGCGCGCAGCCTCCTCCCCCGCTGACGCCGGACGGTCTGCCGACCGTCTGATTGCAACCGGGTGGTTCGCCACCCAGTGAACTTGGGTGAGGAGAGCGCCGATGACCACGCGCATCCACGAATTCCTGCGCAACCGCCGCGACGACGGGCCTTGCCTCGTCGTCGATCTCGAAGTCGTGCGCGACAACTACCAGACCTTTGCCCGGGCGCTCCCGGACAGCCGGGTGTTCTACGCCGTGAAGGCGAACCCGGCGCCGGAACTGCTGCGTCTGCTGGTCTCGCTCGGCTCCTGCTTCGACACCGCCTCGGTTGCTGAGATCGAGATGGTGCTTGCGGCCGGCGCACAGCCGAACCGCATCTCGTTCGGCAACACCATCAAGAAGGAACGCGACATCGCGCGAGCCTACGAGCTCGGCGTGCGGCTCTTCGCGGTGGACTGCAAGGCCGAGGTGGACAAGGTCGCGCGGGCGGCGCCGAAGGCCAAGGTCTTCTGCCGCTTCCTGTTCAACTGCGTCGGCGCCGAATGGCCGCTGTCGCGGAAGTTCGGCTGCGACACCGAGATGGCCGTCGAGGTGCTGGAGCACGCGCATCGCGCGGGGCTCGAGGCCTACGGCGTGTCCTTCCACGTCGGCTCGCAGCAGCGCCGCACGCAGGCCTGGGACGAGGCGCTGAAGTCGGCGTCGACGATCTTCCGCGCCTGCGCGGACCGCGGCATCAACCTGTCGATGGTCAACCTCGGCGGCGGCTTCCCGACCCGGTACCTCAAGGAGGTGCCGGCGGTGCAGAGCTATGGCCGGTCGATCTTCCGGGCGCTGCGCAAGCACTTCGGCAACCGCATCCCGGAAACCATCATCGAGCCGGGCCGCGGCATGGTCGGCAATGCTGGCGTGATCGAGGCCGAGGTCGTTCTGGTCTCGAAGAAGAGCGAGCGCGAGGAGGTGCGTTGGGTCTACCTCGACATCGGCAAGTTCGGCGGCCTCGCCGAGACGATGGACGAGTCGATCCGCTACCCGATCCGCACGCCGCACGACGGCGGCCCCGTGGCGCCCTGCGTCCTGGCGGGTCCGACCTGCGACTCGGCGGACGTGATGTACGAGAAGAAGCCGTACGACCTGCCCGTGAGCCTTGAGATCGGCGACAAGGTGCTGATCGAAGGCACGGGCGCCTACACGGCGACGTACTCGGCGGTCGCATTCAACGGCTTCGCGCCGCTGAAGACGTACCACATCTGAGCGGCTGAGCCGCTCGTCGCCGGGAGCCGGCTTGAGGCTGGCTCCCCTCCCGTCAATCAATCCGAATGACAACGCCTCTCGCGAGGCGGGGAACCTATGGCAATGGTCACGATCCGTCACGAAACTCCCTTCGATATTGCGGCCCGCGAAGCGCTGCTGGATGAGGCATTCGGCGAGTGCCGCTTCGCCAAGACCGCACAGCGGCTGCGCGACGGCCGTCTGCCGTCGGAAGGGCTGTCGTTCGTCGCTCTGGACAACGAGCGCGTCATCGGCACCGTCCGGCTGTGGGACGTCACTGCCGGGCCGAAGCAGTCCGCTTTGCTGCTCGGCCCGATCGCGGTCGCCTGCGACCGGCAAGGGCACGGCGTGGGTGGGGCGCTGATGCGCCACAGCCTGCGAGCGGCCAGCGATCTCGGCCACGAAGCCGTGCTGCTGGTCGGTGACGCACCGTACTACAGCCGCTTTGGTTTCTCGGCCGAAGCCGCCGGCACCCTTTGGCTGCCCGGGCCCTACGAGCGGCACCGGCTGCTGGCCCGCGAGTTCGTTCCGGGGGCGCTGGCGGACGCCAAGGGCTTGATCAGCGCGACCGGACGGCATGAGCCGAAGCCGGACCTCGCGGCGCTCGTTGCCGGCCTCGCCCGGCGTGAAATTCCGCTCGCGTCGCGTGCGGCGTGAGCTTATCCACTCCAGCATGGGAACGACCGACATGAACGCTTTGACCCGCACGGCCGAGGGCCACATCCTGCACGCCGAATTTGCCGGCCCGATCGTGATGATCGGCTTCGGCTCCATTGGCCGCGGCGTGCTGCCGCTGCTGGAGCGCCACCTCGGCTTCGACCGCTCGAAGTTCGTGGTCATCGACCCGGTCGATACCGATCGGGTCCTGCTCGACGAGCGCGGCCTGCGCTTCGAGCAGGTTGCGATCACCAGGGAGAACTACCGGCAGGTCCTCACCCCGCTGCTCACCGGCGGGCCTGGCCGCGGCATGATCATCAACCTGTCGGTCGACACCTCCTCGGCCGACCTGATCGACTTCTGCAAGGACGTCGACGCCCACTACATCGACACGGTCTGCGAACCGTGGCCCGGCCTCTATACCAACGCCAAGGCGACGATTTCGCAGCGCTCGAACTATGCGCTGCGCGACGGCGTGCTCGACGTCCGCCGTCGCCGTCCTGGCGGGGCGACGGCGGTCAGCTGCTGCGGGGCGAATCCCGGCATGGTGTCCTGGATGGTCAAACAGGCGCTGCTCGACATCGCCCGCGACACGGGCATCAAGGTCGATGAGCCGAAGAGCCGCGAGGACTGGGGCCGCCTGATGCAGCGGCTCGGCGTCAAGGGCGTCCACATCGCCGAGCGCGACACCCAGCGCGCCCGCGACCCGAAGCCGCGCGGGGTGTTCATCAACACCTGGTCGGTCGAAGGCTTTTGCTCGGAAGGCCTGCAGCCCGCCGAACTCGGCTGGGGCACGCACGAGAAGCAGATGCCGGCGATCGGTCATCGCCACGACTTCGGCTGCGATGCCGCGATCTACCTGACGCGGCCGGGCGCCGGCACGAAGGTGCGCTCGTGGACGCCCACCGCCCAGGCCCAGCATGGCTTCCTGG
The DNA here is from genome assembly GCA_050178915.1 of Rhizobiaceae bacterium. Classification (GTDB taxonomy): domain Bacteria; phylum Pseudomonadota; class Alphaproteobacteria; order Rhizobiales; family Rhizobiaceae; genus JBFXAF01. The sequence continues at coordinate 1,925 of JBFXFO010000154.1, read as the reverse complement.
TGACGCACAACGAGTCGATCTCGATCGCCGACTACTTCACGGTGCGCGAGGGCGGCAAGGCCGTCTACCGGCCGACCTGCCACTACGCCTACCATCCTTGCGATGACGCAGTGCTGTCGCTGCACGAAATGGCGGGCGCGGCCTGGGAGCGCCAGCCGGCGTGGAAGATCCTCGACGAGCACGAGATCATCGACGGCGTCGACGAGCTTGGCGTGCTGCTCTACGGCCACGCCAAGAACGCCTACTGGTACGGCTCACAGCTCTCGATCGAGCAGACCCGCAAGCTCGCGCCCTACCAGAACGCGACCGGCCTGCAGGTGACCTCGGCGGTGCTCGCCGGCATCGTCTGGATGCTGGAGAACCCCGAACGCGGCCTCGTCGAGGCCGACGAGATGGACTTCCGGCGTTGCCTGGAAATCCAGTGGCCCTATCTCGGCAACGTGTTCGGCGCCTACACCGACTGGACGCCGCTCACCGGCCGGCCCGGGCTGTTCCCGGAGGACATCGACACGTCCGATCCGTGGCAGTTCAAGAACGTGCTGGTGACATAAGCGCGGAATTGCGACGACGGCGGACGCAATGGTGTCCGCCGTCGGATCAAGCGGCTTGAGTCCTCACAGCCAGTCTCGTGCCGTCGAGTCGAAGCTCGGCGACTCAATGTCACAGCTTAGCCAAGCCCGAATGGCCGGTGATGCTGCGTAAACTGTCGCGCGCGTATGCGTGATCCGGCCGCTGCGGAACTGGCCGGCGCAGGAGCCTGGACATGGGTGGATTTTGGCGGGGACTGGCGATTTTTCTGCTCGGCGGCGTGCTTGGCACCGGCTTCGGCGTTGCGCTCGGATTTTTCTTCTTCCCGTATGTTTTCCCGCCGCCCGCGGCGAACGAACAGCTCACCGATGCCGAGCGAACCAATCTCGTCGCGTCCGGCGCGTTCATCCAGCCCAATCCGTCCGATCCGATCCATCGTGGCACGGGGCGCGTCAGCGTTTATGAGAAGACCGTGTTTCTCGAACCGGATTTTGAAGTGGCGCCCGGCCCGGCTTTCCATGTGTATCTCGTCCCCAAGGCCACGATCCGAACGTCGTCGGATATGAAAGACGTGATGTTCGTCGATCTCGGCGGGTTGCGCGCGTTCAGAGGCAGCCAGCGCTATCCGATTCCGCCCGGCGTCGACCTGAAGAACTATCAAAGCGTGATCATCTGGTGTGATCGCTTCAGTGTTCTCATTTCGCCCGCCGACCTGACCTTTGCGGCGGTCGCAAAATGATCTCGTTGAGGTCGTGGCCGTGACTCTGGAACGGCGGGGCGCGATCTAAATCCATCCGCCAGTCTGCCGCCGCCATAGTGCCGACGCGTCGCGGTGGTGCCGGCTTGGCGGTTGCGTTCTACCTGCTTGATATCACCGCGAATTCACCACAGTCTGCGGCCATAGAGCCGCTGCCTTAAAGCCCGGATAGGCCCGCTCGAGGCGGGCCGCGCCAATGCGAGGAATGTAATGCGACTGTCATCTTTCAAGCCGATGGTGTTCGCTGCCTTGATTGCGGTCTCCGCGCCGCTGCTGGCCTCCCTGGCCGCCTCCCTGGTCTTGGCAGCACCGGCGAATGAGCCGTCGGCGGTCGGCCTGTGGGAGCAGGTCGACGAGAAATCCGGTAAGCCCGAGAGCTGGTTCCGTATCACCGAGAAAAACGGCGTCTACCAGGGCAATATCGTCAAGATATTCCCCAGACCGGGCGAGCAGCCAAGGACAGGGGAGTGGCTGTGCATCAAATGCGAAGGCGCGGAGCGAAACGCGCCGGTGCTCGGTCTCACGTTGATCAAGGGGATGCAGCGCGATGGCCTGAACTACGAGAACGGCACCATCATGGACCCGCGCGATGGCCAAGTGTGTCGCGCGCTGATGCGGTTGAGCCCGGACGGCAAGCAGC
>JBFXFO010000153.1:0-9411 GCA_050178915.1 Rhizobiaceae bacterium | reverse complement strand
GGCAAGGGCTACGTGACGCCGACCGGCTCGTTCAAGCCGACCCGCCTGCACGAGATGTGGTACTCCAAGCAGTACGACAACGCGCCGATGCCGCATTCGGTGTTCTTCCACAATGGCTACGCGGTCCACGCGACCAATGCGGTGAAGCGCCTTGGCACGCCGGCCTCGCACGGCTGCGTGCGGCTCGCCCCCGACAATGCTTCCGACTTCTTCACTCTGGTGCAGGCGTTCGGGCCGGAAAATACGCAGATCGTGATCGTCGACTAGAGCCCGCCGGCCGTCGGGCGCAGCAAGCGGCGGGCTTGCAGTCCCCGGTCGAGATGAGGGAGGCGCGACCCATGCTCTGCACGGGCCGCTGCTGTTTCAGTTCGACCGCCGCTACTGCTGTGCCGGGAGGTCTTCCGGTTTGACCGTCGGTGTCTTGCCTTCATCCGGCGCGGGTTCGGCGATCCCGCCATCGCCCACGGCGGGGGGCTTCAGTACGCCGTCGCAGTCGTCCAGCTTTTCGGTGAGTGAGGCTGACGCCTGGGAGTCCTGCGTTGGCGCGCCGTCGGTTGCGGCATCTGGTTGGGTCGGTTCGACACGACACTTTTCCGGTGGTGGCGCAATGGCTCGCGGGTCGGCCGTGTCGCCTTGCGCCAGGACCGGCGTCGCCAGCAAGGCCGTCGCGAGGATGATCGTCGGGATGCGCATGAGCATTCTCCTTCATCCGGCAAAGGAGCGGCGGGCCGGAAGGTTCCGGCGACCTCAAGCGATGGTGATGGCTATTGCAGTGTGGCGATCGTCTTCAGGGCGCCGTCGAGCATTTCGCCCTTCTCGTCCTTCAGCGCCATTTCGCGCAGGCGGCGCAGCCATTCGGCAGCATCCGGTCTGCCCTGCAGAAGATCCAGCCCCGAAAGCACGCGGTCGAATTTCGAGTGCGATCGCACATGCGTGTCGGAGTAACCCTTGATCAGGCGGCGGCACTCGATGATCTCGGTCGCCAGCGCGTAATCCGTCGCGGCGTGGCGCAGCGCCAGCGCATACCAGCGCTGAAGATGCGCGGCCTCGACCTCGTGCCGCAGCAGGCGGCGACGCCAGCGGCGCAACCCGCCGATGAACCACAGCATGCCGAAGCCGACGATGCCATCGGTGCGGATGTGGCGGCCGCGGTTGATGCGACGGTCGATGAAGCCGGCAAGGCGAGGGCGGTTCTCGATGTAGCGGCCGAGCCCGGCGGGCAGCGTGCCGCAGAACTCCTGCACACGCGGGTGAAAATACTCGGTGACGTGCAGCACCGTGTCATCACCGGCGCCGACCTCGCGCCGGACGCGGCTGGCGCGCGTCGAACGCGTCTTCAGGTCGGCGACGCGGATCATGTCGTCGTAGCAGAGCGCATTGGCGAGATGTTTCGCGGAGGCCGTCGAGAATGCATAGACGCGCGCCGCATCATCGACGGCAAGGGCACGCCCAAGCAGCTTGAGGTATTCCTCGCCATAGGCCAGGTCCTGGTAGTCCACCACCTTGCGCAGCCCGCGCGCCGCCATGTCGCGTACCGCCTCGGGCAGGGTATCGACGCGGGCCGACAGCGCCTGCCACTGCGACAGCTTGCGCGATGGGCCGGAGACGGAGGGACGCGGTGCGGCCTTGCCGGTGTCGGCGGCGTTGGCGGAGCTTGGTGCCAGATGTGCCTTGGCGCTGTCCTGCGGACCGCCGGGCGTGACCTGTCTCGGCGGCGTGCCGTCACCGCCCTGCGCGCGCTCGTAGGCTCCGGCAAAGGCGGCGAGGCTTGCCTTCACGCCGCGGCCGGCCGCCTTGACCGCGTCCTCGTAGCTCTCGCGCGGGAAGGGCAGGGCTCCCGAGCCGGCCAGTGCGCCAAGCAGGCTGGCCGAGATCACCGATCCGGCTTCGATCGCGATCTTCTCCATGTCGAAGGCGATGAAGCGTTTCGAGGCCAGCCGCGCAGCGTCGCGGACCTTGTCGGACGAGGCGCGGCCATCGCCGGGCTCGATCTTCTCCGACACGGCGGCGATGCGGTGCGACGATGCGATGAGCGTGGTGCGGTCCGGCGTGACGAAGCCGCGCATCACCGCGCGGCCGGCTTCCATCAGTTCGGCCGCGACCATGATGTCGACGTCGCCCTGCGCCGGCGACAGCGAGAAGACCGGCTGGCGGCCGGTGTCGCGGCTCATTTCGATGTAATAGATCGTCGCCCCGGTGCGCTGCGCCACGCCGGCGACCGAAGTGGACTGCGCGACGTAGCCCGAGCGCTCCGCCGCATTGACGATCCAGTCGGAGAGCACGCCGCCGCCCTGCCCACCGACGGCGAGCACGGCAAGCTTGATGATGCCGCCATCGCCCGGCGCGCGGCCTTCCCGTGGCGCGAGGATTGTTTGCTCAGGCATCGGCGAAGGTGAGCCGGCGGCGTTCGCGCAGCCGCTGCAGAACGCCGATCAGGCGACGCCTGAAGCCATCGGCAAAGCGCGTCCAGCGACCGGGATTGTGGATGCGGTCGGTGCGGTAGAAGCTCGGGCAGAGAATGGCGGCGTCGGCGACCTCGCCGCAATTGCCGCAGCCAACACAGCTCTGGTCGATGTGGGCAACCGGATCGTCGCGCAGCGGATCGTCGAGCGACTTCACCGACAGCGACGGGCAGCCGGAGAGGCGCATGCAGGCGTGGTCGCCGGTGCAGATATCCTCGTCGACGCCGAAGCGCGGTTTCACCACCGTCTCGCCGTCCCTGATCGCCTTGTCGATCAGTGGCTTCTCGCGCCGCTGCCGGTTGAGCATGCATTCCGACGAGGCGACGATGACCTTCGGGCCCTTCTCCTCCGTCGTCAGCGCCTCGCGCAGCGTCTCGCGCATGGCGCTCACATCATAGGTGCGAGTGAGGTGCCGCACCCAGTTCACGCCCATGCCCTTCACCGCGTCGGTGATCGGGTGCCTGGTCGATTTTGTGCGGTTCGAGGCGCGCGACGACAGGATATCCTGACCGCCGGTGGCGGCCGAATAGAAATTGTCGACGATGACGATGACGCCGTCATTCTTGTTGAAGACGGCATTGCCGACCGACGAGGTCAGGCCGTTGTGCCAGAACCCGCCATCGCCGACGAAGGAAATCGAGCGCTTCTTTGCATCGGGCGCGTTGAACGCCGAGGCGGACGCCGGCCCCAGCCCGTAGCCCATCGTCGTGGCGCCGAGTTCGAAAGGCGGCATGATCGAGAAGAGATGGCAGCCGATGTCCGATGCGATGTGGTGCTTGCCAAGCTCCTGCTCGATCAGCTTGGTGGCGGCGAAGATCGGCCTTTCGGGGCAGCCGGTGCAGAAACCCGGCGGGCGCATCGGCACCACGCCCGCGAGGTTGGGGATGTCGTGACCGCTGGCCGGCGCATTCGGTGCGCGCACGCCTCCCGGCAGCATGTGTGCCGCCTCGACGCGCAGGAATTTGGTGATCGCGTCGAGCATGACCTGGCCGGTGTATTCGCCGGCCATCGGCAGATACTCCTTGCCCATCACGCGGGTGTCGCGCCCTGCCTTGTGCAGCATCGAGGCGAAGGCCTGCTCGATGTAGTTCGGCTGGCCCTCCTCGACGATGAGAACGGAATCCTTGCCGTCACAGAAGCCGAGGAACTCGTCGTCGATCAGCGGGTAGGCGGCGTTCAGCACATAAAGCGGCACGTCGGTGTCGCCGTACTCGTCGGCGAGGCCGATGCGCTGCAGCGCGCGGATGACGGAATTGTACATGCCACCCTGGCAGACGATGCCGACGGAGCGACGCTGCGGGCCGAAGAACTCGTTGATCTTGCGGCTGCGGATAAAATCGACCGCTGCCGGCCAGCGTTTCTCCACCTTTTCCTTCTCATGCAGGAAGGAGGCGGGCGGCAGTACGATGCGGCCGGTATCGCGGCGCGGCGACGCCAGCGCGTCGGCGACGGTCATCGCCGGGCGCACATTGTCCTTCGCGGTAAAGTGGCCGTGCACATGGCAGCAGCGGATGCGCACCAGCAGCATGACGGGCGTGTTCGACGCCTCCGACAGTTCGAAGCCGTCCGACACCGCCTTCACGATCGACGGCAGGTTCGGGCGGGGGTCGAGCAGCCAGACCTGGCTCTTCATCGCGAAGGCGTGGCTGCGCTCCTGCATGATCGAGGAGCCTTCGCCGTAATCCTCGCCGACAATGATCAGCGCGCCGCCGGTGACGCCGCCCGAGGCGAGGTTGGCGAGCGCGTCGGAGGCGACATTCGTGCCGACGGTCGACTTGAAGGTCGCGGCGCCGCGGATCGGATAATGCACCGAAGCCGCCAGCATGGCGGTGGCTGTGGCCTCAGACGCACTCGCCTCGAAATGCACGCCGAGTTCGCCGAGAATGTCCTGCGCATCGGCGAGAACGTCCATCAGGTGGCTGATCGGCGCGCCCTGATAGCCGCCGACATAGCCGACGCCGTTCTCGAGCAGCGCCTTGGTGATGGCCAGAATGCCTTCACCGGAGAACTTTTCACCGGCGCCCAGCCGCAGCTTCTCGACTTCCTTGGCGAAAGACCGTTCAGCCATCTCAGATCTCGTGCCTGCGGACGTTGTGCAGCACCTTCTGCAGCGTCGCGACGAAGGCCGCATATTCGTGATCGTCAATGTCGGCGAACATCGTCTCGAACTCTTGGTGCATCGATGGCCAGGCGCGCGCGAATTCGGCGCGTCCGTCATCCGTGAGGAAGACGCGGCGTACGCGGCTGTCGGTCTCGCCCTGTTCGCGCCGCACCAGTCCCTGCGCCTCCAACGCGTCGAGCGTGCGCGACAGAGTCGACTGCTCTATCACGGTGTAGATGGCGAGATGATTGACGGTGACACCGTCCGAAACGGACAGCACTGCGAGCGTGCGCACCTGCGAGATCGTCAGGCCTTGCTTGCGGAAATCGTCACGCAGATTGGCGTTGTAGCGACCCATGATGCGGTTCATCAGATAGGGCGCGAACTGCTGCAGCCCGATGTGCCCGAGCGTTGAGATGCGTTGTTCTTTGACCTTCTGATCCATCACAGTTTCTGCGCCAGCAGGAAGCCGGAGCCGCCGCCAAGTCCTGCGCCGGGATGGGTCGAGGCGCCGATGTGGTAGAGCCCCTTCACCTTCGTCTGATGATTGACGCTGTGCTTGAACGGCCGCCACAGGAACGACTGGTCGACGATCGAAGAGCCGCCATAGGGATCGCCGCCGACGAGGTTGATGTTCATCGCCTCGAGATCGGCGGGCGAATAAGCGCGGCGCGCGATGACCGTGTCGGCGAAGCCTTCGATGTGACTGGCGAGGATTGCCTCGACGCGATCGGCATAGGCCTCGCGCAGTGCCTCGGTCCAGTTGCCGTCGGCGGGTGCCGCGAGCTTGCCGGCGGCGTCGCCCTTGATGTGACGCGGCGCTTCCGGCAACTGAAGCCAGAGGATCGCCTGGCCTTCCGGGCAGCGTGACGGATCGAGCGCATGCGGTTGGCCGACGCAGATGGTCGGCGTTTCCGGCAGCACGCCGCGCGCCGCCTCGTTGCAGGCCTTCGACACGCCGTCGAGGCCAGGCGTCAGATGCAACAGCGCAACCTTGCCGAGATCGTCGCCACCGCGCCACGCCGGCGGGCGCTTCAGTGCGTAGTGCAGCTGGAAATTGCCCTTGCCATAGCGGTACTTACGGATGGCCTGTGTGTCTTCGGCCGCGGCCGCTTCGCCCAGCAGACGGCCATAAAGCTGCGTCGGTGTGACCGAAGCGATGACGCTCTTGCCCGCGCGCAGCGTCTCGCCCGACGCCAGCCGGACGCCGGTGGCGCGGCCATCCTCGACGATCACGGAGGTCACATCCGCCCCGGTGCGGATGACGCCGCCGCGTTCCTTGATGAGCGCCTCGAAGGCGGAGAGCAGATTTTTTCCTCCGCCCTTCACGATCGGCGCGCCGGCGGCTTCGAGTGCGAAGGCGATGACCTTGGCGATCTGGCCGGAGAAAGCATCTTCTGGCCCGAGGCCGGCATGCAGCACCCAGGGCGCCCAGATCGCCTGCGACTTGTCGGAACGATAGGAGCTTTCGAGCCAGCTTCGCGCCGGTGTCAGAGCCTCGCCCAGAAAGCCGGCAAGTCCGCGCGGGCCGCGCTTCCAGGCTTCGCGCAGCAGCAGCTTCAGCACCGGCCACGACCAGAGCCGGCCGCCGAGTAGCCCGAAGAGCAGGCCGGCATTGGCGCCAATCTCGCCGACGTCGCGGGCATACTGGTCGCCGTCACCGGCATGCGCAGCATTGAAAGCGGCAACGTTGGCCTGCTGGTCCATGCGCTGCACGAGGAAGCTGCCGTCGGGGCGCAGCACGCCGGTCGGCGTGTCGGTGTTGCAGAACTCCAGCCCGTGCCGCGCGAGGTCGCCGCCGAGCGCTGCGAAGGCCGGGCCGGTGATGAACAGCACGAACGTCGTCGCCATCACGTCATGCGTGAAGCCCGGCGCCGTGATCTCTTCGGTGCGGATGCAGCCGCCGATGCGGTCGTTGCGTTCGAGCAGCGTCACGCGCTCGCCCTTGCCGGCGAGAAGCGCGGCGCAGACCAGCGCGTTGATACCGCTGCCGACGATGAGGTGATCGGTGTCGCTCACCTCAGGTTTCCCATGCTCAGTGATTCGGAACCAGCGCCATCGCGCGGATCGGGCTGCCGGTGCCCTTGACGATCTTCAGCGGCGCCGCGATGAGGATGGCGCCGCGGGGCGGCAGCTTGTCGAGATTGCAGAGGCTGGCGAGGCCGTACTTGTTGGCCTTGTGCATGAGCGTGTGCGCGGGGAACGGCGGCTCCATGCCGCCGGCCTTGCCGGCGTCGGTGCCGATGGTTTCCGAACCCCAGCCGCAGATATCCTTCTCGATCAGGTAGTTGATCGCCTCGGCCGTCGGGCCCGGCGTGTGCGGCCCGGTCTCGTTGGCGTTGAGGAATTCGGCTTCCGAGCCATTGCGCTTGTACCAGTCGGTGCGCATGACAACCCACTCGCCCGGATTGATGGCGCCGTGCTTGGCCTCCCATGCCTTGATGTGATCGACGGTCAGCAGGAAGTCGGCGTCGGCTGCGGCCTCCTTCGAGAAGTCGAGAACGTTGACCGGGCCGACGAGCTTCTGCACCGGCAGCGTGTCGGTGGAGCCGTCGGCGTAGTCCTTGCCGGAGATCCAGTGGATCGGCGCATCGAAATGCGTGCCGGAGTGTTCGCCCAGCTTCAGCCAGTTCCATGCCCACCAGGGGCCGTTCTTGTCGTAGGCTGAAATCGTGTGGATTTCGACCTTCGGCGTGTCGACGGCGAGCTCCGGCGGCAGCTTGATCAGCGGCGTGTCCGGCCCGAGCGGTGCGGACAGGTCTACGACCTCGATGCCGCCCGAGAGGAGCTGGCCGGCTACCTCGGCGAGAAGTTTCTGGCTGTCCATCGTCTTTCCCCTTCTTGCCCGCCATTCGCTGGCATCTTCTTGGCACTGGGCTCATCGCGGCCCTTCATCTCCTACTAGACGAAAACCTATGCATCTGCAATTATCTCTTTAAGCATAAAACAATCGTGGGACGGGCGTGGGAGAATACGACGCGATCCTGATCGGAGCCGGCCACAACGGTCTGGCCTGCGCCGCGCATCTGGCCCGCAAGGGCTGGAAAGTCGCTGTTTTCGAACGCAATCAGGTGATCGGCGGCGCTGTCCAGACACGCGAACTGACGCTTCCCGGCTTTAGCCACGACCTCGCGGCGATGAATCTGAGCCTCTTTGCCGGCTCCGCGTTTCACCGGAAATATGCAAATGAATTGAAATCGGCCGGGCTGGAGTTCGCTCCTGTCGCCGATTGTTTCGCCAGTGCCTTCCCCGACGGGCGGTGGTTTGGCGTCTCGATCGACATCGAGAAGACGACAGCACGCTTGGCGGCCTTCTCGCCGGCCGACGCTGACGCGTGGCGGCGGCTCGTCGCCGCTTTCCCGGCTGAGGCCGAGCACATCTTCCGCCTGCTCGGTTCGCCGATGGGCGTTCTTCCGCTCGCCGGCTTTGCGTGGAAGCTCTGGCGCAAGAAGGGATTCTCCGGGCTGCAGGACACCGTGCGGCTGCTGCTCTCGTCGCCGCGCGCCTGGCTCGACGAGAACTTCGAATCTCCACAGGTGAAGGCGACGCTGGCAGCGTGGGGCATGCATCTCGATTTCGCGCCCGACATCGGCGGCGGCGCGGTCTTCCCCTATCTGGAATCGATGGCGAACCAGAGTTTCGGCATGGTGCTCGGCAAGGGCGGCGCCGACACCATGATCAAGGCGCTGGCCGGTATGGTGGAGAGTGCCGGCGGCACGATCGTCACCGGCGCGGATGTCGCCGAGATCCTCACCGAGGGGGGCAAGGCGACCGGCATCAGGCTCGCGTCGGGCGAGACGCATCTGGCGCGCCGCGCCGTCATCGCCGGTGTGGCGCCGGGTGCCTTGCCGGCAAGGCTGCTGCGCAACGGCTCCGGCGACGCAGGTTTTGACGCTGCCATGAAGACATTCCGGCACGCGCCCGGCACGATGATGATCCACCTCGCGCTCGACGACCTGCCGCAGTGGGCGGCCGGTGAGGAGCTGCGCTCCTTCGCCTATGTGCATCTGGCTCCGACGCTCGAGGCCATGGCTGCGGTCTACCAGCAGGCGACCGCCGGGATGCTGCCGGCGGAACCCGTGCTGGTCGTCGGACAGCCGACAGCGGTCGACCCGACGCGTGCGCCGCCCGGCAAGCACGTGCTGTGGGTGCAGGTGCGCATGCTCCCCGCGACGATTTCCGGTGACGCCGCCGGGAAGATCGCGCCGGCGCACTGGGACGCGGTGAAGGAGCAATATGCCGACCGCGTGCTCGACATTATCGAGCGCTATGCGCCCGGCCTGCGCGGCAAGGTGCTGGGACGCTCGGTCTTCTCGCCGCTCGACCTCGAGCGCGAAAACCCCAATCTGGTCGGCGGCGACCAGATCTGTGGCAGCCATCATCTGTCGCAGAACTTCCTGTTCCGGCCGGCGCGCGGCCATGCGCGCTGGAACACGCCGGTGGACCGGCTGCATCTCGTCGGCGCGGCGACATGGCCCGGCGCCGGCACTGGCGCAGGGTCCGGCTTCCTGCTCGCACAACAGATCGGCGGAAGCTAAGATGAGGCACGAGGAGTGGGTGACGGACCGGCGCCAGTGACCGGACGCATCAATCAACGATCATCAAAAGGGGAATGTCCATGCCAATGAACAGACGACAGTTGCTGGGGTACGGCGCCGCCGCGCTCGGCGTCGGCGTCACCGGGCTTCCGCGCCTCGCCGGTGCACAGGAGGGCGGCCTGACCATCGCTTACAACGTCAACCTCCCGTCATGGGACCCGACCACCGGGCCGTCGGCCGTCAACCCGACCATCCAGGGCATCTACCAGTCGGTGTTCGACCAGTTCATCCTGCAGAAGCCGGATCTGTC
>JBFXFO010000152.1:0-9542 GCA_050178915.1 Rhizobiaceae bacterium | reverse complement strand
AGCCAGACATTCAGATGCGGGAACTCGGTCTGGAGGTAGTCCTCCATCATGTTCATCACGCGCGCCGCGCCGCCCGTCGTGGTGGTCACGTGGAAGCGGTCAGCCGCCAGGCGCCCGACCACGCCGTCATCGTAGATGAAGCCGTCCTCGCGCAGCATGATGCCATAGCGGCAGCGGCCGGCTTCCAGCTTCTCCCACGGGTTGGTGTAGAGTAGCTCCATGAACTTCGCCGCGTCCGGCCCGACCACCTCGATCTTGCCGAGCGTCGAAGCGTCGAACAGACCGGCAGCCTTGCGCACGGTCACGCATTCGCGGTTGACCGCGGCATGCATGTCCTCGCCCCTCTTCGGAAAATACCAGGCGCGCTTCCACTGCCCGACATCTTCGAACACGGCGCCCTGCGCTGCCGCCCAGGGATGGATCGGCGTCTTGCGCGTCGGGTCGAAGAACTTGCCGCGCCCGTGCCCGACGATCGCGCCGAACGTCACCGGCGTATAGGGCTGCCGGAAGGTTGTGAGGCCGACTTCGGGGATCTCCTTGCCCAGCGTCTCGGCCGCAATGGCGAGGCCGTGCATGTTGGAGGTCTTGCCCTGGTCGGTCGCCATGCCGTTGGTGGTGAAGCGCTTCACATGCTCGATCGAGCGCATGCCTTCGCGCACCGCGAGCTTGATGTCCTTCGCCGTCACGTCGTTCTGGAAATCGACGAACGCCTTGGAGCCGACCTCGGAGCCGGGCGGTGTGCCCAGCATGCCGCCGGCAAAGCTCTCCGACGAGACCGCCGTGGCTTTCGCCACCTTGGCTGCCTTGCCGCCGGCATCCTTCGCCGCCTTCTCGCCAGCCGCATAGCCTTCGGCCAGCGTCGCCGCCAGACCGTCCGTGCCTGCGCAGGCCCCGACCGAGACGCAGTCCTGCGCGTAGGTCGACGGCAGGAAGCGGTGGCCGGCAGCGTCGAACGCCACCTTGCCGCGCGACTGCGAGAACAGATGCACCGACGGCGTCCAGCCGGCGGACATGAGCAGCGCGTCGATGGCGATGGTCCGCTCCGCGTCGCCGACCTTCGGCTGGATCGTCATCGAGGAGACGCGATGCCGCCCGCCGGTGCGGATCACCGCGCGGCCGTGGTTGATGGCGATGCCGAGCGCGCGCGCCTCGTCGACCAGTGCCCCGGCCGGGTTGTCGCGCAGATCGACGATCGCCGCCACGCCGACGCCGGCCTTCTTCAGGTCGATGGCGGCTGCGTAGGCGGAATCATTGGCGGTGAACACGCCGACATTCTTGCCGACCGCGACGCCATAGTGGTTCAGATAGGTGCGCGCTGCCGAAGCCAGCATCACGCCCGGCCGGTCGTTGCCCGCGAACACCATGTGGCGCTCAATGGCGCCGGTGGCGATGATCACCTTCTTGGCGCGCACCTGCCACAGCCGCTCGCGCGGCGCCTTGCCCGGCCGCGGCAGATGCTCGGTGACGCGCTCGACCAGCCCGACGAAGTTCTGCGCGTAATATCCGAACGCGGTGGTGCGCGGCAGCAGCCGCACATTGCCCATGCCGGCGAGTTTGCCGATCGCTTCCTGCGCCCAGCTCCAGCCGTCCTTGCCATCGATCGCGGCGCCGCCCTCGTAGCGCAGCGCGCCGCCGAACGCTGCCTGCTCGTCGCACAGGATGACGCGCACGCCACTCTCCGCCGCGGCCAGCGCCGCCGCGATGCCGGCCGCACCGCCGCCCAGCACCAGCACCTCGCAATGCGCGAAGCGCGACGCGTAGTGATCGGGATCGGGCAGGTCGGGCGCCACGCCAAGGCCCGCGGCCGCGCGGATGTTCGGCTCGTAGATGCGCTTCCACGCCGCCTTCGGCCACATGAAGGTCTTGTAGTAGAAGCCGGCCGAGAACATCGGTGAGGCGAGGTCGTTCACCGCGCCCACGTCGAAGGAGAGCGACGGCCAGCGGTTCTGCGAATCCGCCTTCAACCCCTCATAGAGTTCCTGCACGGTGGCGCGCACGTTCGGCACCTTTCGCGCCGCGTCGCGCTCGACCGTCACCAGCGCGTTCGGCTCCTCAGCCCCCGCGGCGAGGATGCCGCGCGGACGGTGATACTTGAACGAGCGGGCGACGAGATGGACGCCGTTGGCGAGCAGCGCCGAGGCCAGCGTGTCGCCTTCGCGCCCTTCCAGCGCCTTTCCGTCGAACTGGAAACGGACGGCCTTCTTGGCAAGCCGGCCCTGCCCGGCGATGCGGTAAGCGTTGGCCATCACGCGTCTCCCTTCTTCGCCCGGGAGGACGGCTTCTTTTCGTTCAGCTGGTCCGGCGGCCGGTTGGCCCAGGCGGCCGGCCCGCCCTCGCTCGCCACTGAAACGATGTCAGGCTTCGGCTCGCCTGCCTTGTAGGTCAGCACGAACTTGTCGGTCACCGTGTCGCGCGCCGCGTTGAAGAAGCGCGCGCAGCCATGCATGTGGCGCCAGCGCTCATAGATGATGCCCTTCGGGTTGGAGCGGATGAAGAAGAATTTCTCGAAATCCTCGTCGCTCTCGCCCGCGAGATTGGTCGAGCGCGCAATATGCGCCTCGCCGGCGTTGCGGAACTCCGTCTCCGGTCGCTCTTCCTCGCAATAGGGGCAGCGGATGAGAAGCATTCGGGATCCTCAGATGTCCTTGTCCGGCCCGGCATCCGGCTTGCGGTCCGGGCAGATGGTCAGGCCGATGTCGTGATAGGGAGCGAGACGCTTCAGCAGCGTCTCCAGATCGTCGTTCCACGGGGCGTAGAGTTCGCTGTTGCCGAGCGTCACCAGCAGCGCCACCGGATTGGTGGTGACGACCACCTGACGCGTCGGCGTCATGTTGCCGATCTCGCCCGGGTCTTCCAGCACTTCGGCGAAGAACAGCGCGCGGTCCGGCCCGATGGCGACGCAGGACAGTTCACCCGCCGCGATCGAGAACGGCCATTCGTGCGGATGGTCACCCTGCGCCAGCGGGATGGTGCACATCATTTCGGCGAAGCAGGACGGCTTCACTGCAGTGCCAACCGGCTCACCCGCGAGCATGACAGGCGCCGCCATGGCGAAGGCCAGCGTGGCAGCGAACATCAGTGGGCCACCGCCGCGGCCGCCGCCTCGTCGATCAGCCGCCCGCTGCGGAAGCGCTCGATCGTGAACGGCGCGTTGATCGGATGCGGGTCGTCATTGGCGATGGTGTGCGCGAAGACGTGGCCCGAGCCGGGCGTCGCCTTGAACCCGCCCGTGCCCCAGCCGCAATTGACGTAGAGCCCCGGCACCGGCGTCTTCGCCAGGATCGGCGAGCGGTCGGGCGTCACGTCGACGATGCCGCCCCACGAGCGCAGCATCTTCATGCGCGAGAACATCGGGAACATCTCCACGATGGCTTCCAGCGTATGCTCGAGAATGTGCAGCCCGCCGGTCTGCGAATAGGAAACGTACTGGTCGGTGCCAGCCCCGATCACCAGCTCGCCCTTGTCCGACTGCGAGATGTAGGCGTGCACGGTGTTCGACATCACCACGCAGGGGAACACCGGCTTCACCGGCTCCGACACCAGCGCCTGCAGCGGATAGCTTTCGAGCGGCATGCGCACGTCCGCCATCTGCATCAGCACCGACGAATGTCCGGCCGCCACGACGCCGATCTTCTTGGCGCCGATGAAGCCGCGCGAGGTCTCGACACCGGTGACGCGCCCGTCCGGCGCGCGCTTGATGCCGGTGACCTCGCAGTTCTGGATGATGTGGACGCCGCGATCCGACGCCGCGCGTGCATAGCCCCAGGCCACCGCATCGTGGCGGGCGGTGCCGCCGCGCCGCTGCAGGGTCGCGCCGACGACCGGATAACGCGCGTCCGGCGAGGTGTTGAGCGGCGGGCAGAACGCCTTTGCCTGCTCCGGCGTCAGCCATTCATTGTCGATGCCGTTCAGGCGGTTGGCATGCACATGCCGCTTCAGCACCTGGATGTCGTGAACATTGTGCGCCAGCATCATCACGCCGCGCGCCGAATACATGACGTTGTAGTTGAGGTCCTGGCTGAGTCCGTCCCACAGCTTCACGGCATGGTCGTAGATGCCGGCGCTCTCGTCATAGAGATAGTTGGAGCGGATGATGGTGGTGTTGCGGCCGGTGTTGCCGCCGCCGAGCCAGCCCTTTTCGAGCACCGCCACATTGGTGATGCCGTGCACCTTCGCCAGATAGTAGGCGGTTGCCAGCCCATGGCCGCCGGCGCCGACGACGATGACGTCGTACTCCTTGCGCGGCTCCGGCGAAGACCACTGCTGCCCCCACCCCTTGTGGCCGCGCATGGCTTCGCGCGCGATCGCAAACACCGAGAATTTGCGCATGGTTCCTCGTCGCTTTGGGATGCCGCTGCCCGACGTTGATTGCCGGACGGCGACGTGTAGCACTACCCAAAACGGCCTGCCACCCTTGCGCTGATTGCGACGACCCTTGCCGCTTTGCGCCGTGGCTGCCGGACGCACTCAGGATTGCCGGGGCGTCACCCGAACTTCCGCGCCGCGTCCAGCGCCAGTCCGAGCCCGACGCTGCCGAACACGTCGCCCTTCACGATGCGTGCGTTCGGCATCAGGCCGGTCAGGCTGTCGCGCACCAGCGGGATCATGGTGGACCCACCGGTCAGGAAGAGCGTATCGATGCGTTCGGGCGTCAGCCCCGCAGCGCGGATCGTGGCGGCTGCCGTCGCGCCCACGCGCCCCGCCGCCTCCAGGATGGCCCGATCGAGATCGCCGGCCGTCGCTTCGACAGCGAGCTTTTCCGCCGCCAGCGGCAGTTCGATCGCGGTCTGTTGTTCCGCCGTCAGCGCGATCTTGGCCCGTTCCACCCGCCCGGCCAGCGCGTGTCCCTGCCGGTGCGTGACGATGTCGATCATCCGCTCGACCAGTTCGGGACGGGCCGCCTCGCGCATGATCTGGCGCAGATCCGAACTCGCCTTGTTGGCGTAGAGCAGGTTGATGCGCTGCCAGGTGGCAAGGTCGAAGAAGTAGCTGACCGGCAAATTGCGCTTGCCATCGGCGGTCGGCGTGCCGAAGCCGAGATGCGGCATGACCACCGCCATCGACAGCAGCTTGTCGAAATCCGTGCCGCCGATATGCACGCCGCTGTTGGCCAGCACATCGCCCTGCCGGTCGGCGCGCTTGCGCGCCTGCGGCGACACCCGCACCACGGAGAAGTCGGAGGTGCCGCCACCGATGTCCGCGATCAGCGCGATCTCCTCCTGGCCGACGCTCTGTTCGTAGTCGAGCGCTGCCGCGATCGGCTCGAACTGGAAGGCGATGTGGCGGAACCCCTGCGCCCGGGCGGCCTTTTCGAGCTCGTCCTGCGCCGCCCGGTCGGCTGCCGGGTCCTCGTCGACGAAGTGCACCGGCCGCCCCAGCACGACGCTGTCGGTCCTGCCGTCATTGGCGGCGTCGAGCTTGCCCTTGAGGTGCGCAAGGAACGAGCCGACGATGTCGGAAAACGCCAGTTGCCGCGCCTTGACGCGCGTCTTCTCATGGATCAGCGCTGTGCCGAGCACGCTTTTCAGCGCCCGCAGCAGCCGCCCTTCCGAGTTGAGCGTGTAGTCCTCGATCGCGCGCCGCCCGAAATAGGTGCGGTCGTCCTCGAAATTGTAGAAGATGGCGCTCGGCAGCGTGACGTGTTCGCCCTCCAGCGGCACCAGCTGCGCCGCTCCGTCGCGCACGATCCCGACGGTGGAGTTGGACGTGCCGAAGTCGATGCCGCCAAATGTGGGGTGCATGGGAAAGCCCGGCCTGTCCGCGAAAGGACGGGCCGGATACGTCATCGCGCCCCCATTGTCGATCCGCTCAGACACATTTCCAGAGCCTGCGTGCTTCCCGCCACACCGATGCCGTTACGACAGCAAGACATGTGCATCGCGCCGTGCGACCGCTTGAGTTTCGCGCCGCTTTGCCACATCGCTGGCTCGGTCGAAGCGGAGACAGTCGCATGCTGCTGGTGCGGACTTACGTGGCGCAGAGCGCGATCGAGGGCGTCGGGGTGTTCGCCGCCGAGCCGATCGCCAGGGGCACGCCGATCTGGCGGCTTGAACCGTCGCTCGACCGGCTGATCCCGCTCGAAACCTATCGCGCGGCCACGCCGGTGCTGAAGGACCTGCTCGACCGCTACGCCTATCCGAGCGCCGACTACCCGGGCCACATCGTCTACGATTTCGACAATGGCCGCTTCATGAACCATTCGGCCACGCCCAACACCGATTTCTCGGCCGCTGTCGGCGGCGTTGCGCTGCGCGACGTCGCCGCCGGTGAGGAACTGACCTGCGACTATGGCGAGTTCTATGGCGCATTCGAACTGCTGCCGGGTGCGGATGCCAGCCCAAACTAGCGTTTGCGCCGGATTTCGGACGGCGGCTGTGGACATCCATGCCCAGTTCTGCTAAGAGCCGCGCCAATTCGCGGTGGCGAGCCATCGCGGAGGCGCGCTATTTGTGGCCGCAGCAGCCCGTCTCTATATCGAATCTACAGGATCGCTCGTGCAGGTACTCGTCCGCGACAACAACGTCGATCAGGCGCTCCGCGCGCTCAAGAAGAAGATGCAGCGCGAAGGCATTTTCCGCGAGATGAAGATGCGCGGGCACTACGAGAAGCCATCCGAGAAGCGCGCCCGCGAGAAGGCCGAGGCCGTTCGCCGCGCCCGCAAGCTGGCCCGTAAGCGCGCCCAGCGCGAAGGTCTGGTCCCGGGCGGACGTCCGGCTCCCACTGCGGCCCGCCCGGCGGCTCGCTGATCGTCAACTTTCGTCCTTATTTGGGCGATACCGGTATGAAGGCGGCGCGATGCTCCATCGCCGCCGCCTTTTCGTTTCCGTGGCCTGCGAGGGGCCGCGTCTGGCCCCGGAGCCTGAGAAGGATAGCGGCATGCATGCAGTGACCGTCGGGAAGCGGCCGGTGTCCTGGCGTCGCGGCGCCAGCGTCGCGATCCTGATGTCGGTTGCAGCGCTGGCCGGCTGCCAGAGCGGGCCGATGGGCGAGGTCGCGGCAATCGACGTCGCCCAGGGCTCGAACGAGAACATCTCCTCGCTCACCGCCGTGATCCAGCGCAACCCGCGCGACCCCGAAGCCTACAACGTGCGTGGCTCGGCCTATGGGCGCGGCGGCCGTTACCGCGAGGCGCTGGAGGACTTCAACACCGCCATCCAGCTCAACCCGTCCTTCTACCAGGCCTATGCCAACCGCGCGCTGATCTACCGTTTCCTCGGCGATCAGAACAACGCGCTGAAGGACTACAACCGCTCGATCCAGATCAACGCCAACTACGATGCGGCCTACATCGGCCGTGGCGGACTCTATCGCAAGGCGGGCCGCGTGCAGGACGCGTTCAACGACTTCCAGCGCGCCATCCAGCTCGATACGACCGACGGCCGCGCCTATCACAATCGCGGCCTGATCTATCAGAGCCAGGGGCAGCACAACTTCGCCATCGAGGACTTTTCGACCGCGATCTCGCTGTCGCCGGATTCGCCCGAGCCCTACAATGGCCGCGGCATCTCCTATCTGGCGCTGAACGACGAAGACAACGCCTTCGCCGATTTCAACAACGCAATCCGCCTGAACGACCGCAACGCCGAGGCCTGGGCCAACCAGGGTCTGGTCTACGAGCGCCGCGGCGACAAGTCGAAGGCGGCGAATTCCTACCGCCGCGCCGTGCAGCTTGATCCGAACTACGAGCCGGCCGCGCAGGGCCTTTCACGCACCCGCTCGGGCCCGGCCTGATCTCTCGACGCTCGCGATCGCCTACTGGCAGGTGATCACTGTCGTGGCGCCACCGTCGCAGGTGGCGACGTCGGACTCGCCCAGCTTCGACAGCTGGAAGGTCTGACCCGCTCCGCCGGTGCAGAGCACCGACACGATCTGCATGTCCGCCGGGCACTGCGCCGCGCCGGCCGAGCGCACGACGGCAAGGCCACCGACGGCGTTGCCTGGGTCACCCTTCTCGCCCTTTTCGCCGGGATCGCCCTTGTCACCCTTGGCGCCTGCCTCGCCCTTCGCGCCTGCCTCGCCCTTGGGCCCGGCGGGACCGGCAGGTCCAGCCGCGCCGGCCGCACCTGCATCACCCTTTTCGCCCTTTGGTCCGGCGGCGCCATCGGCGCCTGGCTCACCGGCTTTGCCGTCCTTGCCAGCGGGGCCGGGAGCGCCAGCGGGACCAACAGGCCCGACCGGACCGACGACCGACGGGCCGGGATCGCCCTTGTCGCCCTTCTCGCCTTTTTCACCCTGGCAGCCGGCCAGGCCGAGCGCCAGAACACCCACGAAAAGCACCGCCAGCTTCCGCATAAAGCTCCCCATCGCCGTTCGCCCGAACGTCCCACGCGACCGGACGCGAGTCAACGAAGCTGCCGATGCGTGGAGCATCCTGCCGCCCTCCCTGGCGAATTGCGCCACGCCAGCCGCCCGGCGAATGTCGCGCCATGAATTCCGCCGACGGCACCGGCATGGACTGGCGCGCGCTCTGGCGCAGCGGCGACCTTGCGCGCTTCTGCTTCATCAGCCTCGGCATCCTGCTGCATGCCACCAACGAGACGATGATCGCCACCATCATGCCGTCGATGGTTGGCGATCTGTCCGGTGTGGAACTGGTCGGCTGGTCGCTCGCCGTCTACGAGCTCGGCTCCATCGTGGCTGGCGCCGCGGCTGGTCGCCTCGCCATCCGCATCGGCCTGCGCACCAACATGGTCGGTGCGGCGCTGCTCTACGCGGCCGGCGCACTGGTGTGCGGGCTTGCGCCGACCATGGCCTGGTTCCTCGCCGGGCGCGTGCTCGAGGGGCTCGGCGGTGGCGCGCTGGTATCGCTTGCGTATGTTTCCATCGAGCGCCTGTTCCCGCCCCGCATCTGGCCGCAGCTCTTCGCCGTCATCTCGGCCGTCTGGGGCGTCTCCGCCTTCTGCGGGCCGCTGATCGGAGCGATCTTCGCCGAGGCGGCGACATGGCGCTGGGCCTTCATCACCTTTGCCATCGGCGGTGTCGCCATGGCGCTCACCAGCTTCATCGTGCTGCGTGGTGCCCGCGCCACGCAGGTCGCCGTGCAACGGCCGCCGCCCTTCCCGTGGCTGTCGCTCGCCGTGCTTGCCGCCGGCGTCATGCTGATCGCGCTGGCCGGCGTCGGCGTGCAGCCGCTGCGCTCCAGCCTGCTGCTGGCGCTCGGCCTTGCCGGACTGGTGCTGTTCTTCCTGCTCGATGCCCGCAAGCCGGCCTCGCGCCTGTTCCCTTCGCGCCTGTTCGATTGGCGCAGCCCGGTCGGCACCGGCATGACGATGATCGCGGCGTTCTCCGTCGCCACCATCTCGTTCTCGATCTACGGCCCGCTGATCCTGACCACGCTGCACGGCGTCTCGGTGCTGACCACCGGCTACGTCATCGCCGCCGAGTCCATCGCATGGTCGGTCCTCTCCATCCTCGTCGCCAATGCGCGGCCCGAGCGCGAGCGTGTCATCATCGTCACCGGCGCGATCAGGATCGCGCTCGGCGTCGCCGGATTCGCGTGGACGGTGCCGATGGGGTCGATCCCGCTGATCCTCGTCTGCGCG
>JBFXFO010000151.1:0-9722 GCA_050178915.1 Rhizobiaceae bacterium | reverse complement strand
AGCATGCCTGCCCGGCGGCCGGACGCAAGGAATTTTGTTCCGGGCGTTTCCGCGTCTGCCACAAACGCCCGGCCGGCGCCGCGCCTAGCGCAGCACCGCCGCGAGGTTGCCCCCGTCGACGGTGGTCACGTCGCCGGTGGTGCGCTCGGCCAGCGCGTGATGCAGGAACGCCTCCGCCACGTGCTCGGCGGTGACTTCGAGGCCGAGAAGGTTGCCCGACATGTAATCCTTCTCCGACAGGCCACGTGCCGCCGAGCGGCTCGCCACCATCGCATCGGTGAGCAGGCCGGAGCGGATGCGGTCGGCATTCACCGCGTTTGAGCGCACGCCGATCTTGCCGTATTCCAGGGCGTACTGGCGCGACAGAAACAGCGTCGCCGCCTTCGGCAGACCGTAGGCGCCGAAATTCGGGCCCGGGTTCACCGCCTGCTTGGAGGTGTTGAACAGAAGCGCGCCCCCCGTGCCCTGCAGCTTGAACAGCCGCACGGCATTCTGCGCCACCGTCTGGTGCGAGAAGAAGTTGAGCTCGAAGCTCTTGCGCAGCAGCGCGTCGTCGATCTCGCCGATGCCGCCTTCCCAGGCCGCACCCGCATTGGAGATGACAATATCGACGCCGCCGAAAGCCGTCACGGCGGCGTCGAAGGCAGCCCGCACCGATGCCGGGTCGGTGACGTCGCAGGAGACGGAGATCGAGCCGTTGCCGGCGGCCTTGGCCGCGGCGGAAGCCTTGTCGCCGTCGAGGTCGAGCACGACCACATGCGCGCCGTTGGCCGCGAACAGCTTTGCCGTCGCCGCGCCGATGGCGCCGCCGCCACCGGTGACCAGCGCCACCTGGCCGGTGAGAGGCTTCGGCTTCATGCCGGCAAGCTTGGCCTGCTCCAGCGACCAGTATTCGAGCTCGAACAGCTCCGGCTTGGTGAGCGGATGGAAGGTGCCGACGGCCTCCGCGCCCTCCACCGCCTCGATCCACATCTCGCCGACGTCGGAGGCGATCTTTGCGTCCTTGATGGTGCGGCCGAAGCCGAACATGCCGAGGCCCGGCACAAGTGCCAGTCGCGGCATCGGGTCGAGCATCGTGCGCTTCACGTCGTCGCGCGCGTCGTTGCTGGTGAAGTAGGCGGTGTAGTCGCCGACATACGCCGCGACGCGCTCCTTCACCTGCTTGAAATAGCCGGGGAGATCGGACGCATCCGGCGCCGGCAGCACCATTGGCCCGGTCTTGATGCGGATCGACAGGTCGGGGGTGCTGACGCCGGTGTCGGCCAGCCGCTGCAGGTCAGAGCGCGCAAGGAACGCCTTGATGCGGTCGGAGGTGCGGAAGTCGGTGACGAAGCGGTCGAAGCGGCCTTCGCCGCGCGGGAAGGCGACGGCGCCGCGCAGCGTCGCGGCAATCGCCTGCGGCTCGGCCAGCTTGGCCGGCAGGCTGATCGCGGCGGGAGCGGCCTTGCCGTTCTTCGCGATGTAGTCCTCGGCCGCGGTCACGTACCGGATCATGCGGCCATAGGCTTCCTCGGCCGTATCGCCCATGGTGAAGATGCCATGCTTGTCGAGGATCAGGCCCTCGACGCTGGTGTCCCGGTCGAAGATTTCAGCGGCCGCCTTGGCGAGATCGAAGCCCGGCTTGATGTACGGCACGAAGGCCATCTTCGGACCGAAGACCTCCCGGCACAGCGGCTCGCTGTCCTGCTGGTCGACGATCGCCAGCACCGCGGTCGAATGCGTGTGGTCGACAAACTTGTGCGGCAGGAAGGCGTGCAGCAGCGTCTCGACCGAGGGGTTCGGCGAAGACGGGTCAATGAGGTTGGCACGCTGCAGCGCCACCATGTCTTCGTCGGACAGTTTGTCCAGCGCGCGTGCCTTCAGCAGCGGCGCCAGCTTCACCGCCGGCAGGCCCTGCGGCTCGATCACGCCCATGTCCCAGCCGCTGCCCTTGACGTGCAGCACGTCCCACTCGTCGCCGAGCAGATCCTTGACCTTGAGCTTCACGGAGGTGTTGCCGCCGCCATGCAGGACGAGGCGCGGGTCGCCGCCGAGCAGCCGCGTCGTGTAGACGCGCAGCGCGAGGTCGCGCGAGACGCCCTTCTTCGCATAGTCGGCGACCAGCGCCTCGGCCTTCGCGTTGTCCCAAAGAGTCTTCATCGCAATCCTCTGTCGTCGCACTGCCCGGGTGAGGGCAGGGGTATCCGTCGTGTGTTTTGTGTTTCGTGCCGTCCGGGTCAAGCCGCTTCGGTGCCGCCGCCCTTTTCGGCCAGAACCTTGTCCGCCAGCGAGCGCGGCACCACGAGATGTGTTGCCAGCCCGCCGGCAAGCGCTGCCATCAGCGGCCCGAGTTTGTTGTCCTGCTGCACCACGACCAACCGCTTCGGGATGGCGCGGATGGAGGCGAGATCGGCCGAGATGAGCCGCCGGTTGTAGGTGCAGTCGAGCGCCGCGCCCTGCCTGTCGATCAACTGCCCGGCGATGACCCCGGCCGCACCGGCAGAGCGCAGTTCGCGCATCTCGCCGCGCGACAGCGCCCCGCATTCGACGATGTGGCTTTCGTCGTCGACGCCGCCGACGGAGAACAGCGCCAGCGTGCAGTCGGCGATGCCGGCGAGCTGTTCGGCGACGACCGGCTCGCGGCGCAGCTCGGCCGCCAGCCGCTCGCTCGACAGCACCAGCGGGGCGTAGAGGTTCATGCCGCGCGCGTTGAGCCGTCGCGCGATCTCCATCGTGCAATGGTCGGGACGATAGGAATAGGGCGCGCCGAGATTGCCGCACAGCTGCACCACGGTGACGCCCTGCAGGTCGGCGAACGACATGACGTCGGCGATCTCGTAGACGGTCTTGCCCCAGGCGACGCCGATATGATCTTCCTTGCCGACCATCTCGAGGAACACCCCCGCCGCGACGGCAGGCGTTTCCACGCCGGCATCCTCGGACGGCACGATCCAGACCGATTCGAGTCCGAGGAGATCCTCCAGCTGGCGGGCGCGGAAATCGTCGCCGAAGAGCTGCGTCGAGGTCGAGATGTTGACGATGCCGGTTTCGCGCGCCCGCTTCAGATAGGTGGCGACGGAGGCGCGCGAGATGCCGAGCTTCTGCGCGACTTCATCCTGCCGCAGCCCGTGCGAATAGTAGAGCCACGCGGCCTTGTGCACGATCCGTTCGGAAGGGCGGATGGCCATGTCTCGCTCAGGCTTCGAGGTTGACGTAGCTGGCGGGGAAGAAGCGCGGCGTGCAGAGGCAGTAGAATTCGAGGTCGCCGGCTCCGGTGTTCTCGATGCGCTGCGCCGCGCCGGCCCGGATGACGTACTGGTCGCCGACGACGAGCATCTGCTTCTTGCCGTCGACCTCCAGCATCCCTTCGCCCTTGCGCACGATGTAGCGCTCGCAGACGCCGTCCAGGCGGTGCAGCTGCGTCGTCACGCCCGCCTCGACGCGCGCGATGGCGAGCGAACTCTCCGGCGACACGTCGCTGTTGTGCAACTCGGTGATGAAGCACCGCTCGTCCGTCCAGAACTCGCCCTGCGTGCCACGCGGAACAAAATTCTCCGCCGCCATCCCTGCTCACCCCGATTGAGTCGCCTCGACAAATGTGAAGGCTTGTTGACAAATGCTAAGAGGGCTCGCAGACTTTGTCAAAAGCGCTGGCCTGCCATCCGTTGGCCGGTTAAAGCGCGACGGTCTTTCGACTGAAGGTCCGGTGTCGGGGGGAGGCCTCCGGCCGGCAGAAACAGGGGAGTGGTCAATGACTCGCAACTGGAAAACCCGCCTTGCGGCGGGCGTGATGGGAATGGCGCTGCTTGGGACGAGCGCACAGGCCGCCGACAAGCTGCTGGTGTACGTGTCGCCGGACGCGATCGGCGTGAACGCCTTCCTGCAGATGGGCAAGACGGGCATCGAGGCCGCCGCCGCGAAGTACGGCGCCGAAGCGAAGACCTACGAGTCGAAGACCGCCGCCGAGCGCGTCGAGAACGTCAACGCCGCCGTCAACGAGGGCGCCGACATCGTCGTGATGCTCGGCTTCGAGTTCAACGACATCGTCAAGGAGGCAGCCGCGGCCGCTCCGGACACGCAGTTCCTCATCATCGACCAGTGCATCGACAACCAGCCGGTCAACGTGCACTGCGCCGTTTTCCGCGAGTATGAGGCGAGCTACCTGATGGGCGTCGCCGCCGGCATGCTGACGCAGTCGAAGAAGGTCGGCGTCGTCGGCGCGCTCGATATCCCCTTCCTGCATCGCTACACCGACGGCTACGCGCAGGGCGTGAAGGCCGTGAACCCCGACGCCACGGTCGACGTGCGCTGGGTGGGCGGCGACAATCCGTTCGCCGATCCGGTCCGCGCCAAGGAGCAGGCGATCGCCATCGCCGATGCCGGCGCCGACTTCATCTACACGGCGACCGCCGGTGGCGATTTCGGCGTGTTCGAGGCGGCCAAGGAGAAGAACTTCAAGGTCTTCTCGGTCGACGTGAACCACTGCCCCGACGTTCCGGGCATCATCGTCGACCAGAGCCTGAAGCGGGTCGACAACGCGCTGGTCGCCGCCGTCGGGGAGATCCTCGAAGGCAAGGAAAAGACCTTCACCGCGCTCGGCATCAAGGAGAACGGCGTCAGCGCGATCGCGCTCGACGAGGCGACGGTGAAGGACTCCAAGTGCCTCATCGCCGACCATCCGGAGGTCGCCGCCAAGATGCGTGAAGTCGCTGCGCAGATCGCTGACGGCTCGCTGAAGCTCGAAGACCCGATGTTCGCCAAGTAAGGCGGACTCGCGAAGGTGTGAGTATCGCTCCGGCCGTCTCGGCCGGAGCGGCCCCTTCGCCGACAACTACCAGGCAAGGGACTGAGATGGACGCCGCCCTCAACGGCATCAAGGTGAGCTTTGGCCCGCTGGTCGCGGTCGACAACGTGTCGATCCGCATCCGCGCCGGCGAAGTGCATGCCGTCGTCGGCGAGAACGGCGCCGGCAAGTCCACGCTGATGAACGTGCTGTTCGGCCTGATTTCGCCGGTCGCAGGGACCATCGAGATCGATGGCAGGCCGCGCCGCTGGGCATCTCCGCAGGACGCCATCCGCGCCGGCCTCGGCATGGTGCATCAGCACTTCATGCTGCAGGAGGAAATGACCGTCCTCGAAAACATCGTGCTCTGCGGTGAGCCGGTGAACCGTTTCGGTTTCGTCGATTTCGCCGGCGCCCGCCGCAAGATGGCGCAGGGCTTCAGCGAACACGGCATTTCGATCGACCTCGACGCTACGGTGGGCGACCTCGCCGTCGGCCAGAAGCAGGTGGTCGAAATCCTGAAGATGCTCTACCGCGACGCACGGCTGCTCATCCTCGATGAGCCGACCGCCGTGCTGACGCCGCAGGAGAAGGACCGCCTGTTCGGCATCCTGCGCAGCTTCGCCGCCTCCGGCCGCTCCATCGTGATCATCACGCACAAGCTCGACGAGGTTATGGAGATCGCCAACCGCGTCAGCGTCATGCGCGGCGGAAAGCTGGTGTCCACCGGCACGCTCGCCGAAACCTCGAAGGAGCGCATGGCGCGCGAAATCGTTGGTGGCGACCTACCGCCGCCGCTGAAGCCCGCCTCGCGCGAGGCCGGCGACGTGGTGCTGCGCGCCTCAAGCCTCGTCGCCGCGAGCCGCGGCATGAAGGTCGGGCCGATCTCGTTCGACGTGCGTGCTGGCGAGATCGTCGGCATCGCCGGTGTCAGCGGCAACGGCCAGGCCGAACTGATCCAGGCGCTGGTCGGACTGCGTTCGACAGCATCCGGCGAAATCCACCTCGTCGGCAACCGCATCGACCGCCTCGACGTCGCCGGCCGCCGCCGCGCCGGGCTCTCCTACATGCCGGAAGACCGGCAGCGTGTCGGCCTCGCGCTCGGCGCCTCGGTTGCCGAGAACGCCAATGCCGGCCGCGATGATGTCTCGGCCTTTTCGCGCGGGCCGTTCCTCCACCGCAAGGCGATGGCCGCGTTCGCGCGCGGACTGATCGAGCGCTACCGCATCAAGGTTGCCGGGCCGTCGGCGCTCGCCTCGACCATGTCGGGTGGCAACAAGCAGAAGCTGGTCGTCGGCCGCGAGATGTCGCGCGCCACGCCACTGATCATCGCCGAAAACCCCACCTGGGGCGTCGATATCGGCGCCACAGAACTGATCCATGCCGAGCTGGTCAGGATGCGCGACGCCGGCCACGCCGTGCTGCTCGTCTCGACCGAGATGGATGAGGTGCTGAAGCTCTCCGACCGCATACACGTGATGTATTCCGGCTCGCTGTCGCCGGCGATCCCGCAGGCCGAGGCCGATCGCAAGCGCATCGGCGCGCTGATGACCTCGCGCGAGGACGCCGCACTCGGAGCGGCGGCATGAGCAGTCGCACGCAAGGACTGCTCGCCGGCGAGGCGCTGCCGTGGATCGCGACGCTGGCGTGGATCCTCGCCATCCTGCTCGGGCTGATGCTGCTTGTCGGCGCGCCCTTCGACGAGGCGCTGCACGGCTTCTTCAACAGCGCCTTCGGCGGCAAGCGCATGGCCTACCTGGCTGCGACGCTGTCGCGCGCGACGCTGATCGTCGGCATGGCGCTGTCGGTTCTGCTCTCCTTCCGGGCCGGCCTGTTCAACATCGGCGGCGAGGGCCAGCTGGTGGCCGGCGGTCTGGTCGGTGCGCTGGTGGCACTGTTCCTGCCGGGACCGCCGCTTGTCGTGCTGCTCGTCTCGGTGCTCGCGGGCATGGCGGCCGGCGCGCTGTGGGCGCTGCTCGCCGGCGTACTCTATGTCTATGTCGGCGTGCCGCTGCTGGTCGGTTCGCTGCTCCTCAATTTCCCCATCCGCTACGTCGCCTCCTATCTCGTCGCCCACCCGTTCCGTGACGTGCCGTCCGGCATGGTGCAGTCGCACCTCGTGCCGGAGGCGACGTGGCTGCCGATGTTCCCCGGCTTCCGCCTCGACTTCGGCATCCTGTTCGTCGTGGTGACGGCGATCTTCGCAATCGTCTATTCGCACACCACGGTGCATGGCTACCGCGCGCGCCTGAACGGCCTGTCGGCCGATTTCGCCCGCGCCACCGGGCTGCCTGTGCGGCGCCTGACGCTGCAGACGCTCGCCATGAGCGGCGCCATCGCCGGCATGGTCGGCGCGATCGCCGTGTTCGGCATCCACCACCGCTACATCGACGGCATGCTGGTGCAGCCGCTCTACGCCTGGACCGGCATCATCGCCGTGCTGCTGGTCGGCATGATCCCGTGGCTGGTGCCGTTTGCCGGCTTCTTCTTCGCAGCCGTGCAGACCGGTGCTGCCGGAATGGAGCGCACCGCCGGCGTGCCGAAGGAGATCGCGCTGGTCATGCAGGCGGTGATCATCCTTTTCGTCGCCAGCCGCGTATCCGGTGCGATCCTGTCATCGCGCAGCGCTCCGAAGGGAGGCGACGACGGTGCTTGATCTGCTGCTTGATCCGTCCTTCCTCGACTCGATTCCGCGCTTTGTCACGCCGATCCTGCTGGCGGCATTGGGCGGCGCCATCTGCGAGCGCGCCGGCGTGTTCAACATCGGCCTCGAAGGCATGATGCTGACCGGCGCTTTCTTCGCCGTCGTCGGCGCTTTCTTCACCGGCTCGCCGTGGCTGGGCGCGCTCGCGGCAATCGCAGCCGGAGCCGCCATGGGGGCGGTGTTCGCCGAGTTCCACCTGCGCCGGGGTGGCGATTCCATCGTCATCTCCATCGCGATCAACCTGCTGGCGGCCGGCGCCACGGCGTTCCTGCTGCGCGTCATCTTCGACAAGGCCGGTGCCTTCAACGATCCCGGCATTGCCGGTTTCGGCGTGATCGACATTCCGCTTGTCGAGGACATCCCCTTCGTCGGCCACATGATCAGCGGCCAGTCGCCGCTCTTCTACGTCGCGCTGGCGCTGGCCTGGGGCCTGCATATCTTCTTCGCCCGCCATCGGCTCGGCCTGCGCATCCGCGCCGCCGGGCAGAATCCCGCGGCGCTGAAGGCCGGCGGCGTCAACCCGCTCGGCGTGCAGTTCTGGGCGCTGTTGCTGTGCGGCGCGCTGTGCGGGCTTGCCGGCGCCCAGCTGTCGATCTCCAACGTCAACCTGTTCGTCGAGAACATGAGTGCCGGCCGCGGCTGGATCGCCGTCGTCGCCGTGCTTCTGACGCGTGGCCGGCCGTGGCCGCTGTTTTTCATCGCGCTGCTGTTCGGCGCGGTCGACAGCCTTTCGTTCCGCGTGCAGGGCCTCGGCCTGCCGCAGCAGTTCACCGACATGATGCCGTATCTCGCAACGCTGGTCGTGCTCACCCTGCTGTCATGGTGGCGCCTGCGGCGGCGGGCTTGAGGGAGGGCGCATGACCGATCTCGTCATCGACAACGCCATCGTCGTCACCTGCGACGCCAGTGGCACCATCCTGCAGAAGGGTGGCGTAGCCGTTTCCGGCGGGCGCATTACGCAGGTCGGCTCGTCCGCCGATCTGGCCGGGCCGGCGTCGCGGGCAAAGACCGTCATCGACGGCTCCGGGTACATCCTGATGCCGGGCATCGTCAACACGCACTGCCACGCCGCCGACAGCCTGTTTCGCGGGCTGGTCGAGGATCTGCCGCTGGAGCCCTGGCTGCAGACCGTGTGGAAGGCGGAAGGCGCGATCCTCAACCCCGAGACGTCGCGGCTCGGCAGCGTGCTCGGCTTCGCCGAACTGCTGCTGTCCGGCTGCACCAGCGTCATGGACATGTTCTGGTATCCGACCGCAACCGTGCAGGCGGCGCGGCAGGTCGGCATGCGCGTCGCCACCGGCGGCATCTTCTTCGACCCGGCCGGCGTGACGGCGCTCTCGATCGACAAGCGCGTCGCCGAAGCTGACGCGTT
Source organism: Rhizobiaceae bacterium (assembly GCA_050178915.1). Taxonomy (GTDB): domain Bacteria; phylum Pseudomonadota; class Alphaproteobacteria; order Rhizobiales; family Rhizobiaceae; genus JBFXAF01. The sequence continues at coordinate 884 of JBFXFO010000151.1, read as the reverse complement.
CTTCGACGAATTCGGCAATGCCGATGACGTCTTCGCCTGCGCCATGCCGCATGGCACCTACACCGTCAGCCCCGACAATCTGCGGCAGGCGAAGGACGTGGCGCGGCGGCACGGCGGCATCTTCTGCACGCACTGCGCCGAGACGCGTGCCGAGCAGGCCGACGTGACCTCGCGCTACGGCCGCACGGTCGTGCGCCACCTCGACCATCTCGGCTGTCTCTGCGAGCAGACGGTGCTGGCGCACTGCGTCCACCTCGACGACGAGGAACTCGACATCGTGGCGCGCACCGGCGCGCATGTGGCGCACAACCCGATGTCGAACATGAAGCTGGCATCCGGCTTCGCCCGCGTGCCGGAGATGCTCGATCGCGGCATCAACGTCTCGCTCGGCACCGACGGGCCGCTTTCCGGCAACGACCTCGACATGTGGATGGCGCTGCGCCTCGCGGCGACGATCCACAAGGGCTACACCGGCCGCGCCGACATCATCTCGACGCGCCAGGCGATGGATATGCTGACCATCAACGGCGCGAAGGCGCTCGGCGCCGCCGATCGCATCGGCAGCCTCGAAAAGGGCAAGCTCGCCGACATGGTTCTGGTAGACATCACGCGCCCACACGCGGTGCCGATGTTCGATCCGATGACGCACCTCGTCTACTCGACCAACAAGTCCGACGTTCGCCATGTCTTCGTCGGCGGCGAGCAGGTGGTGCGCGACGGCGTCCTCACCCGCCTCTCAATCGGCGACACGGTGGCGAAAGTCGCCGACATGGTGCCGCGCATCGCGGCGACGATCGCCTGACGCTGAAACGGAAAAGACGATGATGGATTCCCTGCTGCCGCGCTTGAAGCGCGCCCACGATTCGATCAAGGACCGCGCTGGC
>JBFXFO010000150.1:0-9851 GCA_050178915.1 Rhizobiaceae bacterium | reverse complement strand
ATACGTCACCTGGACCGCGCAGGAGGACGGCGTCTACATCGAGGAAGAAGAGGGCACGAGCTTCGTCAACCTCAAGATGATCTCGCAACTCATCCTGCCGTTCGGCTGGTGGACGGACACGGACATCTCCAACTACGCCGGCTCGCTGCCGGAGCCGGCGGCGGTGAAGCTGCCGCAGGAGAGCGGGGCATAAGGGCGCCTGCATCGCGGGCTTGCGTCTGATGACACCCCCCTCGGGCATGCCAGCGCTCTCTCCCTCAAGGGGGGAGATCGGCTTGGTTGCAAAAAAGATCGCCGCTTTTCTCGTCCTGCTTCTTCTCGCTTTCACGCCCGCGGCCGCCCAACCCTCCGCCGACGCCATTGTGGCGGCACAGCCGCCGAAGCTGCTCTCCGAATTCTCCTTCTTCGACGATCTGCGTGGGCAGAAGCCGACCGAGGGCGTCGTGCCGTTCGCGCTGGCGACGCCGCTGTTTTCCGACGGGGCGCTGAAATATCGCTTCGTGCACCTGCCGCCGGGAATGACCGCGCAGTGGAGCGACACGGAGGCGTTCGAGTTTCCGGTCGGCTCGGCGCTGATCAAGACCTTCGCGTTTCCCGCCGACTACCGCCAGCCGGACAAGGACATCCGTCTGATCGAGACGCGCGTGATGCTGCGGCAGGAGAAGGGCTGGCAGGCCTGGGCCTATGTCTGGAACGACGAGCAGAGCGACGCCGCGTTGAAGATCGCCGGCGCCAAGGTGGAGGTCTCATCCATCAACGCGGCGGGCGAGCCGCTCGGCTTCACCTATTCCGTGCCGAACAAGAACCAGTGCAAGGGGTGCCACGCCTTCAATGGCGAGATCGTGCCGCTCGGGCCGAAGGCGCGCAATCTGAACCGGCCTTTCCCCTATGCCGAAGGCGAGGAGAACCAGCTGGCACACTGGACGCGGGTAGGCATCCTCGCCGGAGCCGCCGATCCGGCGGGCACGCCGGTGGCGGCCGATATGCACGATGCGTCGCTTTCGATCGACGAGCGCGCGCGCACCTGGCTCGACGTCAATTGCGCGCACTGCCATCGCCGCGAAGGGCCGGCAAGCAATTCCGGCCTGTTCCTGACGCGCGGCGAGACCGATCCGGTCGCGCTCGGCATCGGCAAGCGCCCGGTGGCGGCCGGCAAGGGTTCCGGCGGCCGCTCGTTCGACATCGCGCCGGGCGACCCGGACGGCTCGATCATGCTCTACCGCGTCGAGAGCATCGAGCCGGGCGTCATGATGCCCGAGCTTGGCCGGCATGTCGCCGATCCCGAGGCCGGGGCATTGCTGCGTGAATGGATCGCGCAGCTGAAGTAAGCCGGCGTTAACCACAGGCAGAGGTCGACTTCCCGGCTAAGGCTTCGTAACAGGGTCTTACATATTGTGATGGCAGGCGGACCAGCGGTTGTGGCAAATCCACGATCGAGGGGACGGCATGAACATGTGGGGATGAAGCGTCACATGGCGGGAAGCTATTTCGGCACCGACGGCATTCGCGGACGGGCCAACAAATTTCCGATGACGGCCGAAGTGGCCATGAAGGTCGGCATGGCCGCGGGCATGTCGTTCAAGAGTGGGCGGCACCGGCACCGCGTCGTGCTCGGCAAGGACACGCGCCTCTCCGGCTACATGATCGAGAACGCCATGGTGGCGGGTTTCTGCGCGGCGGGCATGGACGTGTTCCTGCTCGGTCCGATCCCGACCCCGGCGGTCGCCATGCTGGTGCGCTCGCTGCGCGCCGACATGGGCGTGATGATCTCGGCCTCGCACAACGCCTACCACGACAACGGCATCAAGCTGTTCGGACCGGACGGCTACAAGCTGTCGGATGAACTGGAAGCGCGCATCGAGGCGATGCTCGACGAGCAGGTCGAGATCTCGCTCGCCGATTCCGACGGCCTTGGCCGCGCCAAGCGTATCGATGGCGTGCACGACCGCTACATCGAGTTCGCCAAGCGGACGCTGCCGCGTTCCATGTCGCTCGCCGGCATGCGCATCGTGATCGATTGCGCCAACGGCGCCGCCTACAAGGTCGCGCCGGCCGCGCTCTGGGAACTGGGCGCCGAGGTGATCGCCATCAACGACGAGCCGAACGGCTTCAACATTAACAAGGAATGCGGCTCGACCGATCCGGCGGGCCTGTCGAAGAAGGTGCATGAAGTGCGCGCCGATCTCGGCATTGCACTCGACGGCGACGCCGACCGCATGGTCATCGTCGACGAGAACGGCACTGTCATCGACGGCGACCAGGTCATGGCGATGGTGGCCGAGTCCTGGCATCAGGCCGGACGCCTGGCCGGCGGGGGCGTGGTGGCGACGGTGATGTCGAACCTCGGCCTCGAGCGTTTCCTCGGCGCGCTCGGCCTGTCGCTGCAGCGGACCAAGGTGGGCGATCGCCACGTGGTCGAGCACATGCGCGCGCACGGCTTCAATGTCGGCGGCGAGCAGTCGGGCCACATCGTGCTGTCGGATTTCGCCACGACGGGCGACGGCCTCGTCTCGGCGCTGCAGGTGATGGCCTGCATCAAGCGCGCCGGCAAGCCGGCGAGCGAGGTTGCCAAGAAGTTCGAGCCGGTGCCGCAGATCCTGAAGAATATTCGCTATTCGAGCGGCAAGCCGCTGGAGAACCCGCTGGTCAAGCAGGCGATCGAGGACGCGCGCGCGCGTCTCGGCACCTCCGGCCGCGTCGTCATCCGCCCCTCCGGCACCGAGCCGGTGATCCGCGTGATGGCGGAAGCCGACGATCTGAAGCTGGTCGAATCCGTCGTCGATGACGTCATCGACGCCATCGCTTCCGCCAAGTCGGCGGCCTGACCACAAGTCAGCCCGACATTGATTTCAGCGAAGGCCCGATCGATCTGCCGGGCCTTTTGCTTTGCCGTGCAATGGTATGAATGATGCAGAACGTGGTTAAGCAGCAGGGTTAAGTGGCCCTTAACCTTTGCCAATCATTATCCATGCGAAATCAACTCCACAAAAAACGGAGCCGGGGGACGGGTCCGTGCTTTTCGCAAGGGTGTGAAGCCATGCTGAGATTTGCAAAGCGGATCCTGGCCGCCGCCTTTCTGGCCGGGGCAGCGGTCGCCGGCCTCGCCGGACCGACGCTTGCCGCCGACCTGATCGAGCCGCCGCCGATGGTCGAGGTTGCGCCGCCGATCTACCAGGAAGAGGTCTCCTATGGCGGCTGGTACATCCGCGGCGATCTCGACTACCACGCGTCGAAGTTCCGCGGCGCCGACTACATAACCTATGGCGTCACGGCCGCCACCTGCTGCACCCCCGCGCTGCCGCAACCGGGCACCGGCACCTTCGACTTCGGCAATCTGCGCGGTGCCTTCTCGCTCGGCGCCGGCCTCGGCTACCAGGTCACCAAGCACCTGCGCGTCGACCTGACCGGCGACTACTTCTTCAAGTCGAACTTCACCGGCCAGACCACCGGCTTCTGCGGTGGCGTCGTCTGCTCGTCGGTCGACCGCACCTCCTACACGGCGCTGCTGATGCTGGCCAACGCCTATGTCGACCTCGGCACCTGGAGTGGCTTCACGCCCTATATCGGCGCCGGCATCGGTGGGGCGCACATCAAGTGGGCCGATCTGGAGAACACCGTCGGCGGCATCACCACCACGCACCGCGGCGCTGCCAACATGCGCTTCGCCTGGGCGCTGATGGCCGGTACCTCCTACTGCCTGACCAACAAGCTGAAGCTCGACGTCGGCTATCGCTACACCCGCATCGGAGGCGGCCGCATGTTCGAGATTTCGCCGAACGGTCCCGGCGGCGCCGGCCCCGGCTTCGACAGGGGCTTCAACATCCACGAAGGACGCGCCGGCCTGCGCTACGCCTTCGGTGGCGGCAAGAGCGACTGCTCGGGTCCGGAGCCGATCGCCTACGAGCCTCCGCCGGAGCCGATCTACACCAAGTAATTCCCCTCGACGTCACACGCAAATGAAGCCGCCCGGTTCGCCGGGCGGCCTCTTCGTTTCAGAATGGGTTGCATCTGCACGGCACGGGTCGCCGCCACCCGTCAATGAGGCCGTGCCGATTCGGCCGGCGACGCGTGCGGGAGGCGGCCGCATCTTCGTCCGTGATCGAAAAAGTGTGCGCGCGCGGCAACGCTGCGAAAAAGAGAAGTGGTTGCAGGCGCTTATCGAAAGGCAGGGTTAACCGTGGCTTAACCACTATGGTTAACAGTGCTTCCCGACTGGCCGGAATCGGCGCTGTTCGGGAGTACCGACATGAATCTGAAATCGACACTCGGGCTGCTTCTTGCAGGCCTTGCACTCACGCCGGCGGCAGCCATCGCGGCCGACTACGATCCGCCGATGGTGATCGAGCAGCAGGCTGCCGAATACGTTCCGGTCGAGGTCGGGTCCGGCTGGTACCTGCGTGGCGATGTCGGCTATGCCGCCGCGACCCGGACCAGCGGAAACTTCACCTACCGCACCTTCGATGCCGGCACCGCCACCTACAGCGACAACCTCTTCATCACCGGCCGGCTGCGCAACGATTTCACCTTCGGCATCGGCTTCGGCTACCGCCTGAACGAATGGTTCCGCGCCGATGCGACCGTCGACATCTTCCACGGCCGGTTCAACGGCACGACAAACAGCGCCGCGCCCTGCATAGATCCCGTGTTTGTCCCGGCCTTTGCGGGCACCAGCTGCCGCTCCGAGGACAGCCAGCGTGCACAGGGGCTCAGCTTCCTCGCGAACGGCTACGTCGATCTCGGCACCTATGTCGGCATCACGCCCTATGTCGGCGCCGGCGCCGGCTTCACCCGCCTGCAATGGAACGCGCTGTCGAACAGCAGCTATTGCGTCGGCGCCACCTGCCCGACGGCTTTCGTCGGCACCGCCACCCATGCGGGCGAGAAGAGCTGGGCCTTCACCTATGCGGCGATGGCCGGCTTCGCCTACGACGTGTCGAAGAACATCAAGCTCGACCTCGGCTATCGTTACCGCCGTATCGCCGGCGGTCCGATGTTCGGCTTCGACGCGCTCCCCACCGCTCTCGGCGCTGTGGGAACCCAGGGTCGTCACCCGGCATTCTCCTCGCACGAATTCAAGGTCGGCCTGCGCTACGAACTCTGGTAGACGCAAGCAGGACGGGTTCACGAAAAAGGCGGGCATTGCCCGCCTTTTTGTTTGCCGGGTGCGCGTCGTCAGGCCCGATCGCCGAGGCGGTAGGCGAGCTGGGGACGCGTGAGACCGAGCAGCCGAGCCGCGGCTGACAGGTTTCCACCCGCACGGCTGACGGCCGCCGCATAGACGGTGCGCTCGAAGTCGGCGAGCGAGAAGCCGTCCGCATCGAGAAGCCGGTTGACCGTCGACCCGATGCCGGCTTCCTGCGCCGGCGTTTCGTTTCGCCGGTCGGCGTCGAAACGGGCGAGCTGTGTTTCGATGGCCTCACGGGTCAGGCGTGCGCCGGTTGGCTGCGCCGCCATGGCGCCGCTGAGCACGGCGCGCATCTGGCGCAGATTGCCTGGCCAGCGGGTGCGTTCGATCAGCTTCGCCGCGGCGGCATCGAGCCCCGGCGGGTCCCGACCCATGCGCGCCGCGAGCACCTGCAGCAACGCCTCGGCGATCATGGCGCGGTCGCCGTCGCGCGTGTCGAGCGTGGGCAGGTTCACGGTTGCGGCCGACAGCGCGTACCAGAGTTCAGGTGACATTCCTGCCGGCGGCCCGGCGCGCTCCGACTGGCAGCCGACCAAAGCGAGAATGCGCGGCCCGCCGGCAAGCAGTCCCTCTTCGACCGCGCGAGCGAGATGCGACTGCATCTCGGCCGGGATCTCCTCGGCGGCGTCGATGAGGATGGTCTCCGGCGTGCTGCCGCGCCGGCCGCCTTTGCCACGCCGTGCTATGTCGGCGCAGAGATCGAGGTCGCAGCGGCAGCCGAAGACCTGGCGCAATTCGCCGCCCGGCGCGCCGGAGGCACGATGCAGGTAGCGCGCGGCGCGGCTGCGGCCGGTGCCGGGCGATCCCACCAGCATCACCGGCAGCGCCATCGGCGCGAGGCGGTCCAGTTCGGTGCGCACCGGCGACAGGATGAGCCGGTCGAGTTCCGAGACTGCACTTTCGGGGGTGCGTGGGGCAGCCTTCCGCGGCTCTGCCGGAGGGGCGTCGGAGGCGGCAACGATACGGTCGCGGAAGAGAATGACATCCGGGTCGCTGGCGCCCCAGGCGTCCGCCGGCTTGCCGACGACGCGGCAATGCTTGTGGCCTTGCGCCGTGCACTCGACCTCCTTGTAGACGATCAGCGTGTCGAAGAATTCGGACGCGTAGCCGGAGGCATAACCAAGCTGGGTCCAGCAGACCGGCGCCGGGGTCGGCCGCTGCAGCCGGAACTCCGCCGCCTCGACGCTGTCGTGCCAGAGAAATTCGCCGGCATAGCGGTTCCGGCGCAGGTCGAAATCGACATAGACGGGCTCGACCCGGACGACGCCGCTGAAGGTGTGCAGGCGTGTACCGGCCGTGAAGGCATCGCCGGGGTCGATACTCGGCCAGCTGGTGCGGACGAAGCGGGCGTCGGCCTGTCCGGAAAGAAAGCCGAGGCGGATCAGGAAGACCCGCGCCTCGTCGGCTCCAAGCATCCTGGTCAGCTCGCGCCGCAACGAAACGCCGACCGCAGCACGCTGCATGACGACGCGGTCGCCATTGATGCGGATCGTGCCGTCGGCCGGATTGAAGACCAGGCTCGACAGCAGCTCGCGCACGGTAGGCCTGCCTCGGTCCAGCAGCTTCGAACCCTCGACGGGCGCTTTCATCGCGGTTCCTCCCACGGGAGAGAGCAGGCTGCCTTCTTTTACGAAATCGTCAAGCACTTAATCATCTCGTCAACTGGAGAGGAGGCTTCGGCAATTCATGAGAACGAGCAGTGCAAAATAAAAGTCTATGTCTTTCAAGAGCATAACTGCTGCAGCGTGCCGCCTGACCGCTGTCCGAACAGAGATGTTTGACACTCCCCTTCCGATGGACGCCTGATTGGGTTGGAGCAACGGGAGGAGCCGACCGTCAGCGACGCTGATGGTGGGACCGTTCGCTTAGCCGAAGCGAATTGCGCAAGCGCAACCGGACACGTGCGCGCGGCGTGGGAGGGAAGATGGCGAGCCTCAACGAAATGTTCGACGTGCGTGGTAAGTCGGTCATCGTGACCGGCGGCGCCAGCGGTATCGGGCGCGCCTACGCCGAAGTCATGGCGGACAATGGCGCGCGCGTCTGCATCTTCGACCTCGATGCCAAGAACCTCGAAAAGGTCGTTTCCGAGATGGTCGGCAACGGCAACGAAGTCTGGGGCCAGGCGCTGGACGTTTCCGACCGTCCGGGGATGGCCGCGGCGTTCGACGCTGTCGCCAACCGCCACGGCCAGATCGATGTCGTCTTCGCCAATGCCGGCATCGACGCCGGTCCCGGCTTCTGGTCGACCGAGGGCGAGCGCATCCCCGACGGCGCCATCGACGTGCTCGACGACCATCACTGGGACCGTGTCATCGAGGTCAATCTCAGTTCGGTCTACACGACCGTGAAGCATGCCGCGCGGCACATGAAGCGCACGGGCGGCGGCCGCATCATCGTGACCTCGTCCATCGCGGCGCAGATCAACGAGGTGATCGTCGGGACGCCGTACATGCCCGCGAAGGCGGGCGTGGACCATTTCGTGCGCCAGATGGCGATGGAACTCGGCGCCTATGGCATCCTGATCAACTGCATCTCGCCCGGGCCGTTCATGACCAATATCGCCGGCGGTCGCCTGAAGATCCCGGCCGACCGCAAGGCGTTCGAGGCGCAGTCGCTGATCGGGCGCATCGGCGACACCGAAGACATCAAGGGCCTCGCGCTCTACCTCGCATCGCCGTGCTCGTCCTACGTCACCGGCAGCCAGATCGTCATCGACGGAGGAGCGATGCATCGCTTCCGCTGAACCAGCTTCGGCGTCGGTCCACCGTCGCCGCTGACCAAGAGAAAATGCCAATGGGAGGAACAGAAATGGGAATGATCAATCTCACGCGGCCGTCGCGTCGCCAGGTTCTGAAGGGCATGGGCGCCGGTCTCGCGGCGTCGACCATCGGTGCGCCGATGGTTGCGCGTGCACAGAGCGCCGGCACGATCAAGATCGGCTTCCTGACGCCGACCACCGGACCGCTGGCGCTGTTCGGCGAAACCGACGGCTGGGCGGTCGACCAGATCAAGGCACTGGTGAAGGACGGTCTGGAAACCTCGGCCGGCAAGTACGACGTCGACATCCTCGTGCGCGACAGCCAGTCCGATCCGAACCGCGCCGCGGAGGTCGCCGGCGATCTCATCCTCAATGACGGCGTCCATCTGCTGGTGCCGGCCTCGACCACGGACACGGTGAGCCCGGCGTCGGATCAGGCCGAACTGAACGAGTGCCCGTGCGTCTCCACCGGCGCGCCGTGGCAGGCGATCATCTTCCCGCGCGGCGGCGCCGACAAGCCGTTCAAGTGGACCTACCACTTCTTCTGGGGTCTCGACGAGGCGCTCAACACCTTCGTCGGCCTGTGGAACACCATCGACACCAATCGCAAGGTCGGCATGCTGTTCCCGCAGAACGCCGACGGCGAAACCTGGGGCAACGACCAGTACGGCTTGCCGGTGCCGACCAAGAAGGCCGGCTTCGAGATCGTGGTCCCCGGCTACTTCCAGCCGCGCACCAACGACTACACGGCGCAGATCAACGCGTTCAAGGAAGCCGGCTGCGACATCGTCGGCGGCATCACCTACCCGGACGACCTGAAGACCTTCGTCAACCAGTGCGCCCAGCAGGGCTACAAGCCGAAGGCAGTAACGGTCGCGGCGGCGCTGCTCTTCCCGTCCGGCGTGCAGGCCATGGGCTCGCTCGGCGACGGCATGTCGTCGGAGGTGTGGTGGACGCCGGCCTTCCCCTTCAAGTCGACGCTCACCGGCCAGGTGAGCCGCGACATCGCCGATGCGTGGGAGAAGGAAACCAGCAAGCAGTGGACGCAGCCGCTCGGCTACAGCCACGCCGTCTGGGAAGTGGCGCTCGACGTGCTCAAGCGGTCGAAGAACCCGCTCGACCGCGAGTCCAACCGCGAGGCGCTGGTTGCCACCAACATCGACACGCTGATCGGCAACGTCAACTTCTCGAAGGGTCCGCACGCCAACGTCTCGACCACGCCGATCTTCGGCGGCCAGTGGGTCAAGGGCGAGAAGTGGCCGTACGACCTGAAGATCGTCGACAACTCGGTCAACAAGCTGTTCGAGCCTGAGGCCAAGATGAAGATCATGCCCTGGTCGGCGTAAGCCGGCCAAACGTCGCGGGCCAGGGACAGAGAATGCAGGACGCATTGATGCTTGAGGCGCGGGACCTCTCCAAGTCGTTTGGAGCGGCCCGCGTGCTGCACGACATAAGCTTCGACGTGCGCCGCGGCGAGGTGCTCGGCATTCTCGGCCCGAACGGGGCCGGGAAGACGACGCTGTTCAACCTGATCAGCGGAGACATCGGCATCGACAAGGGCGAACTGGCCTTCGCCGGCAACAGGCTCGGCCGGCAGCCGCCCTACCGGCGCTGCCAGCTTGGCATCGGCCGTACCTACCAGATCCCGCGGCCCTATGTGGGCATGACCACGTTCGAGAACCTGCTCGTCGCCGCCTCGTTCGGCGGCGGGCGCTCGGAGGCGGAAAGTTATGCCTTCTGCGTGCAGATCTTGCGTGACTGCGAACTCTACGAGAAGGCGAACCGCTCGGCCGGCACGCTGACGCTTCTCGACCGCAAGCGGCTGGAGCTTGCACGCGCGCTCGCCTCCAATCCGAAGCTGCTGCTGCTGGACGAGATCGCCGGCGGCCTCACCGATGAGGAGGGCAA